>AP018318.1:681250-1021875 GCA_003990705.1 Nostoc sp. HK-01
ATTGTAGAAGTGCAACCTCCAGAACAACCAAAATCAACACCCACGCCAGAAACACCAGAATTACCTGAATCAAATTCAGCACCCAAATTACCAGAATTACCCCCAGAGCCTGCAAATACACCTAAGATTCAACGCAAATCACAACTCAAGCAGGTTCGTTCTCAGAAAAAATCAAACTTAGCGGCTATACCGCCGATTTTAGGTAATCCAGATTGGTTAAAAACAAGACCAAGAGGAATTGCGATCGCTACTTTACCAGGTTACATTGTCACCGGGATTACGGCTAAACCCATTGAGCAAATTATTGATGCTGCTCAAGGAGAGAATAATCTAGCTCAAAATGCCCAATTCCAAGACACAATCAAAAATCCTCAGTATGCTAAATCTTTGTTTTCAATGTATGAAAATTTGGCAACTTTTGTGCCTTTAATTAACGATATTAGCAAAGATCCAAGCCTGCCTTTTCCTGTTCTTAGTGCTGATGCGATTAACCTTGATGAATTGAAAAACTTGGGTAGTGTCAATGGTTTTTTAACAGTAGAACCAGAAGGATTGCGTTTTCAAGCTACAGCCTATCGCCAAACTCCTAAATCAGAAAAAGATGAGTTTCAAACCGAACAGCCAGAAGCGATAGTATCAAGATTGCCAGCAGCCACCTACTCTGCTGCCACTGGTCGCAATCTAAATCAGAAATGGCTAGTTTTAACCGAAGCTTTGAGTACAAAGCCACAACTCAAAGAATATCTCACCCAACTGCGGAGTTTTGTTTTCAATAGTACTAAACTCGATTTAGAAAAAGACATTCTCAATTGGATGAATGGTGATTATGCCTTCTTTCTGTTTCCTTCTAAGGGAGGATTATTAGGCTCAGTTCCTAACTTGAATTTAGGGATAGGTATGGCTTTAGAAACTAACAATCGAGCCGCTGCTGAAACTACTCTGAAGAAGTTAAATGAATTTATTACATCTTTTTCAACAGGAGAAGTTGTAGTAAATACTCACAATATTAAAGGTCAAAACATCACGAGTTGGGATGTAGGTGGAGAAGCTTCACAAAGTTTGTTGGCTTATAATTGGGTAGACGAAAAAACTGTTGTAATTACAACAGGATTTGGCGCAATACAAGATTTAGTACCACAGCCTTATATTCCGTTACCTTCAACTTATAATTTTAAAACTGCGACTAATTCTTTACCCCGTCCTAACTATGGATATTTTTATTTAAATGGGGGGTCTACTTTGTCATGGATTTATGGATTTTTACCCAGTTTCTTTGATGATCAAAGTTTCAGACCTTGGAAACCAATTATTGGCTCAGTCTACAGTATTAGTGCTACAAGTGCTACCACATCAGATAAAGAACAATTCGATGTTTTAATGGTATTGGCTCCTAGTAGAAAGCCGATTAGTCACACAATTAAAGAGTAATTAATTATCAGAGGCAGAAGACAGAAGGTCAAAGATTTCCAAATCTGAATTCTGCCTTCTGAATTTTTTGATAAATCAACCCAACCACTCAGGATTAAGTGCTGTACTGTCAAATTGACTAGTAGTTTTAAATAGTTCATATTGACCTTTCGCAGCAGCTTGACGAGTCCGATTTAGCAGTTCTTGGACTTGTGCTTGATTCATGGGTTGAAATGTTTTAGCTGCTTCAAAAGCTTGGTCTAAGATTTTCATGCTTTCAATGCCTGTAATCACGGTTGATGTTGGTAGATTCATGGCATAGTGTAAGCATTCTATGGGTTTAACTGTGTTGCTTTTGAGAATGTTTTGATCGCCCATTGATTTCATCCCCAATACACCAATTCCATCTTTGACTAGTCTGGGCAAAACTTGGCTCTCAAAACTGCGAAAATGAGCATCCATGACATTTAATGGCATTTGTACTGTATCAAAACGAAAGTTGTTTTGAGCAGCAACATCAAGCATTCTCAGGTGAACTAAGGGGTCTTTGTGACCAGTAAAGCCGATGTAGCGAATTTTGCCAGCTTTTTGGGCTTCTAGAACCGCCTCCATTGCGCCGCCAGGGGCAAAAATCCGGTCTGGGTCTTCCATCCGGATGATTTCATGATGTTGCAATAAGTCTATGCGATCGCTCTGTAATCTTTTTAAAGAATCATTAATTTGCTTGGCCGCAGCTTCTTTTGTACGACCATCAATTTTGGTCATAAGAAAAACTTTTTGCCGATAACCATCCCGGAGTGCTTTACCCATACGGATTTCACTCCCACCGTTGTGATAGTCCCAGCTATTATCCATAAAGTTGATACCGCGATCAATAGCTGTACGGATCAGCCGAATTCCTTCTTCCTCATCTTTTGGTCTACCAATGTGGTGTCCACCCAAACCAATTACCGATACTCTTTCCCCAGTGCGTCCTAATTGCCGATAGATCATTTCGCCTGTTTTGGTCTGATTAGGCTGATTTTGGGCTAAAGCTTGTTTAGAAAGTCCGGTTGAAGCTGCTAGTCCGACTGTTCCTAAACCTGAAGCAGAAGCTATCTTCAGTAAATCTCGTCTGCTAATCTCCACAAGTGAATCCTTAAAATCAAACTATGACATCCTCATAGCTTTGCACTGGCGAAAGTCAGCTGCATCTAACTGTTGAAGGAGAAGAGTATTGATGGAGAGGTATATTAAGTCACTTGTTGGGAATAGAAAGTAGGGACTGGGAAAAGAGTGCTAAAGACTATTTTTAGCTTTATTTAGTCTGAAAAATATTCTGCACCATGACTTTATCTGTACTCTCGGCGGCTTTATCCAACTCTGCTATTTCTGCTGCGTCGAGTTTCCAACCTAAAGCGCCAATATTTTCTTGTGCTTGGGTGAGGGATTTTGCACCGGGGATGGGAATAGTTCCTTTACAGATACACCAGTTAATGGCTACCTGTGACATAGTTTTATGGCGTGATTGCGCTATTTCTTTTAAGGATGTTAACAGCGATCGCACTCCTGGTAATAACTGTCTAAATAACAATCCGCGAATACCTTGGGGAAAAGTTCCTTTTTCGGAATACTTACCTGTTAATATCCCCAAAGCCAAAGGGCTGTAAGCAATTAATTTAATACCCAATTCGTCACAAACATCTTTTAATCCTAGTTGCGTCACCGGATAAGTAGACAGCAAAGAATACTGGACTTGTAAGGTAGAAATCGGTACACCTCGTTCCGCAAATCGTTGATGCACCATTTTCAACCGTTGCGGCCCATAATTTGATAAACCAACACCTTTAACTAAACCTTGTTCGTAAAGGTCAGCTAAACCATTTAATAGGCCTTTTTCTTGCCAAGGTGCATAATTGGCTGTAGACCAGTGCATCTGCACTAAATCGACATTTTTACCCAAGCGCTTGGCGGAAGACTGACAAGCTTTAATCATGGACTGGCGCGTCCATCGCCAAGGGTAAGCAGCCAGTTTTGTCGCAATGCAAATGTTTTCCTGATTTAAACCCTGATATGCTTGGGAAAATTTTCCTAAAAGTAATTCACTACGCCCATTCAATCGGCCAGTACCGTAAGAATCACCTGTGTCAAATAAGGTCACGCCATTACTCACGCACAAGTTAAACACGGCTTGCAACTGGTCGTCCATACTTTCGCTGTATCCCCACAAGAGTTGGTTTCCCCACGCCCAAGTTCCGCAACCCATAGTTGGTAGGGATAGTTCTCGACTGATTTGCATTTTGATTGTCAATCACGCACCATCTGTATTATCCGCATACATCGGCCTTTAATTTCATCCTGAGTGCTGAGTGCTAAGTTGAGTAAACATCTTTTCCTACCGCCTGCCCTTCGGGTTCGCAGTCGCTCATGGGGGAAACCCCCAAGACCGCGCTGTCTCACCTCCTGCCTTCTTTCAAGCCAAGTGCATAAACACAAGTTTTAGTAATTCAGCACGGGTAAATGGTTTAGTTAAATAACCAGAGGCTCCGACTAATCGGGCTTTGACTTTATCAACAAGTCCTTTATTACCTGTGACAAAAATAATCGGAGTGTGTTTAAAGAAAGAGTTATTTCGAATGATTTTGCATAATTCGTAGCCATCAATCCCAGCCATGTTGAGGTCTAACAAAATTAAGTCTGGTTTATGGCGAATAATCGACATAACCGCTTTAAGTGGATCATCAATTGTCACTACAGAAAAATTCTCGCTTTCCAAAAACCGACTAATTTCTTTGAGAATTGTTGGGCTATCATCAACAGAAATGATTTTATAAGTCTTTTTGATAGTTACGGTATTATTCGTTACTATTTCAGGTGCATAATTTATGGTATTTAGTATTGTTAATTCCTGAAGATTTTGGCTTGACAGTGCAGATGTTTGTGGCGATCGCACTACAAGTGGAAAATCTTCTACAGCCAGAGCCGTCTCCGGTTCAGCATTACGGTTACTGGGTTCTACTACCGTATCTATGAATTGTTTGTTGAGTAATGCTGTTGTATATCGAGAAGATGTTGTGGCTTCTGGCTTATACTTAGGTAACTGATCAAATGGTGGATCTGGTTCGTGCATAATTACCCCACCTTGCACAATGTGAGGGTATAAATGTTGAATCAGTTGCATTTCATCTTGATTCATAATTACAGCCAGATGACGTAGGCTAAAACCTTTCATCCAATTAGTTAATTCTGGCGGTAGTTTTGGGAAATTCTTGCTGGGTAACTTACTGTTAATTAACAGGTAAGGACGCTGGTAAGGGGAAGAAATTTGGGGAGTGAAAGATTGCCAATTTTGTATGCGAATTTGGCAAATTTCCAGAGTTTTTTCCACATCCAGCCGACAAATTTTTGTCAGTGTTTGGGTTGCATCACTTAAAGCATAAGTACCTGTTTTCACTAACAAAAATGATTCAATAACTTCTTTGACCAATTCTTGAATCAAGATTGTAGCTTGTGCATTATCCAGATAACCTTCGTTGACTAGCCAATGAATTGCTTGGTAATCAGCAGGTTGAGTTGATAAATCACTGCTATCAGCAATGTCATAATTTAACAACTCTTGTTCAAAAGTCATACGTAATTGTACGCGGGTTGCGCTACTGAGCAAATTGAGGCGGCGCAGATGACGTTCTAGCCTATCAAAAGGTTCAACAGAGTTTGTCGCATAAGTTATAGCTCCCTGTTCTACATAAATCAACCAAGTAACTAAGTTACTAAAGGCTTGTAAACAAGTAGTGTCAATACCATTAGATAGTTGTTTTAATAAACTATAAGGACGTAACACTGTAAATGTACCGAAATTAGGCATTTTAAAAAATTGTTTTAGAGAATTATACAGAATTTATGTAAATTTGGATGCTTATTTATGTTTTACTTTATTAGTTTTAATATGTCTCCAAGAAAATTATTTTCTCGAAGAAGAATATAAATCTATATTCAAGGTTATGGAAATCATCGCTATTACTCACTGAACTTGATGCGCTGCTCAGATAGAAAGACAATACCCATAACATAAGTTTCATTACTATGTCTGAGTATAAGCGCTGAAGTTAGTATTTTTACTCAGTCAACAATCCAAGCTGTAGCTGCGCCAATATCTACACACAAAATTCTTTCAGGAGTATCAACTACAGACATAACTTAAGAAACTGCCAAAGCAAAAATATCAAGTTTTATTTTGATATAAAGTTCCTCGACCAACCTAGATTCAAGATTAGAGAAATACATCCCTCAAAAGATAGATAATTCATTTCTCAGAAATACTGAAGAAAATGAAAAAACAATAAAAATTTTACTTGTGCAACTCAGTATGATGGCGAAAAGGGAGTTTAAATGTTTTCTGAATGATGAACTTGGATGAATTAACACTTTTGTTTGGCACAAAAATGATATATTCCACACGAAATCTTTAAACTTTTATCTAGGCAAATTTTGATGTTTATTATACTCTGCCACTTGCCCTATATAAGACTTTGTCGTTCCGTGAATGCAGGAAATATGAACTCCTCGTAAATTTTTGGTCTCTCAGGCGGAACTTGATGAAAACTTTATTAAATGTGTAGAGAATTTAGGGAAAAGTATTTGTTTAATAGTTATATGAAGACTCAGCAGGCGATCGCCAAAAATTTAGTTATTCCCTTTTAGGCTCCGGAAACTTAACTATATACTTTGAACAAAGGAAAATAAAGCTTTGGACTATAACATAACACAAAAAGTTATGCAAGATACATTAACCCTGGATGAAGTAGTAGAATTTGCGGAAAACCCCGAACCCCGTTGTCCTTGCGTATTATTACTAGATACATCTGGCTCAATGCAAGGTGAAGCCATCGAAGCATTAAATCAAGGTTTGCTGAGTTTGAAAGATGAATTAGTTAAAAATTCCTTAGCAGCGCGACGCGTTGAAGTAGCAATTGTTACTTTTGATAGCCAAGTAAATGTAATACAAGACTTTGTGACAGCGGATCTATTTAACCCCCCAATTTTGACAGCCCAAGGACTCACCAGTATGGGCGCAGGAATTCATAAAGCCTTAGACATGGTACAAGAGCGCAAATCCTTGTATCGTGCTAATGGCATTGCCTATTATCGTCCGTGGGTATTCATGATTACCGATGGCGAACCTCAAGGTGAACAAGAGCATCTAGTAGCCCAAGCCGCACAGCGAGTTCAAGGCGACGAAGCCAATAAGCGCGTAGCCTTTTTCTCAGTTGGTGTGGAAAATGCCAACATGACAACCCTAAATCAGTTAGCTGTGCGGACACCACTCAAACTGCGAGGACTTAACTTCGTGGAAATGTTTATGTGGCTGTCAGCGAGTATGGCGGCTGTTTCCCACTCCCAAGTAGATGAACAAGTAGCACTACCGCCAATTGGCTGGGGTTCCATTTAATCGCGCGATCGCGATTTAATACTTACACAGCCAGCCCAGACAAAGAATCTATGAACACATCAAAACAGATTGATCATTGGCGGGTAGTCGCCGCATCTGTATGTGGTACCAGCCACATCAGAAACAAGCAGCTGTGTCAGGATGCTCACAACTGGCAGTTATTGCCAGACAATATATTAGTAGCCGCAGCAGCCGATGGCGCAGGTTCTGCCAGTCAGGGGAAAATTGGCGCAATGGTAGCCACCGAAGCAGCTGTAGAACATTTATCTATTAAAGAAGTCTCGCGCGCTTTTTTAGCTGATGATTTGGTTGTGCAATCTTTGTTAAGTGATGCCTTGCTGGCTGCCAAAAAAGCAGTAGAAACAGAAGCCGCAGCCTGTAACCAACAGCCTCAAGATTTGGCAACTACCTTAATAATCACCATCGCTACACCAGAAATGGTAGCAGCAGCCCAAATCGGTGACGGTATGGCAGTCGCCAAGAATCGTCAAGGAAATTTAATTGCGCTAACCATACCCAATAACGGAGAATATATCAACGAAACGACTTTCTTGACTTCCTTGGATGCTATAGATACAGCACAAATGAGATTATGGCGTGAAGAAATAGTCAATGTTGGTATCCTCACCGATGGACTACAAATGCTGGCTTTAAACATGGTTGTTGGCGAACCTCACAAACCCTTCTTTTTTCCTTTGTTTGACTTTATCGAAAACGCTGAGGATAAAACATTAGCTAAAGAGCAACTGGTGAGGTTTTTAGGTTCGGATCGGATTACACAACGTACCGATGATGATTTAACACTAATTATTGCTGCCTTCAACCGCACATAAACAAGGATTCTGCAAGTTCGGTCTTTTTATATAACCCCCGTTAACTGTGACTTAAACATGAAGGTACTACGTTGTCTTCCCCAGCCAGAAATTATCAACCTCAGCGTTAGCTTAGGACGAGGTGGTGAAGCCTGTATTTATGCAGTGCCATCCGATGGCGAATTAGTGGCTAAGGTTTATCACAAACCCACAGCCAATCACGCTAAAAAACTGCAAGCGATGCTGGCTAACCCACCAGAAAACCCCACAGCTAACTTGGGGCATATTTCCATTGCTTGGCCACAAGAGCTAATCAAAACGGCAGATGGGAGCAAAAGCGTTATTGGTTTCATCATGCCTCGAATTCGGGGAATGCGACCAATCATCGATTTTTACAACCCTAGAACCCGTCGCCAACACTGCCCTTTATTTAACTATCAATACTTAGTTCGCACAGCGCGTAATTTAGCGGCAGCTTTTGCGGCTCTGCACAGTAGTGGTTATTGCGTGGGTGATGTCAACGAGTCCAACATCTTAGTCAGCGACACTGCACTGGTGAGTTTGGTAGATACTGACTCTTTCCAAGTGCCAGATTTAAAAAACAATCTTGTTTACCGATGTGGGGTGGGTAAAGCTGAGTTTACTCCACCAGAATTGCAAAATAAAGTCTTTGCCCAACACGATCGCGCAATTACTCACGATGTGTTTGGCTTGGCAGTGATCATCTTCCAATTATTAATGGAAGGTACACATCCTTTTTCTGGGATTTTTCAAGGTACTGCCGAACCACCAGCTTACGAAGTCCGCATCGCCGCCGGACATTTCACCTACAGCCAACACCGTCAAGTTCCTTACCTGCCAACTCCCATTGCACCCCCTTGGGAAATGCTACATCCTAGCTTGCAGGAATTATTTGTCCAGTGTTTTGAAGCTGGACACAAAAATCCCCAGTTACGTCCAAATGCCCAAACTTGGCTATCTGCCCTCACTGAAGCCGAAGATGCCCTGATTACTTGCACCACCAATCCCCAGCATCGCTACAGCAATCACCTGCACAGCTGCCCTTGGTGTGAGCGTTCTTTGCGCTTAGGCGGACGTGATCCTTTTCCATCACAGCGGGCAATTGAAAATAAAGAACATCTCAGACCACGTACCATTCCCACAAGGCGTTATAATCAGCCTGCACGCATACCACAGCCTGCCATGTCATTTGCCCATGCAAATTCTTGGCAACCAAACAATCAGCCAAGCTATTTTCCTTATCAGCGGCGCAAGATATCAAAACTTTACCCCATAGTTTTGGGTTGTCTGGGTTTGGGGATGTTGGGTTATTTAGATGTGATGGTGAAATTCACCCGTCCATTTGTGTCGCAGAATGCCTATACTCAACAGACCTTGATGGCAAATTCTAAACCTAGTCATCAAGCTCTTCAGTTTGCCGATTATTATAAACAAGGCCACGCTGCCTACCAAGTGCGCGACTACAAGCAAGCAGTCGAAAGCTTTACGAAAGCCATCCAAGAAGAACCAAAATACGCCAAATCTTTTATCAACCGAGGTAATGCTCGTTACAATCTCAAAGATTACGAAGGGGCATTAGCAGACTATTCCAAAGCATTGCAAATTAATCCGCAGGAAGTCAAAGCCTTAGTTAATCGCGGTAACGCTCGCTATATGCTGGCTGAGTATAGCAATGATCCAGATCGAGAATATCATTTAGCGATCGCAGATTTTAACAATGCCATCCGCCTCAACATTAAAGAAGCCGAAGCTTATATCAGAAGAGGTATTGTTCGGGCGCAGATAGCTAAGTATAGTGGTGAATCCCTCAAAGAGTTCCAAGAAGCTATAGGAGATTTCTCAGAAGCGATTAAACTCAACGCCTCCAAAGCCGAAGCTTATTTTCAGCGGGGTTCGGTATATTATCAAATGGCTCAATATAGTACCGACTACGCTCAACAATACCAAAAAGCGATCGCCGACTTTGACCAAGCATTACAACTGAACGAAAAATTGGCAAAAGTCTATCTCAAACGCGGTATGGTACGCTATGAAATCGCCCAATACGGCGGTAAAGAAGCGGCAAAAAATAACCACGCAGCCGTCGACGATTTACAATTAGCCGCCAAACTCGCCTTAGAACAAGAAGATACAGAAAACTACCAGCAAGCACTTAGCAGTATGTGCGTCATCATCGAAAGTCAATGTAATGCTTTACTGCAAAGTTCTACAACTTGGGATAATGTCGGAACAAATTAGAGAGTTGTCAATAGTCAATACTATCTCTTGATTATTTAACAATTAGATACCCGACTTCTTGAAGAAGTCGGGTATCTGAGTCTCTATATTTTCACGAAATAATCTTTATACAAGTAAATTTGGTTACTAATTTATTAGTAACCAGTCATTGTATTACTATAATTAAACGTCAGTAATATCAGGGTTATAAAATATAATCCTGATGATTTATTTGGTAACATTTATATTTATTTAAGTGATAATATTTTACGTGTAAAAATTATTCATAAACCTTTCACACATAAAAGATTTTAATTTACTTTCCCTTCATACAAGTAGCAAAAATTATAGTTAGATTATTTACGGAGAAAAACAGAACGAAACGATTTTTCTCAAACCAAGTGCATCCTCTTCATCTCAAGCAATTCTAAATAATAATTCCCTACAAATCTCCGAGGTAACTACATGAAAGCGGTGATTTTGGCTGGTGGACTTGGTACACGCCTCAGTGAAGAAACCAGTATCAAGCCCAAGCCGATGGTTGAAATTGGTGGTAAGCCAATTCTGTGGCACATCATGAAAACTTATTCTGCCCACGGCATTAATGATTTTATTATTTGTTGTGGTTACAAAGGTTACGTCATTAAAGAGTATTTTGCCAACTACTTTTTATACATGTCAGATGTAACTTTTGACATGCGTTTTAATCAAATGAATGTGCATTCTGGCTATGCAGAACCTTGGCGTGTCACTTTAGTGAATACAGGTGATAAAACCATGACTGGGGGACGCTTAAAACGAGTTGTTGAACATGTAGGAAATGATACTTTCTGCTTTACTTATGGTGATGGCGTTAGTAATGTAAATATCACCGAGCTAATTAAATTTCACCAACAGCAAAAAACATTAGCCACACTCACAGCCGTACAACCAGCCGGACGTTTTGGTGCTATTTCCTTAGAGCAAGAGCAAACTAAAATTACTAGCTTCCGGGAAAAACGTGATGGTGATGGTGCTTGGGTCAATGGTGGTTATTTTATTCTGGAACCAGAAGTTATTGATTTAATAGCGGATGACACCACAATTTGGGAGAAAGAACCATTAGAAAAGCTGGCTGACATGGAACAGCTTTCCGCTTTTAGACACAATGGTTTTTGGCAACCAATGGATACCTTACGCGATAAAAATTATCTCGAAGACCTATGGCAAAGTGGTAAAGCTCCTTGGCAAGTATGGTAGAGGAAGTGTGTAGACGCGCTCTGCGCGGCTTCCCGTTCGCGTAGCGTCTCCCTTGGGGAGAAGGGTAGTGTGCAATTTCACTCTTTGGGCTTCTACCCCTAGCTTTTAACCATTGACTCTTGACCATTGACCATTGACCATTGACATATTCACAATTGATTTAAGTGCAGTAATACCAATGTACGATTTTGCTATTGTCGGCGGTGGAATAGTAGGCTTATCAACAGCGATGTCCTTGGGTAAACGCTATCCACAAGCACGCATTCTAGTATTAGAAAAAGAAAGCAACTGGGCATTTCACCAAACCGGCAATAATAGTGGTGTAATTCACTCTGGCATTTATTACAAACCAGGGAGTTTTAAAGCTAAATTTTGCCGAGATGGTAGTCGCTCAATGGTGGAATTCTGCCAAGAGCATGGAATTGACCATGAAATCTGCGGTAAAGTCATTGTTGCTACCGATGAACAAGAAATACCACGCTTAGAAAATCTCTACAAACGCGGCTTAGAAAATAATCTAACAGTCCAGAAAATCAGCCCAGAAGAAGTAAAAGAAATTGAACCTCATGTTAGTTGTGTAGCTGGCATTCGAGTATTTTCAACTGGTATTGTTAATTACAAGCAAGTTTGTTTAAAATACGCCCAATTAATTCAACAGCAAGGTGGAGATTTACGGCTCAATACCAAAGTATTGAAAATCGCTGCCAGTGGTAACAATCAGGTATTAGAAACTAATAACGGTAACTTTGAAAGCAAATTTGTGATCAATTGTGCCGGATTGCATAGCGATCGCATTGCTAAGTTAGGTGGAGTAGAACCCAAAGCTAAAATCGTACCTTTCCGGGGCGAATATTACGAACTCACCCCCGAAAAACGCTATTTGGTGAAAACCCTGATTTATCCAGTGCCTAACCCCGATTTCCCCTTCCTCGGCGTTCACTTTACCAAAATGATTGATGGTACAGTCCATGCTGGGCCGAACGCTGTTCTCAGCCTCAAGCGGGAAGGTTACAAAAAAACCGACTTCGACTTGAGAGATTTTGCGGAAGTTATGACTTATCCCGGTTTCTGGAAACTCGCAGCCAAACATGCTGATGAAGGTATTCAAGAAATCATTCGTTCCTTTAGCAAAGCAGCATTTGTCAAAAGTTTGCAAAAATTAATTCCCGAAGTCCAAGCCGAAGACTTAGTTCCTACCCATGCAGGAGTTCGCGCCCAAGCTTTAATGGATGACGGCAAACTAGTAGATGACTTTTTGATCATTCCTGGTCAAAACTCCATCCATGTCTGCAATGCACCCTCACCAGCAGCCACATCTTCTTTAGAAATTGGCAAAGCGATCGCCTCTCAAGTTCCCCAGCAGTCCCATCTTGAAACTGTAGTCATTAGCTAAGTATTGGGAGTAAGGAGAGGTGTAAAGACAATATCATCTCTTAAATCTCTTGTCGGGTGGGCATTTTGTCTACCCGAAAAACACACCCCACAAAAATAATCAACCCCAAATTCAGAATTCTGAATTTTTTGGCAGCAATTTTATAGGAATTTCCCACAATGAAAATATTAGTCACCGGAACAGAAGGCTACCTAGGTTCTTTATTGCCTCCTCTGTTAATTGAACGTGGACATGAAGTTATTGGCGTTGATACAGGCTTTTATAAAGTTGGTTGGCTATACAACGGTACAGACATTACAGCCAAAACCCTCAACAAAGATATCCGCCACATCACCCCCGAAGATTTAGAAGGTGTAGAAGCAATAGTTCACATGGCGGAACTTTCCAACGACCCCACGGGACAATTAGCACCAAATATCACCTACGAAATCAATCATTTAGGCTCTGTACGCCTCGCTAACTTAGCCAAAACAATGGGCGTGCGGCGCTTCGTCTATATGTCTTCGTGTAGTGTTTATGGTGTCGCCACCGAAGGCGATGTGACAGAAGAATCTCCTGTGAATCCTCAAACCGCTTACGCCGAATGTAAAACCCTCGTAGAACGAGATGTTACACCCCTTGCGGATGATGATTTTTCACCTACATTCATGCGGAATGCTACAGCCTTTGGTGCTTCCCCCAGAATGCGATTTGATATCGTGTTGAACAACCTCGCTGGGTTAGCTTGGACGAGCAAAGAAATCAAAATGATCAGTGATGGTACACCTTGGCGGCCATTAGTTCATGCACTAGATATTTGTAAAGCCATTGTTTGCGCTTTAGAAGCACCGCGTGACATCGTACACAATCAAGTCTTTAATGTTGGCGATACTGCTAATAACTATCGAGTTAAAGAAATTGCCGAAATTATCGCCGATACCTTCCCTGGCTGTAAATTAAGCTTTGGGCAAAATGGCGCAGATAACCGCAGTTATCGCGTATCATTCGAGAAAATAAACAGCATTTTACCTGGTTTCAAATGTGATTGGAATGCTCAACTAGGCGCACAACAATTGTTTAACTTATTCAGTCAAATTGATATGACTGAAGACACCTTCTTATTTAGAGGTTTTACTCGCTTAAAGCAGCTAGAGTATCTCATCCGTACTGAACAAATCGATAAAGATTTCTTCTGGAAGAAAAAGTAAGTCCCGATATTAGACAAGTTAGATACCCGACTTCTTTAAGAAGTCGGGTATCTGAATAGTACCAGTAAACATCATCAGTAATCCATTTTTTGAAAAAATGAATAAATTACTTACAATTGCTATTCCTACTTATAATCGTGCTGCACTTTTAGAACAACAACTTTCTTGGTTAGCAAAAGCTATTCCAGGATTTGAAGCTGAATGTGAAATTATAATTTCTGATAATTGTTCCACAGATAACACTCAAGAAATCATTAAAGAATGGCAGCCTATCTTTAGTAAAACAACATTTAAATTTCAGAGAAATCAAGAGAATATAGGTTTAATGCCTAATATTGCTGCCTGTATTCAAGCTGCTAATGGTAAATATGTTTGGACAGTTGGCGATGATGATCCAATACAGGATAATGCTCTATCTTTTTTGCTAAAAACAATTCACCAAAATCCTGAGACAGCGCTAATATTTCTTAACTGCTATGGACGGGATAAATTAACCAACCAAATCACTGTAGAACGTTGGTTTAATAGTGATAGTGATGCGCCACTAGCTGATGGTAAAGCTGCATTACAACGTTACTTAAAAGAAAGCTTCGGTGGCGTAATTTTTATGACGGCAACAGTTTATAAAACAGCATTAGTCAAACGAGCTTTGCAGCAGTGGCCATCTGCTTGTAAAAATTTAGCATCTCAAGCATATTGGACAGGATTTTGTGCTATTCATGGCAGCGTAATTGCCACTAAAGATAATTATTTAGAATGTACAATGCACGCTAGTTATTTAGAGCAAGATCCCAAATGGTCAATCATGATGAGATATATTTATATCCCAGAAGTTTATGCCAAGCTCCTAGAAATTGGATATTCTCAAACATTTTGTTTAAAAATGATTTTGCAGAATATCATCACCAAAAGTGACTGGATAATTTTCTTAGGAGCTTTAAGAAGGTGGCCAAGGTTAGCAATGAATATTATTATTTCTTACCTAGCTTTAGTACTCGCATCTACACGTAAATCGCTTTTATTACCCAAAGCAATCAAATCGAGTTTATAAAGCAAAACGTAAAATTATTCCTAAATCTATGAATAAATTACTAACAATTGCCATACCTACTTATAATCGGGCTGAATTACTTAATAAACAGTTAGCCTGGTTAGCAAATGCCATTCAAGGCTTTGAGTCTGATTGTGAAATTTTAGTTTCAGATAACTGTTCTACAGATCATACTCAAGCTGTAATTCAGAAATGGCAGGCAAAACTGAGTAATATCACTTTTAAGTCTAATAGAAACCCTGAAAACTTAGGCGTAATGAGAAATATTATGTATTGCCTAAGTTCTGCTACAACTAAATATGTTTGGACAATTGGCGATGATGATCCAATTCAAGATAGAACTATTCCTTACATTATTAATAAGCTCCAAAACAATGAAGATTTAGGCTTATTATTTCTCAACTTTTCTGGACGTAATAAAATTACTGGTGAACCAGTACATCCGCCAACAATTGTTGGGAACCGCTGGTTTGATGCTGATGCAGAAGATGGCGGTGGAAATAGTCAAGCCATATTTGAACATTGCTTTGCTAAAAGTGTTGGCGCAGTTATTTTTCTTACCGCTAGTGTTTACCGCAGCGATTTAATCAAACGCGCCTTGCAAAATTGGCCAGATGCGGCGAGTAACTGGATATCGTTAGCATATTTAGCGGGTTATTGTGCTGCACACGGCAAAATAATTGTCACCAAAGAGACTTATTTAGAATGTATTGTGGGTGTGAGCTATTGGCAGAAAGAGCCAAAATCTGCTCTATTAATGCAGTATAAACACATTCCCGAAGTAATTTTAAAATTAGAAGAATCTGGATATTCTAAGCAATTTTGTCGACGGATGCTGTTACAAAATGGCAAGGAAGTTAATTTAAAAGTTTTCTTAGGTGCTTTAAGAAGATGGCCTGTATCTGCTATTAAGGTAGCGATTCCATTTGTGGCGTTAGTGAGTCTTTCTGCTTTTGATGTAATGGCTTTAAAAGACTTAAAACTTGCCGAAGCTAACGAACCAACACCGCAAGAATTACGAACAGCAAATAACAGGCGATCGCACATAAAATCAATTATTAAAACAAAATAATCTTACTATGCTGAATAAACTTAAAGATAAGATGGAAGCATTAAACTCAGAGTTAGCTTATAGAATCAAACTCTGGCAGTATGCTCCTAATTTACCAGCACTAGAACCAAGCGATCGCACAATTGTTGATACTCTCAAACAAGAAGGTATTTACATTACAACACTCGGCGATTTAGGATTTGATTCCACCCCACAATTACTAGATGCTGCTCATAGCTTGTTACCAAGTATAGGACAAGGTAATTATACAGATTCATCCCAAAATTACCCAGAAATTTATACAGTCACCCATTTAGCTAATTTTTATAATTGGGGAAGTGAAAAAAGACTGTTAAATATTCTCGAACATTATATTGGTCTTCCTGTTGCCTATCATGGTGTACAAATACGCAAAGACTTTTTAAATACAAGTCAGTTCAGCACAATGCTATGGCACAGAGATTCAGAAGATCGCCGGATTATCAAAATCATCATTTATTTAAATGATGTAGAAGCAGAAAATGGGCCATTTGAATATGTACCAGCATCTTTTACTTCTATATATAACCCCAATTTTTATCGTTTGTATTACAAAATCTATAACACAGGTATTGACGATAAAAGCTTAAATACAATTGTGCCTAAATCAGCTTGGAAATCATGTACAGGGCCAGCCGGTACCGTCATTATTGTTGATACCCAGCGACTTCTACATCATGGAACAGTACGCACACAAGAGCGTTCTACATTATTTTTTGTCTACACTGCTAATCCTCCTAAACGACCAGGACTTTGTACTCAGTATTGGGATGATACTTTTCCCAAACCAGAAGTACTTGAAGAAGTTAGGTAAGAATTTACTCAACTAACTCATAATTTTTTGCTCTTGAATAAGAATTCAGAAGTCAGAATATAAAATTTAGTAAAATTCAAACTCCTGAATGCTCTTTAGATAATCACAGCCTCTTAATTAAGGTATTCCTGCCATGCTAAACATACTTAAAGGCAAAATGGCAACACTAAACTCAGAGTTGGCTTATAGAATAAAACTCTGGCAGTATGCCCCTAATTTACCTCCACTAGAAACAGGCGATCGCAAAATTGTCGAAACACTAAAACGAGAAGGTGCTTATGTAACCACACTCGCCGATTTAGGCTTACCATCCACTCAAGAAATGTTACAAGCTGCTGATCAACAATTAAGCAGAATGTCAGATGTTCATAACTCTCATTTGAATCAGAGACTACCACAAATTTATACAGTCACAAATTTACCAGAATTTTATCAATGGGGAAGTAATAACAGACTATTAAAGATAATTGAACATTATTTAGGTTTACCTGTTGCTTTTCACGGTGTACATTTACGCAAAGACTTTCCCAATGCACACCAATTTGGCACATTATTGTGGCATAAAGATTCCGAAGACCGCAAAATGGTTAAGGTAATTATTTATCTCCATGATGTTGAGAAAAAGCACGGGCCATTTGAGTATATTCCTTTACATTTAACATCTTTCCCTCATTTAAATTCCTATAGAATTGACCACAAGTTGCGTCAGTCTGGTTACTTAGGAATTAATGATGAACAAGTAGAAAAAATTATTCCCCAATCAGCTTGGAAATCTTGTACAGGGAAAGCCGGTACAGTTTTGATTGCAGATCCTAGAACTGCTTTACATCACGGTACTATCCGCACCGAAGCAAGATCAGCACTATTTTTTGTTTATACAACTAACTCACCCAAACGACCAGAACTTTGCACTCAATATTGGGATGACACTTTTCCCAAGCCAGAGATGCTGCAAGAAATTGCTTAATGTTACGTAATATCACTTCAGTAATTTAGGAAATAAATTCCTAACTTTCGACTTACAATGTTCGACATCATAAGCTCATGCTAAAAACAATTAAATACAAAATATTTTCCCTATTCTCCGACTTAGTTTTTCACCTCAAACGTTGGCAACATACTAAAAATTTACCAGCATTAGAATCCCGCGATCGCATAATCATCGAGACTCTCAAACGAGACGGTGTTTATGCGACAACCTTGGCAGATTTAGGTTTAGATTTTAGTGCTGAACTACTCAAAGCTGCTAATTATCAATTATCTCGGATACGAAATCCCAACAATGAACATTTAGCAGAAAAGTGGCCGCACATTACCACAGTTACGGGTTTGCCAGAATTTTATAATTGGGCAACCCAGAAAAGACTGCTAAGTATTATTGAAAATTATATTGGGGTTCCCATTACTTTTCATGGTGTACATTTACGCCAAGATTTTCCCAGCGATCATCAATTCGGCACCTTGTTATGGCATAGTGATGCTGAAGACCGCCGCTTGATAAAAATCTTTGTTTGTCTGCATAATGTAGAAGAAAAAACCGGGCCTTTTGAATATATTCCCCGTTCTTTAACACCTTTATTTAGTCTGAAATATTGGCGACTTTATTACCATCTTTTCAAGTCAAGCTATATGGGGATTGATAATGAAATTGTCAAAAAAATCATACCTCAATCAGCTTGGAAATCTTGTCCAGGGCCAGCAGGTACAGTCATTTTTGTAGATACTAAAAATACCTTACATCATGGAACTGTACGCAGCGAAACACGCTCAACCCTGTTCTTTTGCTATACAGCTAATCCTCCCGAAAGACCAGAACTGTGTACACAATTTTGGGATGATACTCATCCCAAAGCTGAAGTGACTGTATCTGAAGTTGAAAAAACTCTGGTTCAACAAAGTAAGTAAGAATTCAGAACTCGGAAGTTAGAAGTGATACCTGATATTGTCAAAGGGTCAGAATTTACAATTCATCCAGGATAATTGATACTTAAATTTATGAATTTTTCCTGATTTTTGAAGTATTTTGAGTACTGATTTATAGCTCCTGAGTTCTGACACAATTAAACATTAATATTGAGGTAATTCATGATTTTCACCGCTACAAATCTCCAAAATGCTTACATTATTGACCTAGAAGAAAGAAGCGATCACCGTGGTTTTTTTGCCCGCTATTTCTGCGCTCAAGAGTTTGAAGCTCACGGTTTAAAGCCAACAGTAGCTCAATGTAACTTATCTTATAACTACAAAAAAGGCACTCTGCGGGGAATGCACTATCAAATCAAACCCGCAGCCGAAACAAAGTTAGTTCGCTGTACTAAAGGGGCAATTTATGACGTAATTATTGATATGCGTCCTGATTCTCCGACATTTTTATCTCATATTGGTGTTGAACTAACCGCAGATAATCGGCGAGCTTTGTATGTGCCAGAAATGTTTGCCCACGGCTATCAAGCTCTCACCGATGATGCGGAAGTAATCTATCAAGTTGGTGAGTTTTATACACCAGGATATGAGCGTGGTCTACGCTATGATGATCCATTTTTTAACATTGAATGGCCTTTAGAAGTCACAGAAATTTCTGAAAAAGATTTAAATTGGCCTTTGTTGAGCATGATACCTGTAGGAGATACAGAAACAGTATCGGTAAGTGTATAGTTGGTGGTTTATTAACTACTGATAATGTGTCTGTTTAATATCTAAAAATAGCAATCAGAGGAATTTTATGATTATTATTGATAATGCTTTAAAAGCTCGTGCATCTGCTGGGAATCCTATCAAAGTAGGCATGATTGGTGCTGGCTTTATGGGGCGAGGTATTGCTAACCAAATCATTAATTCAGTACCAGGAATGGAGTTGGTAGCTATCTTCAACCGGAGTATTGATGGAGCTAAACGAGCTTATACAGAAGCTGGGATTGAAAATATTCAAATTGTTAACACTGTTAGCGATTTAGAAGATGCGATCGCCAGCGGTAAATATGCTATCACTGAAGATGCCAAGTTAATCTGCCAATCGGAAAGCATTGAAGCAATTATTGAAGTGACTGGCGCAGTGGAATTTGGCGCTCATGTTGTCATGGAAGCGATCGCTCATCGCAAGCATGTCATTATGATGAATGCTGAACTCGATGGTACTGTTGGCTCTATCCTCAAAGTCTACGCTGACAAAGCGGGTGTGATCCTCAGCGCTTGCGATGGCGACCAGCCAGGGGTAGAAATGAATCTTTACCGCTTTGTCAAAAGCATCGGTCTAACACCATTACTGTGCGGTAACATCAAAGGGCTACAAGACCCCTATCGCAATCCCACAACCCAAGAAGGCTTTGCTAAACGTTGGGGACAAAAAGCTCACATGGTAACAAGTTTTGCTGATGGTAGCAAAATTTC
This sequence comes from Nostoc sp. HK-01, assembly GCA_003990705.1. GTDB lineage: Bacteria > Cyanobacteriota > Cyanobacteriia > Cyanobacteriales > Nostocaceae > Nostoc_B. Next base: position 701,297 of record AP018318.1, read on the forward strand.
CTTCGAGCAAGCGATCGTCGCTAACGCCACCGGAATGCAAGTCGCCAAGCGCGGAATGCTTGGCTATGACTTCGCAGGTCATGTTGATGAAATGACCAATATGTATGATATTGAACAACTCAAAGAATTAGGCGGAATTGTTGATTATGTAGTTGGCGCTAAACCCGGCCCTGGTGTATTTGTCTTCGCTACTCACGATGACCCCAAACAACGCCACTACCTCAACCTCTATAAATTAGGTGAAGGGCCTCTCTATAGCTTCTATACTCCTTATCACCTCTGCCATTTTGAAGTTCCCCTATCTGTGGCTCGTGCTGTCCTCTTCCGTGATGCTGTGATGGCTCCTATTGGTAAACCATTGGTAGATGTAGTCACAACTGCCAAAATCGATTTGCAAGCCGGAGAAACACTTGATGGTATTGGTTACTATATGACCTACGGTCAATGTGAAAATTCTCCCGTTGTTCAAGCTCAAAAACTATTACCAATGGGTTTAGCTGAAGGTTGTCGTTTAAAACGAGATATTCCTCGTGACCAAGTGCTGACTTACGACGATGTAGAGTTACCCGAAGGTAGACTTTGTGACCAACTCCGCGCTGAACAAAATGCTTATTTTGCTGCCGAAAAAGTTCTTGCATCTGTTGGGTAAGAGTTGGTTTTAATATCACTAGCATCAATCATTGTTAGGTAAAGAGATACCCAAATTATTAAATGATTTGGGTATCTGATACTATTTCTATATTAAGACGCATAGAAAAAACCCCACCGCCTGCGGCACTCTTACTAAGGGGAAGTTGGGAGGGGTGAAAATAATGTGCAGCTTCACAAAGAATTGGTATGAGCCTTTCTTTATTCAATTGAATCATTTGTGAACAATTAGATACCCGAATTCTTAGAGAATTCGGGTATCTGAGCCTCTCAATTTTTACAAATTAAAATTTATTTTATATCTAAAGAAATATTTTTACTAAACAATGATTTTTAGCCAGGTTTAACTATTATAAATAATTTAATCAAGATAAAAAATGAGATAAATATTGCCAAAAAGTATTCTAATTAACTAACAACTTAATCCTAAAACTTTATAGTGCTAAACACGAAAGTTTTAGCGGTAATTGACTAAAATATTTATCTGACAAAATTTAGTAGCAGATTGAATAAAATCTATGAAAATTGCTCTCGTCCATGATTATTTAACTCAGCGTGGAGGGGCAGAGCGCGTATTTGAATTATTATGTAAGCGCTACCCCGAAGCAGATGTTTTTACTTCTTTATACGATCCACAAAAAACCATTGATTTAGGTGAGAGGATAGTCAACACAACTTTTTTACAAAAAATTCCGGGTGCAGCTAAATATTTTAGAATGATGGCACCTTTTTACTTTCCTGCCTTTCGAGCTTTGGATTTGCAAGACTACGATTTAATTATCAGCAGTAGCACTAGCTTTGCGAAAGCTGTACGCAAACGGTCTGATGCTCGCCATGTTTGTTTTTGTCATAATGTCACCCGTTTTTTGTGGGATACAGAAACATATTTGCGAGAATATGGAGATTATAGATATTTTGCGCCATTAATTGAACAAATTTTTCAGTTAATGCGGAATGTAGACCTGAAATATGCTCAGGAACCTGACCTTTACATTGCTAATTCCAGCGTTGTCGCTAAAAGAATTCAACAGATTTATGGCAAACCAGCAATTGTAGTTAACTATCCAATTGATACCAGTAACTTTGTTTATTCAGATACCAAAGAAGATTATTTTTTGGCATCTGCACGGATGATCAGTTATAAACGACTAGATATAATCGTCGAAGCTTTTAATTGGTTGGGGTGGCGGTTATTAATCTCAGGTGATGGCCCGGAACAAGCACGTTTAAAAGCCAAGGCATTAGATAATATTGAATTTTTAGGTCATGTGAGCGATCGCCAACGTAAAGACTTATTTTCTCAAGCTAAATCGGTGATTGTTGCCGCCTTAGAAGACTATGGATTAGTCCCTGTAGAAGCCAATGCTAGTGGTACACCAGTAATTGCCTACGGCGCTGGTGGCGTTTTAGATACCCAAATACATGGTATAACTGGAGTCTTTTTTAAAAGACAAACACCAGACTCTCTACAAGCTGCATTACTAGAGTCCGGACGCATCACTTGGAATTATGAAAATATTCGTAATCACGCAGTGAACAATTTTTCAGAACCAGTATTTTTCCAGAAGGTTGAGCAACTTATTGATCAAACTTGTATAACTCATTAATTATTTATCTGGCTTGTTAGTTGTTCGTGTAGCGTCTCGCAGAGAAGGATAATAAAAGTGGTTCAAACTAGTCTTAATCCCAGTGTAAATACAATTGCTGACACAGAGCCGGGTTATGGACAACTATTAGCAGTTTTTATTCGCAGGTTTCCTTGGTTTGTGGCAGTATTTGTAGCTTCAATTGCTATGGCAGCAATTATGACTGCTAAGACAAAGCCTACTTATAAAAGCTCAATGCAATTGCTGGTAGAGCCTAACTATCAAGGTAAAAAAGAAACAGGTGGAGTAGAAAATCAATTCACTGAATCTAATGTAGAGATAGATACAGCTACTCAGCTAAATCTCATGCAGAGTTCAGGACTGATTCAAAAGGCAGTTGATAAGCTTCGTCGAGAATATCCAGATATTACTGTAGGTGATGTTAAAGGCGCTTTGGTATTAAACCAATTAAAATCCAAAGAAGATAATGTCGCCACAAAAATTTTCCAAGTAGAATACACTGCTCAAGACCCCGTAAAGACACAAAAAGTGTTGACGGCTGTTCGGGAAGTTTATGTAGAATACAACAAACAACAGCAAGATGCGCGTCTGCAAAAAGGTCTGCAAATTATTCGGGAACAATTGAGTAAGGCTAGTGAAGAGGTAAATGCAGCTGAGTCCAACCTGCAAAGATTCCGCCGCAACCAGAATTTAATCGATCCTGTGGCTCAAGCCAAAGCTCTAGAAGATGCTTTGAATAATGTTGAGCAAGAACGCCGTACAACTCGCGCTCAATATCAAGAGGCGATCGCCCGACAAAAATCTTTAGAAGAACAACTTAACCGTTCTCCCCAAAATGCTCTAGTGGCTTCTCGGTTGAGTCAGTCTACTCGCTATCAAGGCTTGCTCAACGAAATCCAAAAAACGGAACTTGCACTAGCTCAAGAACGCTTGCGCTTCACGGATGAAACTCCCAATGTGCAGAAATTGCAAGAACAATTGACTAGTCAAAAAGCTTTATTAGAACAAGAAGTAGGCCGGACTTTAGGTACAAAGTCATCTGGTGTCGTTGGTTCTAGAGATTCACTGTTAGAACAAGGACAGTTTGGCCAAATTGATTTGAACCTTGCTAGTTCATTAGTAGAAACTCAAACAACTATAGTTGCATTGAGCGCCCGCGATCAAACTTTGGCACAAAAAGAAACTCAACTGCGGTTTGAAATTAAACGCTTCCCGCCTTTATTGGCTTATTACAATCGCATTCAACCACAGCTACAATTTAGCCGAGAAAGGTTAGAGCAACTGTTAAGAGCAGAACAACAATTACGTCAAGAACTAGCTAAAGGTGGATTTAATTGGGAAGTTGTGGAAGAACCCCACAATGGTGTGCAGTTAGGCCCCAACCTGCAACAAAATCTCTTATTAGGTGCTGTTGTGGGGTTAATGTTGGGCGGTATTGCTGCTTTTTTACGCGAAGCATCTGATGATGCTGTTCATACAACTGCTGAGTTAGAGAAGCAAGTAGCTTTACCTTTGTTGGGAACAACGCCCAAACTACCCCCAGCCAAAGCCAGAGATTCAATTATCAAGTTGCCTTTTGGTAAGCCAGAAACATCTGCACCTTGGACAATTCAGGTGCTACAGTCGCCACCACGTTGGGAATCGCTAGATTTAATTTATAAAAATATTGAACTTCTCAATACTGTATCTAGCTTAAAGTCTTTGATGATTACTTCGGCGTTACCTGATGAAGCTAAATCAGGTATGGCTTTAGGTTTGGCGATGAGTGCAGCGCGGTTACACAAACGAGTTCTACTGATTGATGCCAACTTACGTGATCCCAGTTTGCACGAACAGCTAAATCTGCCCAATGAGCAAGGACTATCAACTTTACTCAGTAGTGAAGTAACATTACCAAATCAGATTGGCATTCAATCTTTAGGTTCAGCCTACATCGATATTTTGACAGCGGGGCCAAAACCTACCGATCCGGCTCATCTGTTGAGTTCTCCCCGAATGATCCAACTGATGAGAACCTTTGAAGAGAATTATGATTTGGTACTGATAGATGCTCCACCAGTCTTAGGATTGGTAGATGCAATGTTGACAGCATCCTCTTGTCGGAGTGTGGTATTGGTAGCCAGTATGGGTGTTGTGACTCGCAACCAACTTGCTCAAGCTACAGGAATGTTGAGTAAGTTAAATCTGATTGGGGTTGTCGCTAATGGCGTTTCTAGCTCTGACAGTAGTTTTGTCCAGTATCCCAAAGAATATCGTTTGGCTTTGAAACAAGCAGTAGAAAAATAGGAAAAACGATACATTTTAGATATGTGCGATCGCTCTTTTGGTAGAGGCGATCGCACATATTTTTTTGCATATTTCTGCCTGGAGAAATGTCTTGATTAAACATTTTAACTGTTAAATTTAAATCATAATTATTCAGTAAAACTTAAGTATATTTATATCAACTTTATAATTATGATAATTAAGTCGCATGATTTTAAAGACTAAATAAAGAATCAAGTTCAGTATATAGTCATTTCTACAGACTCTTATATCCTAGAGATTAAAGCTCCTTCCAAGCAGCTAAAAGACAAAAGTGGACTAGTTTTCTTCGACTCAATAAATTAACAACCAAGGTAGACCAAATCCCTCAAACTTATCCAGCATGGAGCAAAAGATTAATTGGATGATTTATCTCTACATCTATCCAATATATTTGCTACCAAGAAAATAGCGAGTTTACCTGCAAAATTTCCCCAATATTGATTGCTATCTACCTAGTTATTATCTTTGTAGTTTCGCCATCTTCAGAACCATAAAATTCTGCAAGATGAATACTTGAAGCATATTTTTCTTATCAGTCATCTACGAAGTTTTATAGCAATACAAGATTCAGATCAAAGTCTTTGGCATGAATCATCTTCGAGATCAGCAATTTACTATCGTACTAATCCAAAGACACATGACTAGCTCATTAGTTCGTACTCTACAGACTACTTATAGTGAAACTCCGCAAAGCACCTCATACTGCACACTACAATGGCGGCGCGGTCAGTTGTTAGTCAAGTCCCCCGATAAACTGCAACAGCCATATTTACCAGCTTTAACAAACCAGCAATTATTAATAGATTGCTTAAAACATTCCCCGGTTAATTTGGTCAGTGTAGACCCTAAAATTGGTGAGCATTGGGTAAAGTTTTGGGCGGATGCTTGTAAAGAAGCTCATAAACCCATGTTTCTTTACGGATCTTCAGAAAATTTACTGTTTAAACAAAATAGCCAACCTTGGAGATGGTTCCTGCGAATCATTGATTGGATTGCAGCTTTAGTTATGCTGCTATTACTAACTCCAGTCATAGTGGTATTGCTTGTCTTGATGCAAATTAACTCACCTGAATCTTTATTTTCTGGTGAGTGGTATGTAGGAGAACGCGGTAAGCTCTTTCAGGCGATTAAATTCTCCACTAAAAGCAAGCGCAGCGTCACACCATTAGGTCGTTGGATGCGCCAATATGGTCTCGAAAATCTACCACAATTATTCAATATACTGCGGGGTGATATGAGTTTTATGCGGTCTCGGTGTTGGACTTTAGAAACAGCAGTCCGATTGAGTACAGAAGCACAAATGCAACTTAATCAATTACCTGTCATTACAAATTCGTGGTCAGTCCAGGCAGAATCAAACTTAATAATTAATAATTCATAATTACTAATTATTGACCGATATCTTCTCTATTTAGCTCAAAATCTTTCCCAGCAGTGCGGTAATTGATGACTTCATTTGCCGCACTTAAGCTAGAGCTAAAAAATCACAGAGCATCTATAGCAACCTGTAGGAATTAGGAAATATTTGTTCAAAAACTCATGCTTGTTAAACTAAAACAACAATTAAACAATTTATTTAAGGCTAGTAAATTCTGGCAAGAAAACTATCTAATATTGCGAGAATTTAAACATTTCCGCAAAGTTGCTATATTTGCTTTAGTATTTTCCTTCTTAGCAGCAACATTTGAAGGTTTTAGTATTGGTTTTTTGCTTTCGTTTTTGCAAAATTTAACTAATCCCAATGCTAAACCTATTCAAACTGGTGTTGAGTGGTTTGATATTTGGATTTTAGCCGCCAATACTTCGGCAATTAATAGGCTATATCGGATATCTCTGTTAATTTTGTTAAGTACTTGGATACGGGCTGGGTTTAATTATTTAGCACAGGTATATACAGAAACCACTCAACTACATTTAGCTGATCGCCTACGCAAACAAATTTTTGAACAGTTACAAAGCTTACCTCTAAGTTACTTTGCTCAAACTCGTTCTGGGGAACTGATCAATACAATTACCACAGAAATTGAGCGCATTAAACAGTGGTTTAGTGGCGCTGCATTTTTAATGACCAGAACTATAACTGCCACTGTCTACTTTATCTCTATGTTTTTGTTATCGTGGCAGCTTTCGATTGCTTCTTTATTACTATTTACATTAGCAGGTGTAGGGTTATCTACGCTCAATGCTCGCGCTAGAGAAACCAGTTTTAGTACATCTATTGCTAATGGTCACTTTACTTCCACCGCGATAGAATTTATTAACGGAATTCGTACAGTGCAAGCATTTGGCACACACAACTTTGAGCGACAACGTTTTTACCAAGCTAGTGATAATGTAGTTCATACTTCTAAAAAAGTTATCTTAATTTGGGCGCTGGTGAGACCTCTAGCTGAAAGTATAGCTAGTACAATTCTCATCGGGATGATTATTTTTGCCTTTACAGTTTTTGTGGTGAATGGCACACTCCAAGTTGCATCATTACTCACATTTTTCTTTGTGTTGTTTCGAGTTGTACCTATTATTCAAGATATTAATGGTACGCGAGCGCATCTTAGTACACTTGTCGGTGCAGCAGACAACATTAAAGATTTAGTTAGGACTGATGATAAAACCTATTTACATAATGGCAAAATCCAATTTTCTGGGTTAAAACATTCTATTGATATTGTTTCTGTCGATTTTGGTTATGACCCTAATCATTTAGTTCTCAATAACGTCACTCTGAGTATTGAAAAAGCCAAAACAACAGCACTAGTAGGAGCTACTGGCGCAGGTAAAAGTACCTTAATTGATTTAATTCCGAGATTTTATGATCCGACAGAAGGTCATGTGATGATTGATGGGGTTGATATCCCAAAATTTGATATCACTTCATTGCGACATAAAATTGCAGTAGTCAGTCAAGACACATTTATCTTCAATACTTCTGTTTGGCAAAATATTGCTTACGGGACAACAGGAGCTACAGCAGCAGACATTCGAGAAGCGGCGCGGTTAGCAAATGCTCTAGAATTTATTGAAGAAATGCCAGAAGGCTTTGATACCAAATTAGGAGATAGAGGCGTAAGATTATCTGGAGGGCAACGCCAACGAATTGCGATCGCACGGGCTTTGTTACGTGACCCAGAAATTTTAATTTTAGATGAAGCCACCAGCGCCTTAGATTCTGTCACCGAACGCTTGATTCAAGAATCTCTAGAAAAACTATCGGTAGGTCGAACAGTAATTGCGATCGCTCACCGTCTTTCTACTATTGCCAATGCTGATAAAGTCGTTGTTTTAGAACAAGGACGCATCGTTGAACAAGGTAAATATCAAGAACTCTTAGAGCTAAAAGGTAAGCTTTGGGAATATCACAAGACTCAATACGAAATGGGTCAAGCGGGGTAATAAAGTGTGAAGTATGAAGTGTAAAGTATGAAATTTTATACTTTATGCTTTTCTAAAATTACTCATTTACAGTTAATAATTTTTCTATATTTTTGAGGTAAATTAAATGGTAAATATTGGCTACCATGCTGCCAGAATTAAAGGGCAATTTATCAGCAATTTATATACAAAATTAGTTGCTAAAATTAGCAAGTTCCCTATTAAACAGTCTCGCAAGGCTGATATCAACGTTTATTCTTTTTCTTGTGAACGAGATTTACCTGTACAAGTTGCCAGCATTCGCTCATTTATTCGCCATGTTGGAATTCCCAATAAATTTACCATCATCTCTGATGGTAGCTATACAATAAATTCTCGAAATATATTATGCCAGATTCACCCTTTTGTAGATGTTGTTGATTGGAAAGACCTAGCTAATCCACAAATCCCTCATTATATTTTTGACTATGCCTTGAATCATCCCCATCGCCCCACAATGGCTATGTGGAGAAGATTAGCTGCATTGATGTCACTCGATATTACAGAGCCAACAATTTACACCGATGCTGATATTTTGTTTTTTCCTGGGGCGACGGATTTAATTAAATTATGTACATCTGAGGATAGTTCTACTTGGTATTTACCTGATTGTAAACCTTCTTTAGATGAGCGCATTCTTTTAGAAGCTACTGACAAACTCAATCCGGTAAATGCAGGCTTTTTTATTCTCAAAAAACAACTAGATTGGTACAAGCCGCTAGAAAGAGTAGAAAAATTTGTCGATTCACCTATCTTTTATACAGACCAAACTGTAGTGCATTTAGCTATGCACAATGACGATGCTAAACCATTGGCGGCAGATAAATATATTATCAACGTAGATGATCAATTTATTTATCCTGACCGTTATGCTGCTAAACATATTGCCTTAAGACATTATGTGAACGATGTCAGACACAAATTTTGGTTTAATGTCGGTTTATAAAATGAGCAAAAACGTAACCAATACAGAAATGATTCATCACTGTACTAACACTAATATAAATGGTGGAGGAGGAATTGAAACTTATGTAGCTTCTTTAGTAAATGCTCGAATTATTGAAGTTAGCGATCGCCCTCTGGATTCTATTCAGACAGTGGATCAAAAGCAGTTCAAATTACTGCATATTCACGACCCAGAATTTTTAGCAGATTTACGCGAAGAATGTCCGGCCATTTTTACCTTGCATAATCACTGTAGTTATTGTCCGAGTGGGACAAAATATTTAGCAGACCGAGACAAAATTTGCGATCGCGTGATGAATCCCCTTGGTTGTGTTTGGGGTCATATAGTCGATGGTTGTGGTAGTCGGCGACCCAAAAAAATTCTGGGTAATTGGTGGAATGCTTACAATCCGCTGAATAACCTGAAAAAACTCAAAATTCCCGTAATTGCTAACAGTGAATATGTGCGTCAGCAAATTATCCAGGCGGGGATATCACCAGAACGAGTTATAACGCTGCGTTGTGGTGTGCAATTACCCAAAATTGCGACAGAACCTTTGACTCGGACAATTTATCAAAATCAGCGAATTTTGTTTGCTGGTCGGATTGTTCCTGATAAAGGTTTAGAATGGCTACTCAAAGCCTTAGCCAAAACTGAGCAACATATCCATTTAGATATTGCTGGTGATGGTTGGGATAAGGCCAATATGGAAAAATTAGCTGATGATTTGGGTTTAAGCGATCGCATTACTTGGCATGGTTGGTGTAACACTGAACAATTAGAAACCCTTTATCAACAATGCTTGGCGGTGATTTTTCCCAGTCTTTGGCCTGAACCTGCGGGTCTTGTCACCTTAGAAGCTTACGCACGTTATCGACCTGTTATTGCTAGTGCTGTCGGCGGAATTCCCGAACACCTACAAGATAACAAAACCGGGATTTTAGTTTCGCCTAATCATGTTGCACAGTTAGCTGCTGCAATTAATGAATTAGCCACAAATTATGCCAAAGCTAGATTAATGGGTGAAAAAGGTCAAGCTTGGTATCAAGCAGAATTTACAATTGATGTTCATGTTCAGCGGTTGACAGAAATTTATGCCCAAACTATCGCTGAATTTTATGCTAGAACTAACAACTTAAATTTATGTCAATAAATAATAATTTACAAGAACCTCTGGTTAGTGTAATTATTCCCACTTACAATCGTCCAGAGTATCTCAAACAGGCGATCGCCAGCGCCGTTCACCAAACTTATCAAAATATTGAAATTATTGTTTCCGATAATTGTAGTGATGTAAATCCTCAACCAATTATCGAATCTTTTAACGATGCACGCATTAGATTTTGGCGACATCCAGAAAATATTGGGATGTTGTCTAATCAAATGAATGCTTTTAAAATGGCACGGGGCAAATATGTTGCTAGTCTCCACGATGATGATATGTGGAATGAAGATTTCTTAGCCAAACTCGTACCAATTTTAACAGCTAATCAAAAGTTAGTTTTGGTTTTTTCTGATCAATATATCATTGATGGAAATGGCAACATTAATTATGTAGGCACTGAAGAAAATACCCGTGGGTTTAAGCGAGATATCCTAGCATCAGGTATCCATCAAGACTTTACCAAAATCGGTTTAATTGATAAAAGTATTCCCACTGCTGCATCTTGTTTAATTCGTAATCATGTAATTAACTGGGATAGCATTCCCCAAGGAGTAGGGGGAATGTGGGATTTATATTTAACTTACCTCTGCTCTATTTCTGGTTATAGTGCTTACTATTATCCCGAAAGATTAACGCGCTATCGCGCCCATGAGCAAACTGACACTATGCTCAGTGGGAGTAAAAATGCCGCAGCGAAAATTCGCAAAGCCCAAAGCGAAATATTTTGCTACAAAATCTTTATGGAAGATAGCCGACTGCAAGAATTTCATGATTATTTTCATAGCAAATGGTTAGATGCCCATACAACTTTAGGGATTGGTTTACTGCGGAATAAGCAAATAACAGCAGCCCGTCCTTATTTATGGCAAGCAATCAGAAAACAAAAATTGAATTTGAGAACTCTAGTAGCATTGGTACTCGGTTTTACTCCACCACCATTAGCTAATCAATTGCTGGGAGTATTAAAATAAATGAAACTTTGCATTGTTACCCACAAAATAAAAAAAGGTGATGGTCAAGGTAGGGTCAACTATGAAGTTACTCAAGAAGCAATTCGCCGTGGTCATCACTTAATATTATTAGCAAGTGAAGTTGCGCCAGAAATTGAGCAAAATAGTCAAGTTACCTGGGTGCCAATTTCTGTTGATGGTTATCCTAGTGAGTTTATTCGTAATTTTATCTTTGCTCAGAAAACGTCTGCTTGGTTGCAAAAAAATCGCGCTGAAATCGATTTATTAAAAATCAACGGTGCAATTACAAAAATTGCTGCCAATGTGAATGCTGTACATTTTGTCCACAGTTCTTGGTTGCGATCGCCTGTACATATTTCTCGCATTCGTCGGGATGCTTACGGTTTTTACCAATGGTTATACACCGCCTTAAATGCACGTTGGGAAAAACAAGCTTTTCAACGCGCTAAAGTAGTTGTCGCTGTCTCCGAGAAAGTTGCCCAAGAATTAACTAATATTGGCGTACCGCGCGATCGCATCCGAGTCATTGTTAACGGTGTAGATTTGCAAGAATTTCAGCCTGGTGTCACCTCTCGCCAAAAATTAGGTTTACCAGAGGACGTAAATTTAGGATTATTTGCCGGAGATATCCGTACACCACGGAAGAATTTAGATAGCGTTTTACAGGCCTTGGTGCAAGTTCCTGATTTACACCTAGCTGTTGTCGGGAGTACCGATGGTAGCCCCTTTCCCCAGTTAGCCGCTGATTTAGGAATTAGCAAACGGGTACATTTTCTCGGCTATCGCCGTGATATCTCGGAAATTATGCGGTCAGTTGATTTGTTTGTGTTCCCCTCCCGTTATGAAGCTTGCACCTTGGTCTTGTTAGAAGCCCTCGCCTCTGGATTACCTGTGATTACAGCCACAGCCACCGGGGGTGCAGAGTTAGTTACGCCGGAATGTGGGATTGTTTTACCAGATTCAGACGATGTTGAGGCCTTAGCCGCTGCTTTGTCATCTTTAGTAGGCGATCGCACCTTGATGCAACAAATGGGTCAAGCCGCCCGCGCCATCGCCGAACAATACAGTTGGTCAACTATGGCTCAAACCTATATGGATCTATTTGAGGAGTTACAAAAGCATGAAGAACACAGTTCTCATCCCCACCTATCGCCGTCCTCTAGATCTATCTCGTTGCCTTTCGGCACTGCAAGCGCAAACTAAACCAGTCGATCAAGTAATCGTCGTTGTCCGCGATACAGATACCCAAACTTGGCAATTTCTCCAAGCTTTTCCAGCCAATCATCTGCCTTTGCAAACCGTCACAGTCGCCATCCCTGGAGTAGTAGCCGCCCTCAATGCTGGACTCGCCGCAGTTGAGGGAGATGTTTTATCTATTACAGATGATGATGCTGCACCTCATCCTGATTGGTTAGAGCGAATTAACGCGCACTTTCTCGCGGATAGTAGAATTGGTGGTGTCGGTGGGCGTGATTGGATACACCACGGTGACAAAATTGAAGACGACTCTCGCGCTGTAGTTGGTCAATTGCAGTGGTTTGGGCGGATTATTGGCAACCATCACCTTGGTGTCGGTGAACCACGCTTTGTTGATGTTCTCAAAGGTGTGAACATGAGTTTCCGTACCCAAGCGATCGCCAAATTACGTTTTGACGAACGAATGCGAGGTACAGGCGCACAGGTACATTTTGAAATGGCCTTGACCCTCACCTTAAAACGCGCTGGTTGGCAGATGATTTATGACCCCCAAATAGCAGTTGATCATTATCCCGCCCAGCGATTTGACGAAGACCAACGCAACAACTTTAATGCGATCGCTCAAATTAACTTAGTCCATAACGAAACCCTAGTTTTACTAGAACATTTATCACCCTTGCACCGCCTCATCTTCTTGGTATGGGCAATCTTAGTCGGCACAAGAGATTGTTTCGGCCTTATCCAATGGCTAAGATTTTTCCCCAATCAAGGCCGACTCGCCACCCGCAAATTATTCGCCTCCTGGCGCGGTCGTTGGCAAGGATGGCAGACATGGCAGGCTATAGGTGACAGGTTACAGGTTAGAGGTGACAGGTTACAGGTTTAAAAAAAATCAGGAAATGCACAGTGATTTCTCAATCTTTACTATTCAATAGCTTTTTACAAACTCCATTTTCACCCCGACAGCGATCGCTACAAGGTTGGATAGCAATTATCGGCTTTGTATTGCTGAGTTTAACTTGCTACTTTGCTGGTGCGGCTGGAATGTTACGCCTAATTTATCCCGCGACAGCCTTATTAGTAGCGATATTTTTATACCTACGTCATCCAATTTTATACATCGGCTTTACTTGGTGGATGTGGTTCCTGACACCCTTAGTTGCCCGTTTAATTGACTACCGAGTTGGCTGGGATCCCACCCGCCAGATTTTGATCGCACCTTATTTAGTGGTGTTTGTCACAATTGCAACCTTCTTACGCCACTTCCCTCAAACTTATCGTCAGGGAGGTTTACCTTTTATTTTGGCTTTTATCGGTGTAACCTATGGTTTTCTTGTAGGTTTAATTTACAATACTCCCGTTCCCGTAGCTCGTGGCTTACTAGACTGGCTCAGTCCGATTATTTTTGCTTTTCACTTATTCATGAACTGGCGAGATTATCCCAGTTATCGCCAGAATTTACAGCGTATATTTCTTTGGTGCGTGTTATTGACTGGTGCTTACGGCATCTATCAATTTGTCGTTGCCCCTGAGTGGGATAGATATTGGCTAATTGAGTCAAAATTATTTACCAGTTCTGGCGACCCTGTACCATTTGGAATGCGTGTTTGGAGTACATTGCATTCGGTTGGCCCGTTTGGTGCAGTCATGCAGGCAGGCCTGTTGTTGTTATTTACTAGTTCAGGCCCCTTAATTTTTCCGGCTTCAGCTGTCGGTTACTTGTCGTTTTTGCTGACACAAGCCCGGACTAACTGGGGAGGCTGGTTATTCGGAGTAATTATGATTATGGGTTCCGTCAAAGCCCGTATTCAAATGCGGCTAATAATCCTAATTTTAGTCATAGCTGCGTGTGTTGTACCATTGACCACTATCGAGCCAATTTCTGGCGTTGTGGCAGCTCGTTTGGAAACTTTTACGAATCTTCAAGAAGACACTAGCTTTAAGGATAGATCGGGAAGTTACGACAGAAACCTCAGTTTAGCCCTCTCTAATTTATTAGGTAATGGCCTAGGAAATACTTGGAAAGTCAATGAAAAAACTGGTCAAATCGAAGTTTTTGTGATTGACAGCGGTATTTTAGATATGTTTTTTACCCTTGGCTGGTTTGGAGCCATATTTTATTTAGGTGGATTAATCTTGATATTTTTCAGCGTTGCTACTTACACAGAAGCACGCTTTGATAGTTTTATTAGTACAGCCCGTGCCATTGGTTTAAGTGCTGCTGCCCAGTTGGTTATTGGTAGTGGGATGCTGAGTATTGCCGGTATGATTCTTTGGGGATTTTTAGCTATGGCTATGGCAGGACACAAATACCACAAATCTCAAAACATAACTCAACTTCAACAAAGGTCAACTACATGAAAGTGATAATTCTCATGCCATTGGCTGAACAACGCGGCGGCAGTGAAATGACTTTCTGGGATCTGTTGCAACAAGGACGAAATCGTGGGATTGAGTGGTTGGTAATCTTTGGTGAGGATGGTTCTTTAGTCAAACAGGTGCGATCGCTCGGTATTGATGCGCGAGTTGTACCTGGTGGTCGTGTGCGCCAGTTGCACCGTTTAGTTGCCACAGCTATCAAAATAGCAGTCATAGCTAAACACGAACGGGTAGATGTGATTATCAGTTGGATGTGGCTATCCCACTTAACAGGCGGACTGGCAGGACTACTAGCAGGTAAACCGACACTGTGGTATCAACAAGAAACCCCTAATGGGAAAAATTTTTTAAACCGCTTAGTTAATTTGATGCCAGCGCGTGGTGTAATCACTATTACCAAAGCTATTCAAGCAGCACAATCAACAATTACACCTCGACTACCCGTACATTTGGTATATCCGGGGGTAGCTTTAGATCGTTTTGATACTTCTATTTTGCCGACTCCTGCTCAAGCGCGGGAAAAGTTAGGTTTACCATCACAAGGGGCGCTAATCGGCATTGTGGGAAGATTGCAACGCTGGAAAGGAATGCACGTCCTTGTACAAGCAATGCCAAAAGTTTTGCAGAAGTATCCTGATGCTCATTGTGTATTGATTGGTGGTAAGCACGATTTAGAACCTGACTACGAAGAGTTTCTCAAGTCAGAGATCGCAAATTTAGGGTTGCAAGAAAAAATCATTATGCCAGGACTCCAACGCAACATTCCAGAGTGGGTGCAGGCGATGGATGTTTTTGTTCATGCTTCTGATAAAGAACCATTTGGAATTGTGATTATTGAAGCAATGGCGCTGGGTAAACCTGTAATTGCTGGTGATGCTGGCGGCCCCACCGAAATTATTACCGATGGCATTAACGGCTTATTAACACCTTACGGTGATTCTGAGGCATTGGCGATCGCAATTCTGCGCTACCTAGATGAACAAGACTTTGCCCAAAATGTCGCCCTCGCTGCACGCCAACGCGCCCTAGATTTCTCTACTCAGAATTATGCTCAAAATTTCATTAATACTCTTCGTTCTCTGATGCCTAGCGTTTCGTAAATATAGCTAAATATCGAGACGCTAAGATCCCCGACTTCTTCAAGAAGTCGGGGATCTTGTATTTCACGCATAATTTAAGAATACAAACCTTCAGCTTGACAATATATTTTTGCTGGCGCTTGCTCAAAATATTTAAATAATGCTGGACATAACCAACCTTCCAGACCTTTTTCCCGCCACAAATACCAGTTACCGTTGTACTCCTCACGTAACCAAGTTAATTCTGCTTGATAACCAGGGAAAGGACTAGCAGAAAACAGCAGTTTAAATCCTTCTTCCACATTAGCTATACCCTGAACCAGAA
This sequence comes from Nostoc sp. HK-01, assembly GCA_003990705.1. Taxonomy (GTDB): domain Bacteria; phylum Cyanobacteriota; class Cyanobacteriia; order Cyanobacteriales; family Nostocaceae; genus Nostoc_B. The sequence goes on from AP018318.1 coordinate 717,329, forward strand.
TATCAATCATTTCTGGTACACCACTCACAAACGGTTCTTGCACCAAACCCAGACGCTCATCATCAAATACCCATGTTTGATTGTGCCTGTATGGAAAAATCACCATCATTGAGTTAGTCATGAGCAATTATCGGTTAAGTAATTGGTAAATAATTTTGTAATCAAGGTTACTAATTACTAGAGAATAATATAACTTGAAAAAATTGTAGTGCATCAGGAGGTTTGCAGGGTGAAGCGGGCAGGTATAGGGCAAACTCATTTACAATTCAGGAAATTCTCAGCAATCAAGCTTATTCTGTAATGCAATTGGGAGTAAATACTTTATATCATGTGCCGTTTACTTGCCTATCTTGGTTCGCCTGTTTCTTTGGAGCATCTTCTGTATAAACCAGAACATTCTCTGATTGTCCAAAGTTATCAACCCCGCGAAATGACCTCTGGAGTAGTAAATGCAGATGGTTTTGGTATGGGTTGGTATCATACTCACAAAGATACTGCTCCCTATATCTATAAAAATACATCGCCGATTTGGAATGATATCAACTTACCCCATCTGAGTCGTTACGTTGAATCAAAGTGTATCTTGGGTTATGTCCGCAGTGCCACAATAGGGCAAGCCGTAGATTTTACCAATTGTCAGCCATTTAATGACGAAAATTGGCTATTTCTACATAACGGATTCATTGAAAATTTTCGGCAAACATTACACCGCAGAATTCGTAGCACATTAACACCCGATTTTTACGACAAAATTTATGGAAGTACCGATTCTGAACATTTATTTGCATTGTTACTTTCTCAACGTCAAATTAACAAACATCGTCCGCCAGAATATGCACTACGCGCTACTTTGTTAGGTATTGCTGAACTAGCAAAACGTCATCAAATCAAGGTTTTAGCAAACATTGTTTTAAGTGATGGAAAACGCTTGATAGCTTCGCGTTTTTCTGTTAGTTCACCAAATCCATCTTTGTACTGGATACGAGATGATCTGAATTTTCCGAACTCTGTAATTATTGCTTCGGAACCTTTATTTCCTGGTAACTGGAATCCTTGTCCAGAAAATAGCATCATCAGTGTGGGAGAAGATTGTGATATCCAAATTGAGCAAATCTACTAGCATCAAAGAGTATATTTATTATGCTTTAAATGATTGTCGGCGAAAAACTTTAAAGCTAATTGATGATTTAGACGATACTACATTTCGTAATCAATATCATCCTGACTTTAGTCCTGTTGGCTGGCACTTGGGACATATTGCTTACACTGAGTCTTTATGGTTGCTAGAACACAGCGCGGGTTTAAGGTGTTTATTTCCCCAATACCGCAAGCTGTTTGCAGCCGATGGTTTACCCAAATGTGAACGTGTCCAACTGCCAAACTTAGCAGAAATCAGTGATTACTTGCAGACAGTTCGAGACAAAGTGCTGGAATATTTAGAAGTTGCTGATATTGAACCGCAAGAACGTCTCTGGCGGTTTTTAATTCAGCATGAAAGTCAACACTGTGAAATTCTCAGTTATGTGTGGGAATTGGCGAAGACAGGAAAGGGTGCAGAGGTGCATACTTCGACTACGCTCAGTGTACAGCACTCAAAACTCCGCACTCCTATGGTAATGATTCCCGCTGGGGAGTTTGAGCAGGGAAATAATTCTCTGGATGCGTTGGATAATGAGAGTCTCTGTCATCGAGTATATCTAGATACTTATTGGATTGACCGTTATCCGGTGACTTGCGGGCAGTATCGGGAATTTATGAGGGCGGGAGGCTATGAAAATTCTGAGTGGTGGTCGAAAGCGGGGTGGCAATGGCTACAAACAGCACAGGTAACACAACCACTTTATTGGCATAGCGATCGCAGTTATGATGATCATCCAGTCTGCGGTGTAAGTTGGTACGAAGCTGAAGCATATTCGCGGTTTGTTGGCAAGCGTTTGCCCACAGAAGCCGAATGGGAAAAAGCCGCTAGTTGGGACGCGCAAACTAAACATCGGCGCACCTATCCTTGGGGTGAAGAAATACCCACACCTAAATATTGTAATTGCGATCGCCTGATATCTCAGACAACCCCAGTTAATGCTTACCCTGAAAGCAAAAGCGCCTACGGCTTATTTGATACTCTGGGTAATGTTTGGGAATGGACAGATTCTTGGTTTGCACCATACCAAGGTTTCCAAAGTTACCCTTATGTAGGTTATTCTCAAGTTTATTTTGACAACCAGCACCGGGTGTTAAAAGGTGGTAGTTGGGCAACTCGTCCGTGGGTATTACGTGCTAGTTTTCGTAATTGGTATCATCCTAATGTACGTCAAATCTTTGCTGGGTTTCGCTGTGCTACAAGTTTTAATTAACGAAAACTTATGGCATTTTTAGTGGTAAATACGCAAATTTAGTGTTAAACCTTGAGTAATCTAGCTCAAGCGTGATGTTATCAGCTATGGCTGTGTGTTTCACTAGCTAGAAGAAAGTTTGCGCTGACCAATAATCTACTACTGGAACTCTGCGGAGGTTAAATGACAATATCTAAAGCTGTCACCAGCAAAGTTACTTCCCTCAAAAGCATTGAAGAACGGTTGCAAATACAGCGTTTGATAGAAGCAACACGAGTAGTTACCTCAACTGCTGGGAGTGATGTAGTGAAGGGATTAACTCAAATCCCTAAATCTTTACCCCCATACTACTTTTATGACGACCAAGGATCTGATTTATTTGAAGAAATCTGTGAATTGCCAGAATATTACGTCACCCGCACAGAAACAGCAATTTTAGAACAGTGTGCTGGTGAAATTGCCAAACTTACAGGTAAGTGCGAATTAGTTGAACTTGGCAGTGGTAGTTCTACAAAAACCCGAATTTTGCTGGATGCTTACCAAAAGTTAGGTTATCTTCAGCGCTATTTACCAATAGATGTTAGTGCTGGAATGTTGGAAAATAGCGCGAGAAAGTTACTCAGAGATTATCCAGGATTGCTAGTTTACGCACTGGCTGGAACTTATGAAATGGCTTTAGCACAACTCCCGCCAAAACATTCACCAAGTAGAATGATTGGGTTTATTGGTAGTTCTTTGGGAAATCTCAAGCCGGAAGAGTGTGATGCTTTCTTTTTACAAATTACCAATGCTCTGCAAGTAGGTGAATATTTCTTACTAGGAGTAGATTTACAAAAACCAAAAGAAATTTTGGAACCAGCTTACAACGATCGCCAAGGTGTAACAGCAGCGTTTAACATCAATATGCTGGAGCATTTAAATCGCAGGTTTGAAGGTGACTTTGATACAACCCAATTTGAACACTGGGCGTTTTATAATGAAACTGCCCATCAAATTGAGATGCACTTACGCAGCTTGCGATCGCAAACTGTACACTTAAAATCTCTCAACCTCACCGTTAATTTTGCCCCAGGCGAAACTATTTTGACGGAAATATCGCGCAAATTTAACCTAGAAAGTATTCAACAACAACTCAAAACACAAGGTTTAGTTCCAATTCAAACCTGGACAGACTCAAATCAATGGTTTGGTTTGTTGTTATGTCAGTTGCAATCTGTCTAACTCTTGTTGGGAGCATCCTAATACAGTTCAGTTAACGTTTTAAGTTTTTGAATATTCCCCCAACCCCCCTTAAAAAACAGGGGGGCTAATAAGCATCTTTTATTAAGATGTTGCCACAGCAATGACTAAACAAATGAGTAATAAAGCAAGTAATAATAGCCAAGTTTGATTACGTTTTACCCAACCTTGAAAAGTTATGCCAAAACTGCTGTTATGATGCTGCTGTTCTTGCTGTAACTTGTATTCGGCAATATTTTGATAAAGGGTACATTCTTTGGCGTAGGGACGCTGGGGAAAGTTACAAGTGTCGTCTGCGTGGTAAGTACAGCGATCGCACAAATACTCGTCCCCGGTCGCGCGATGCAAGGGAATACCGGGATGGCCAAAGGCTTTGAGTGTTGTTCGGCAATGAGGACAGGTAATAGCCTGACTCTCAACAAGTTGATGGCAACGGGGACAAGATACAGTAGTCACAACTTGACCACAAATAAGTAAACACCCTGATTTTAGCGAAAGTTTGGTTTATCGGGGCAAACAGGCAATAGGGAAATCTCTTTCATCTTTTTACTTTTGCCTTTTAACCCTTCGGGTTCGCCATTTGCTTTATGCCGGGAAACCCGTCCACCGCAATGGCTCACTTTTTACTTTTGCCTTGCAGTACTATCCCAAAAATAGTTTGTATGCCAAATTCTGGCTTTCATCCCAATATTGATAACCAAGGGTATCGAGAAAGGCTTGCCATTCTTGCATTTCATGAGGTGGTACTTGCATACCCACAACAATACGCCCATAGTCTGCGCCGTTGTTACGATAGTGGAACATACTGATATTCCAGTTGGGACTCATGGAACCGACAAACTTCATCAATGCGCCGGGACGTTCGGGAAACTCAAACCGATAAAGTAATTCATTATGGGCGAGGTGTGAGTGTCCGCCTACCATGTGGCGTAAATGTAATTTAGTAAGTTCATCATCGGTTAAGTCGATGGTTTTAAAACCGCAAGTTTCAAAAGTTTCTAGCATCTTGGCTTTGTCAGCACGGTTTTGAATTTGCACACCAACAAAAATATGGGCTTCCTTTTCATCGGCAATGCGATAGTTAAACTCAGTTAAGTTGCGTTGACCAATACATTCGCAAAACTTCCGCAGACTACCTTGTTCTTCAGGAATGGCGACTGCAAATATGGCTTCGCGGCGTTCGCCTAATTCGGCGCGTTCGGCGACAAATCGCAGGCGGTCAAAATTCATATTTGCACCGCAAGCCACAGCCACCAAAGTTTGTCCTTGAATTTGTTCGCGTTCGACGTAGGCTTTAGCAGCTGCGATCGCCAATGCCCCTGCCGGTTCTAAAATAGAACGAGTATCTTCAAAGACATCTTTAATTGCGGCACAGGTATCATCTGTATCCACCAAAATAATTTCATCCACATATTCTTGGCACAGGCGGAAGGTTTCTTCCCCCACTTCTCGCACTGCTACCCCATCCGCAAACAAACCAACTTGCGACAACCGCACCCGATGTCCGGCTTTTAATGATTGGTTCATGGCATCAGCATCAACAGGTTCCACACCAATAATTTTAATTTCTGGTCGCAACCTTTTCACATAGGCCCCAATTCCCGAAATCAAACCACCGCCACCAATAGCCACAAAAATTGCGTGAATGGGTTGCTGGTATTGGCGCAAAATTTCCATACCGATGGTTCCCTGACCAGCAATTACATCAGGGTCATCAAAAGGATGAATAAAAGTTAAACCTTTTTCTGCTTCTAGTTGTCGCGCATAAGTGTATGCGTCATCGTAGGTATTGCCATGTAATACCACTTGTCCACCCCTAGCTTTAACTGCATCTACCTTTACTTGGGGTGTGGTGACAGGCATAACGATAATAGCAGTTGTTCCCAAGCGACTGGCGGCTAAAGCCACACCTTGAGCATGATTTCCCGCCGAAGCCGCAATGACACCTTGTGCTAACAAATCTGGCGGTAAGTTGGCCATTTTGTTGTATGCACCCCGCAGCTTGAAAGAAAACACCGACTGCATATCTTCTCGCTTTAATAGCAGCTGATTATTCAGCCGCTTGGAGAGATTCGGGGCATACTCCAGTGGGGTTTCTTGGGCAACATCGTACACACGGGCGGTCAATATTTGTACTAGATAGTCGCAAAGCATGGTGTCAAAGGTTAGCAGATGCCAGATAGATGTTAATTTTACGGTACTTGTGTACTCAGATTCCTGACTTCTTTGAGAAGTCGCGGATCTTTTCGCTGGAAAATAGTTGTTGTATCTCTACAACAACTAAATTGTGTCTGGGTCAATATTTAATTCTCGTAATTTCGCAGCTAAACGTTCTGCAACTTCTTCTGGTGTCGAAATTAATTTGCCTGAAGGTGTAAAAAATCGCAATAATCCTTGATGAATTCCCAAATATAAATTTAACTGTTGACTCCACAAATGCCCTTGAGGATTTTGTTCCAAGGGTTGATACACTCCATCTAACAAATGATACCCAGCAAATTCTAAACTCTCTGGGTCAAACCAAAAATAATCAGGAGTACGAAAAGTATCTTGATAAATCTGTTTTTTTAAACCTTTATCAGTATCCGCAGTTTTTGGCGAAAGAATTTCGACAATTACGTTAGGATACTTACCCTCTTCTTGCCAAACTACCCAACTTTTTCGCGTTCGGCGTTCAGTTCCTAGCACTACAAAAAAATCTGGGCCGCGAAAGTCTTCCGATTTGCGCTGATTAGGACTGTAGTAAATTGTCAGATTAGCCGCTGCGTAAAAGTCTTGTCTGTCCCGCCACAACCATTCCAGACATTTCAAAAGTAAGATGATCTGTCGTAGATGCAGTTCAGTTTCCAACGGAGGCTCATCACTATATAAGTCACCAGGGGGAAAGATAACATCTTCTGGTGTGTCTTGACGAGTGTTGAAATCTTGAGCAAGAGACATGGCGGAGATAAAGTGATCTGGAGTATGTGTCTAGTGTAATGGCTAGTCATGTGGTGCGATCGCTATACTAACTAACAGTGGCACAGCATCATACAAAATCAATGGGTGCAGCAATTATTATTTTTCTCATCCTGGGATTGATTGTCACCGCGATTTTTATCAGTCCCATTTTGACTAAACGGCGACGCAAGCGTATTCAAAAGCGTCCTTTTCCGCCCCTTTGGAGTGCTGTTATTGAAAATAATCTCCCGATTTACTTACGCCTAACTCCCGAAGAACGCCGACGACTGCAAGGACATATTCAAGTATTTTTAGCAGAAAAGCAATTTATTGGCTGTCAAGGCTTACAAGTCACAGCAGAAATGAAAATTATGATTGCGGCTGTTGCTTGTTTACTTCTGCTAAATGAACGCGGTGAATACTTTCCTAAACTGCGTTCTATTTTGATTTATCCCAGCACTTATTTTGTCAATCAAACTGTGGCGGTAAGTGATTATGTTGTAGAAGAAAGGCGTGATGCCAGACTAGGGGAATCTTGGGTAAAAGACCAAGTAATATTATCTTGGGAACAGGTGCAAAGAGACACCCAAAATTGGAGTGATGGACATAATGTTGTGCTGCATGAATTTGCCCATCAATTAGACCAAGCAGATGGTAAAGCTGAGGGTGTACCAATTCTGCCCAATAAATCAGATTATCTTGTTTGGGCGCAGGTAATGACAGCAGAATATCAACAACTTTGTAATGATGTTCAACAAAATATCAAAACTGTCATTGATAGTTATGGCGCGACTAATCCCGCAGAGTTTTTTGCAGTGGCGACTGAGACTTTCTTTGAAAAGCCGCAGCAATTATTGAAAAAGCATTCAGCACTTTATGAGTTATTAAACAGATACTATCAAGTCAATCCTGAGCATTGGATTTAATCGATATATCGTGCTAGTCAATCAATATTTAGTCTGACGATGATCAAGATATGTGCAACTTCACATTAAATTCGTATAAGCTCTTTTACTTGTTTAACTAAATGGGTAAAGTCGTTTTTTGGTTCATTTGTTAGACTTCTCCCAAGCCACATCAAGTCTATTAATTCTGCTTTTTATTCCTCGGAAAATTCCTCAATATATTTGTGTAGTATGATTAATGAACATTTTCCGGTGATGTGGAAATCATCTAAATAATTAGACAATTTATCTAAAAATGTTTCAACTGGTTTTATTCTTCCAGAACCTCTTGATCCATGAATTAATTCAGCTATTTCTAGAAGCTTATCTATTTTATTTATTGGCAAAAATATCATATATCTATGTATTGATTAAATTCAAAAATTACAAATTAAAGTTTAGCTATATGCGTTAACAAAACTTTCCTAATGCAAAAACATATTAACTAATTAATCCTTCAATTTATACTTAATTATGACAGTTTAGTGTTTGAATTTAGGTCTTACCAACAGTTTGAAATGTATAATATGATGTATAACGTTTGAGTTTGTCACAAAAATTCAAAAATTTGAGAGGTTCTCTAGAATTTTGTATAACTTTCAAGTAGTAAAATGTTAGTATCACAGAGAAAACTATAAGATTGCAGATATTAATAAAAGTTAAAATTCAGGATCTGGGGAGCAGGTTTTTTGTCCTATGGTCAAGCGATCGCTCCAAGCATCACTCAAAGGAATTCAAGAGGCTAAAAGAGCATTTGCACGCAAGGGGTGGACACAAGACAACCTAGCTGGAGAAATTAATATTAAGACTAGACAACCGATTTGGCGATTTTTTAGTGGTCGTCCGGTTGAGCGTCATACCTTTATCGAAATTTGCGCGGTACTGGAATTAAATTGGCGGGAGATTGCGACTAATCCCCCCGCAGAATTTATTGAACGAGAAGAATTCCGCCAGCCCCCGGTTGGGGATATTGATACACTAGTGCAACAAGTGCGATCGCAGCGCTTCGAGAAAATTCAAGACCAGTGTGGTATTTTGCAGTTATTGGACATCAGCCACCCTGTGGCGATCGATGACATATATATAGATGTGAATATTTTGGAGGACATTCCTAGTTTTCAGTATTTAGAAATTACCGAACTGCAAAACCTTGATCCTAAAGAATTTGACCGGGTTGGCTTAGGTGAAGTATCTCAGACACTTCAAGGGGCGACAAGCCAGTTAAAGAGCTTGCTGTATAAGCTTCATAGCCCTTAAACCTCGCTGATAATATGCTTGCTTATTGCGACTGAAACCGGCCAGTTCCTCGACCCATGCTTGACACTCATGCCAAGCAACTATCCAATTTTGACCATATAAACCTATCCAGAAATTACTGTGACGTTTCTCATTTCTATTTTTTTCTTGGCTACGACAAATATATGATTCTTGTTTTTGAAATTTAGTCCTTTGTCCATGTAACCAAGCACTGGTCATAGCTAAAGCAATTAAGAATATTAAACGTACAAGTCTATCAGGATTAGCTTGAGAACTTTCCAAATTGTAACCGCCAGTTTTACAATCTTTGAACATGGCTTCAATCCCAAAGCGTTGAGTATATATTTTGAGGGCAGTATTTAAATCAGGCAAATTAGTTAATAAATACCAAGCTTCCTTTTCTTGTTTACTTCTATACTTTCTTTTCCAGTAGACTGCTAAATTAAACCGACCAAAACCTTTTTTCTGAGTCAACTTAACATTGGGATAAAATTGACGAATACCAGGGTAAATCTCAATGCTACTTAAAGACTGAAATTTTTGTCTTTTTTCTTGAAAAGTCGTATCCTTTTTTTGACGAAATACAAAACTCTGGTTCTGCTTGTGGAGCCAATGCGCCAGTTCTACGCTATGAAATTCTCTATCCCCGATAATCACTAATTTATACTTTTTTAATAAACGGATTACTGGGCGGAATACTTTTTGCTGTTCTTCTAAGTTACTGCTACCATCTTTTTCTAATAAGCACCAATATATTGGCCATGCTCTTTTTTGGTAAATCACACTTACCATCAATATATTATTTTCTTTCCACTGTGTTCTATCCATCGCAATTGTTAACTGTGACCCTACTTTAAAATTTTGGTTAATTATTGCTTCAATGATAGGGAACCACAACAAGACTACACTCAAAGCATTTAGTGTTAAAAACCTTTGTAAATGCCGCCTACGACTATTTTGTTGTATAGGTAAAGGTAGTGTTGCTGCTAATCTTTCTATCCTGACCTGTTTCTGATTTTGTAACAACCACACCAACATCTTCAGAGTGATTAGCTGTGCTTTATTTAGGTATTTTTCTAAGAAGTTTTGGTAGAATGATGCCAGCATTATGACGACGGTCTTGGTCAAATTACGAGACCGTTCTTTTTTACCACGAAACTGATCTCCACAGAAGAGTCTACTACCCCTATACAGTTCATTCTCAATAAGCATCTAATTTTTTCAAGGAGTCTGTGCCTCCCAAACCTTTATCTGTCCTGATTTAGAGGCGATTGTCGCCCCTTGAACTCAGACACAAATACCGGGCAAACGAGCAGTTGAAACATACTCTAAGCTCAGGGTACTCGGTAAACCAGGGGTAGGTAAAACTACTTTTTTACAACATCTGGCCATTCAGTGCAACCAGGGCGCATTTGCAGCCAATCAAGTACCAATCTTTATCACACTGAGAAATTTCGCCCAAGAGTCTAAAGTTACTAACGAGTTCAGCCTATTAAATTACATCCGTCAAGAGTTCCTCACATCGGGAATTTCCGATACCTCAGTCATCGAAACCTTACTCAATGCAGGCAGAGTATTATTGTTGCTGGATGGTATGGATGAAGTTCTCAACCAACAGAGCAATGCTGTCTTAAGCGAAATTCGCTCTTTTTCAGATAAATATCATAAAAATCAGTTCGTCGCTACCTGTCGGACAGCAGCTCAAAGATTGAGACTCCGAGGTTTTACCGATGTTGAAATTGCCCCATTTACCTTAGAACAAATCCAAGCCTTCGCACAAAAATGGTTTGTAGCTTTTACCAAGACCAACACTGACGATGGTCAAGCCCAGTCTGTTGAGTTTATTCAAAAGCTAGACTTAGATGAAAACTGGCAATTCCGCCAACTCGTCGTCACACCTTTATTTTTGCATCTTGCCTGCTGGGTGTTTCACGCTCAAGAAAAATTTCCTACCAAGCGCACTGACTTTTATAAACAAGGCTTAGACCTACTATTGGGTAAATGGGATGAAGCCAAAGGGGTGGAACGGGATGAGGTTTACCGAGGATTCTTATTACCGCAAAAGTTCAAGTTATTGAGTCAAATTGCCGCAGCCACATTTGAGCAGGGTCAGTACTTTTTTGAGCAACGCGTCGTTGAGCAATACATTGGTGACTATATTCAAAATCTCACTAACGTGCCAATGGATGCAGATGAACTGCAAATAGAAAGTGAAGCGGCGCTAAAGGCGATAGAGGCGCAACATGGGTTACTCGCAGAAAGGGCGCGGGGAATTTTCTCCTTCTCCTATCTGGCGTTTCAAGAATATTTTACAGCCCGAAAAATTGTTGCCAGCCATAATCTACAGGCATTGGAGCAAGCAATGGGAGGATTGGTCAGTCACATCACCGACCCACACTGGCGAGAAATCTTTTTGTTGACAGCTAGTATGTTGCGGAGTGCAGACTCTTTGGTACAGTTAATGAAGCAAAAAATTGATGCCCTAGTTGCCCAAGACCCTTATCTACAAGAGTTTTTAACTTGGGCAAGCCAAAAATCTCGCACTATTCCCAGCCAACCAAAAGATGCGACGGTTCGAGCATTTTACCTAGCCTTGAGCCGGACTCCCCGCGTAGCACCTCACTTTGCCTTAGCCAGCAGCCTTGACCAAGGAATGTTTCTCGATGCAGCCTTAGATAACCTGCTGCTAGAATGTGCCATCGATGAAAGTCAGGACTTTGCTCACTTCCACGCCTGTGGAGATGCTCTGTCGAACATTTTGGGTATTGTTCTCGATGTTGGACTCTATAAATCCTTACAACAACTCTCAGATCAATTGCCCAATTCTCATCAAAATCAAGCACGGTTTCGGCTGTGGATGCAGACTAGCTATGCGGCCTGGGCAGAACAGTTGAGAACGACAGTGACGAACTATCGCAATATTAATCACCAGTGGCAGTTTAGCCCTGAGCAAGTACAAGTATTACAACGCTACTACGATGCTAATCAATTACTACTCGATTGTCTGCATAGCAATTGTGAAGTGACTGCTGCTATTAGGCAAGAAATTGAAGCTACTTTATTGTTGCCGCAGAAAGAACTGGAAGACAGGGAATGGCAATAGTTTTTTCGTTAATTTCTCAAAAAAGAGTATAAATAAGTTTTGTGTCGTAGTTAATCAACTAATTCACAAAATCAAACGGCGCTAAATCATAGTATAGGTGCAGAAAGTGGTTTTCTCCTAACTTTTACGCGAGTTAGACGGATAGAAAAAACCCCTCTCCAAACCTCTCCTCCACAGGGAGAGAGGCTTTGAAAACCTAATTTTTTATTGAAACCGCTGAATATTTCTGCCTCTCTCAGCATCGGAGAGACGTTAGGGAAAGATTGATCAAACTCACACTAATTTTGATTTGACTATCTGCTGATTTAGCCTCTTTGTAGTTACGGTTTTTTCCATCCCACTTTGCACTTGAAATCCTCATTGTAGGTTTTATTATGAATCCAACTATTACTTCTTCAATTAAGGTTGGAACACTCAAGGGTGTGCAAATACTCGTTGTAGATAACGATATCGATAGTGGAGTCCTACTTACTATCTTTCTCTCATATTTTGGTGCAAATGTGACCACATCTGCCTCTATAAAGGAGGCTGTAAACAGCCTGACTTGTTTCTTTCCTCATATCATCATTTGTGAAATAAGATTTTTAGGTGAAAATGTCTATGTTTTACTTAATAAATTAGCGGAAATAGAATCCTTTAGTAAGAATCATATTCCCATTATTGTGAATTCTACCTGTGTCAATGGGACTACTGAGGAAATTCCAGAGATAGAGTTTGCCGGATATTTACTCAAACCAATCGACCTGGATAAATTACTGGTGATGATAGAGCATCTATTACCACTAGGTGGAAATAATTTATTGGTTGAGCCACTACAACACTCATTTATTAATAGTCTAGCTGTAGCAGATAGCTTATTAACAGAAATCAAGGAAAATAATGAATAAAATCTATGGGTCGCATAACTTTGAGAATGTAAATTTGGCCGACGATACAAAAGACTTAGATATTTTGCAAGAATTGACAATCCTGGTAGTAGACGATGATGAAAATATGCGGCTTTCTATTACCGATATATTTGAAGTCTATGGAATAAAGGTAATGACTGCCTCTAATGCCTTAGAAGCATTTGAGCTAGTGGAAAATTTTAAACTAGACCTCTTAATTAGTGACATTAATATGCCAGGAGAAAATGGCTACTGGTTAATAGAGCAAATCAGAAAAATTACATCTCCAAAAAAAAGCGAAATTCCGGCGATCGCTTATACTGGCAATACTGAAGCTAACGCACAGAAAAAGGCGCTGGCTTCTGGGTTTCAAACTTATATCCAAAAGCCTTCAAGAATGCAGCATTTAATAACAGAAGCAACAAAACTGCTGAAATTTAGTCAAGAATTACCAGGAAATTAGGCGATCGCTACGCTATCTTGAATACGTCTTTATCATGGACTTAGCATTTTCGCAATATTTTTGTTATACTTGTTTACATGATAAATAATTTAAACTTCCAATCTCCTGAGCTATTTGCTTCTGTTGTTTTCACACCTGAATTTAATAGCTTTAAGACTATCAATCCTTCACAAGCATGGTCTTTATTCTTCACAGGTGGTAGAGAAGAGAACAAACTAGATTCTAAACCTCAAATCAGCCTGTTATTTACTATGACTGTGCTGGCTGTTGGTATCTCTGGATTTGTCAGAACATTGATTATTCAGGCTTTCTTTCCTGGTTAATTGCTGGACTAATAGTTAATAATATCTTCGGTGAACCACCAAGAAATTGGTGGTTCAAGCTTTTAAGGATTAACCAGACAACGCCGTGTGCAACTTTATCTCCAACCTAACCCCCCACCCCTTCCCTTGTAGGGAAGGGGAAAAAGAATCAAAGCCTCTCTCCGTTGCGGGGCTACGGTGTACACACAAGTCTTATCAAGTTGCCTAGTAGCACTTTGATCCCCCCTAACCCCCCTTAAAAAGGGGGGAATTTTCTTCAAGTCCCCCTTTTTAAGGGGGATTTAGGGGGATCAGAGGATTTCTGTGTACACCGTAGCCGTTGCGGGGAGAGGAATGGAAGTGGGGTTGCAAAAATAAGTCGCACATCGCGTAAGACAGTTTCGGCTATCAAGCAACAAATATTTTAAAGTCCTATAGCCTTCAGGATATCGGAACAAATATTTATCTAAAATTTGGCAATTTAACCTAGTAAAAATCATGTTAGACTTCAACACTTTGACGCTATTTTCCAGTAATTACTGCATTAGTATTTGTGCCTTTCTCATCCCAGCCAACCTAATTGCCACTGCGTGGACAATAGGTTTAAGATTCTTATCTCGTCCAGCTAATGAGATTGGGAAAAGTGCTGCAATTGCAAGTATCTTTGCTTTATTAATGATACTCCATGTATTTGCTTGGTTTATGATTGGAGTTGTCATGGCTCCCACTTACATTTTATTGGGACTAGGAAGCATTTGTCTGTTGGCAAATTTAGGAGCAATCCTTTTAGGCAGACGCTTGGTTCTACCCACATAAAATAAGCTAATACTAACTTTTATCTATCACTTTAGCCTATACAGTTTTGCTCAAGGTCAATTCCAGATTGAAAAATTGAAGAATAATTTTTTGTAACGAACCACAGATACACCCAAATAAACATAGATAATTTATCGGTGTTTATCTGTATTTATAAAAATGAATTTGGGCAAGATTTCTCTAGCAGCAGGCTTAGTTTTAAGTCTTTCAGACTCTCGTGTACTAGCTTTTACAGATACTCAAAATTATTGGGCAAAAGCTTGTATCAAACAATTAGGAGAACGGAAACTGATCACAGGTTATCCTGATGGCAGTTTTCGCCCCAATTCTACCGTCAACAGGGCAGAAGCGGCTGTACTCATGCTCAACGCTTTTCCTGATGCAGCAATTAAACGTAGTGCAACTATATTTAAAGATGTACCTGCTAATTATTGGGCAGCTAAAGCAATTTTTACAGCTTATCAAAAAGGACTTTTTTCTGGTTATCCGGGTGGAGTATTTCAACCTAACCAAGCAATTCCGAGGGCGCAAATTATCGGTGTTGTAGCGGGGGCAAAAAGTTATAGTGTTCAGCCTAATTCAGCGCAAATATTACAACGTTATTTTACAGATGCTCAACAAATTCCCAACTACGCGCAAAATGCGATCGCATCTGCCACAATTAACAGTATTGTTGTCAATCATCCCAACGTTAAACAGCTAAAACCACTGCAAAGTGTCACCAGAGGCGAAGTTGCAGCTTTGATGTGTCGGGCTTTGAATATCTACACAGTGCCACCACAATATATTGCAGGTGTACAACCATATCCTCTAGAGGTGCGTTCTTTACCAGGACAACTCGATACTATTCCCACGTTTAACAGTAACAGCCCCGAATTAGTCACAACTGAAGGGATTTTACTTTCAACTTTCCCCCCCGATGGCAAACAAGTCAAGGAAGCGCATTTAAATTACCCATTCCAAGGCAGATTTGATGTATTCGCCCATCATATCGTTCGGGCAGAAACACCAGCGCAAAACCGCACCGTTTATCAAGGGATAATTGTTCACAACCCAGGAAATGAACCAGTAACATTGCAAGTACTACAAGCAGCTAGTTACCAAACCAGAGAAGCACCGTTTATTGATTTACCTGATGTGGCGGATAATTCGCAAAGTACAGTTTACGCTGGCCCTGGTAGTAGAACCATGAACGATGTGTTGCGGGGTTCCAGACAAGCAGTTTTTCCCGACAAGTTAGTTATAGAACCAGGGAAAACGCAAATATTGGCGAACTTACCCATTCCTGTACAAGCGCCTAGTTCTAATGGTCGGACAACAATGATGCGATTGGTGAGCGATCGCCCAGTTTATATGGCAAACTTAGCAAAGAATAGTCCAGTTCCGCCTACTGTAGACGAGTGGCAAACACTTTTAAATACAGGTAGTCTAGCAGGCAAGCGTGACCCTATCCCTACACCTCTCGACCCTCCTAGAGAACCTACAGTTTTTAGTCGTGTGGCTGGTGTTTCTCAAGGTACACAATGGCAAGCAAATATTACAGATAATTCCAGTGTGTCTCAGTTGACGATACCTGAACCAGGGAAAGCATTCTCTTATCCCATAGGAACAGTACATTTAATTACACTCAGCACTAGACAAATTCAAAGTGCGCCGATGCTGAAACGCTATTCTGATACAGCTTACTTTGCCCACAGTAACTATGGTGTAGAATACAATCTCACTCTGCCTTTACACAACCCCAGTAACCAAACTCAGACTGTAGCTATATCAATAGAAACGCCGTTAAAAGATGAGGGTGGTAGAGATAGACTGCTATTTTTAAATCCTCAAGTTGAACAAGTATTCTTTCGAGGTACGGTGAGATTACGTTACACCGATAATAATCAAGTCGAACAAACGCGCTATGTTCATTTGGTACAGCGACGGGGACAACTAGGAAAAGCTTTGATAACTTTGCAAATACCAGCGGGAACTAAACGACAAGTTCAAGTAGATTTTTTGTATCCTCCTGATTCTACACCGCCGCAAGTTTTGACTGTGAGAACGCAGATGTGAGTTTTGTGGCAATGCCAACTTTCACACTCAATCTAAATCACAAATAAAGTACGCTACATTGCACCGCCAAAACTTACTGCAACATCATAACCAATCCGGATAGTAAACAATCTAGCATTCGGATTTTTCTGTTTTAACTTTAATGCTGTCTCTACACCTGTTGGATCGATACCGTATTCACCAGTTTCGGCATCAATCACAATCATTTTACCGATGTTATCGCCATGTTCGACATTTTGACGAATACCGTTTTCGTAAAATTGTTTAGCTCGTGAGGCTACTTCTTCTACACTCCAAAAAATAGATTGCATCACAATTACACTGCTTTGGCTTTTTCAATTATTGTAGTATTTACATATTCACAAGCAATGTCCACCTGGCGATCGCCTCATACTCTACACTAATTAATATCCTGACTGCAAACCTGCACTGATTTGAAAGATACTGTCCATGCAGCTACTTAAAACAACCGACACAGATTTTTCTACCGTATTCCAAGCACTAGTCAATAATCGCCGGGAAGCCACGGTTGATGTTAGTGGTACAGTACGCGGTATTCTGGCTGATGTGAAAGTGCGGGGTGATGCCGCAGTTAAGGAATATACTAGTCGTTTCGACCATTTCAGCCCAGAATCTTTACATCTGAGTGCCGATTTCATCGCCACCCAAGCCGCCAAATGCCCTGCTGATGTGAGAGTCGCCCTGGAATTAGCCGCAGAACGCATTGGTAGCTTTCACCAAAAACAACTGCCCCAAGATATTGGTTACACCGATGCAACAGGCGTAAAACTCGGTTTAAATTGGGTTTCTCTCTCACAAGTTGGTATTTACGTCCCTGGTGGACGCGCCAGCTATCCTAGTTCGGTGTTGATGAATGCTTTACCTGCCAAAATTGCCGGGGTGGAACGCATTGTGATGACAGTACCTATGCCACGGGGGGAAATTAACCCGGCTGTGTTAGCGGCGGCGCAAGTGGCTGGCGTAACAGAAATATATAGTATTGGTGGGGCGCAAGCAGTAGCCGCCCTCGCCTACGGGACAGAAACTCTGACTCCTGTAGATAAAGTTGTTGGCCCTGGTAATGCTTATGTTGCGGAAGCCAAACGGCAGGTATTCGGAACTGTGGGTATTGACAGCATCGCTGGGCCTTCGGAAATCTTGGTGGTAGCCGACGATAAAAATAACCCAGAGTGGATAGCTTGGGATTTATTATCGCAAGCAGAACATGACCCCAGCGCTCAATCGATTTTAATTACTGATTCGGCAGTTTTCGCCCAGCAAGTTATTACCGCCGTTGAAAATGTTCTTACTAAGCTGTCTACTCAAGAAGTGGCGAGCGCTAGTTGGCAAAATCACGGTGCAGTCATTGTAGTGAGTGATTTGGCAGAGAGTATACCACTATTGAATCAACTGGCTCCCGAACACGTCGAGTTATGTGTCGATAACCCGCAAATATTAGCTAGTCAAATTAAATGCGCCGGCAGTTTATTTTTAGGACGCTACACCCCAGAAGCTATTGGCGATTATTTGGGCGGCCCTAACCATGTCTTACCAACTTCCCGTTCGGCGCGGTTTGCTTCTGGTTTGAGTGTGTACGATTTCCTCAAACGCATTACTTATTTAGAATGCAATCAAGCCGCGTTGCAAGAAATTGGTAAAGCTGCGGTGACTTTAGCTGAGGCGGAAGGTTTACCAGCCCATGCAGGTAGTGTGGCTGTACGTTTGCAATCATAATTAGAAAAATTTAGCGCAAAGGCAAGGCAGCGCGTTGGGCGGCTCTGCCGACTTGAAGCGACTGCCGCGTAAAGGAGCAAAGTTAGTTTGATATGAATGCAGAGAAAAGGACACCTGTTTCTTTTATCAAAAATCTGCTGGTTGCCCGTTGGCGATCGCTTTTACTCCTATTTCTTGGGGTATATTTACCATTGCAGATATTTCAAATTTTGGCCGCCCAAGTTTGGCAATATCAAACTGGCTTTCCTTGGGATGTAGCAGTTTTGTTGGCGGTTCATTCTACAGCTAATGCACCGTTAGATACTCTGGCGGTGGTGCTGACTAAGTTAGGCTCGTTTTGGACTGTGTTACCGATTTTAACTACAGTTGCCCTCATATTACTTTGGCAAAAACGCTGGCGATCGCTAGTTTACTTGCTGATCACTGCCTTGGGAAGCGCCTTCATCAACCGCACAGCCAAAGAATTATGGCATCGTCTCCGCCCAGATTTGTGGAAATCTCTTGCACCAGAGTTAGATTTTGCCTTTCCTAGCGGCCATGCCATGACGAGTACTACTCTGGCTATCATCGTGTTGATTTTAGCTTGGCAGAGTTCTTGGCGCTGGTTGGTATGGATTTTTTGCAGCTTGTATGTATTAACTATTGCCTGGACACGCTTGTATTTAGGTGTTCACTTTCCTAGCGATATTCTTGCAGGTTGGATGGTGGCGATCGCTTGGGGAACTGGCGTGAGTATGATTATTAAACCCCATCTGGTGAAAACTGTACCCATCCCTGGTGTGCAGCCTGCGGCGGAAACCACTTTACTCCCAGAAGAACAGGAAAAGTTAGCCGCTAATGAGTGAATCTTTGTGGTAAGCGATCGCTCTTACTAAAAACTACTATCCTAGAATGTGCCAGTCACCATCAAAGATTTTGGGTAGATGTCACATACAAGACTTACGCAATGAGACAAAAAATCAAGGTTTGAGACTGGGATGTAAGGGTATAAGGTGTAAGTCTGCAAAACCCTTACATCCCACTCACTACTCTCAACTCCCCCATTTACGCCTTTTTGGTCGGTGCAGTTGCAACATGGGCTTCGACAATTGTCTGCGACACTTTGGGAATAAACCAGTTGACATCACTGGCTGGGAGAATTGTAGCGCCAACTTGATTAAATTCAATTGCCCCAGTATCAGCATTTGTCTTGAGAACTAAGTTTGTTCCATTCGGAACCTTCAGTACAACATCACCCACAAATTCTTGACCAGGACGGTCAGGATTTAAAGCTACAGCATTTACATCTGCGGGTAGATAGATACCTTTGCAATTCCATCTATCTTGAGTTGTCGCGCCATCAGCTAAAAAATAAAGTGCTGCTCCTTTTGAATATTCATCATCATCTAAATTTGGTTCTGGCCCGTAGATAGCTATAGTTTTCCCTGTTTGATTGGTGCATTGTCCCCAGTCAATTCCTGACTCAAAAGCGTATTTTTGTAATTCTAATTCATTGATTTTTTGGTCAATTTGTTCTGGTGTGTAACCTTCTAACTGCTCTTGTGTTGCTTTTGCAGAACGAAATTGATCTAGCTCTTTAGTCAGATTTATATAATCAGGATTTTTGCTAACTTTTGGGCGATCGGCTAAAGCAGGTGGAGCGAATACTAAACTTACAAATAATATAACTGTCAGCAAAAAGTATTTAAATCTTTTCATATCTATGTACCCATTTTTACAAAATTGCAGCTTATGACTATCTCAACCATCTTGTCAATATTCTCATCAGCTATCAAAGTTAAATTTTTGATAAGAAATACCGAATTTTGAATTTATTAGCTTGTTTTTCTGGCTAATTACTGCATATCAACTAGACAAATTTATCATTCTGTTTTTGAGAATCTCATGTTTTGGTACTGTTTCCTAATTTATCTTTATATTTTCTTTAGATATGTCATAACCTCATAACTTCAGGCGCTAAATGGCACTTATTCCGATGATGTTTGTGGGTATTTTTCTGCACAATCAGCAAGAGAACTTCTGCGGCAATTAAAGTACAAAATCTCTCATATATCCATGTAGATTCAGGGATTTGCTCAAATTAATAAATGATTAAATTTAATTTTTTTGTCTACTTGATTGTAGAAAATACATAGGGTAGTATTAAATCTATCTTGAGAAATAAAACTAACGATAGGCGCTGCCCATTGATAGATATATCGATATCTGTAATTAAAACTTAGGGCTTGTTTCTTAGTATGATTCAACTAAAAACTCTCTCCTAATTTGTTATAAAAACTATCGTTTATGCGCCATTCGCCAAACTAAAACTTGCAAGATGAACAAGGAAATTTCTTCTCATCAGAGTCTTCATGGTTTAAAACCAGAATGTCTTTCTTTTACGGAAGTTCTAGCGCAATCTTTTGCGGTAATTGCACCAACAACAATTCCCGCATCTAATATTGGCTTAATCGTTGCACTTTCCGGAAGCGGCACTTGGCTCAGTTTTTTGATTGGCTTAATTGGACTATTATTTGTCAGTATTAATATCAATCAATTTGCTAGTCGGACGGCATCTCCAGGTTCACTTTATTCCTACATCACTAAAGGTTTAGGTGCAACAGCCGGAGTAGTTTGTGGCTGGAGTTTAGTACTGGCTTATTTATTCACTGGCATGTCTGTTCTTTGCGGTTTTGCCAATTTTAGTGGTGTTTTAATTGGGCATTTGGGCATTCATCCTTCAAGTATTACATTACTGGCGATCGGTGCAGGAATTTCTTGGTATGCCGCTTATAAAGATATCCAACTTTCTGCTGTCGCTATGCTGTGGATGGAAGGTATATCAATTGTTTTAATTGCTGTGTTGTGCATAATTATCTGGGCGCACAAAGGTTTTGCGTTGGATATGTCCCAGTTAACTTTGACTGGTGCGACTCCAGGTAGCGTAGCTACAGGACTGGTTTTGGTGATGTTTGCGTTCTCTGGCTTTGAAAGTGCCACATCTTTGGGTGATGAAGCCAAAAATCCCCTGCGAACCATCCCAAAATCGGTAATGGGTAGTGTGATTTTGGCTGGGTTGTTTTATATTTGTACAACTTATATAGAAGTGTTGGGATTCAACGGCGCTGGCGTATCTATTACCAACACAGAAGAACCTTTGGGTTTTTTATCCCGACAGGCGGGAGTAGGTTTCTTGGGTGAATTAGTAGGTTTGGGTGCGTTATTTAGCTTCTTTGCTTGCATTTTAGGCAGTATCAACCCCGCCTCTAGAGTATTCTTTTTGATGGCGCGTCATGGTTTATTTCATTCATCTTTAGGTACGGCGCACTCAGCTAATAAAACACCTCATGTTGCAGTCACAATGTGTTCTTTGATGACATTCCTCGTACCGGCGGGGATGTCATTATTTAATATCAAATTATTCGAGTGTATGGGATACTTGGGGGCTATTTGTAGCTATGGGTTCTTGAGTGTTTATATCTTGATTTCTATTGCTGCACCTGTTTATCTATATAAAATCAACCAACTGCGCCGCCGAGATATAGTGTTTTCTATTCTTGGCGTTGGCTTTATGATGATTCCGGTTTTGGGTAGTGTTGGCATTCCTGGTAGCAGCCTCTTCCCAGTTCCTGAAGCACCATATAATGCTTTTCCCTACTTATTTTTGATGTACATAGTCGCTACGAGTGGCTGGTTCATTGTCAAAAGAAGACGTTCTCCCCATTTAGTTGCAGGAATGCACCGAGGAATTGAAGAAATTCACGCCCGATTTAGCGATCGCAGCAAAATTCCTTAAGTTTTTGCATCTTTTAATTACAAAAATTCTGAATTGATTTAAATTGATATGAACGGGTTAGTTACCACAATTAGTACCGGGGCATTTGCCTTTAGCGCCACAAATATCGACGATTTAGTGATATTAACGCTATTTTTTTCCCAGATTAACGCTAGGTTTCGCCGTTGGCAAATCATTGCCGGACAGTATCTTGGTTTTACCGCACTGGTAATGGCCAGTCTGCCAGGTTTTTTTGGTGGCTTAATCCTACCACGTCCTTGGATTGGATTATTTGGCTTAGTTCCCATTGCTATTGGCATCAAGTGTTTGTTGAATCAAACAGAAGATGAATCAGCAGCCGTTGAACCCCAAACAGAAACATCATCAGACACTTTTTTAACCAAATTATTCAATTTACAAACTTACAGTGTCGCCGCGGTGACGTTTGCTAATGGTACTGACAACATTAGTATTTATGTACCTTTGTTCGCCAGCACCACTTGGGAAAGTTTGTTGGTAATTTTGGGTGTGTTTTTTACCTTGGTGGGATGTTTGTGTTACTTAGCTAATAAATTAACTAACCAAACTGCGATCACTAACTTATTAACTCGTTATGGGAATAATTTTATGCCTTTTGTTCTCATGGGATTAGGCGCTTTTATCGTTATCGATAGTGGTAGCTTAACGTTATTAAATTTATCTTAAATAAAACCCAATCAGCAGGAGATTCATTCGCAAAATATCTCAAGATTTCCACATATCAATAGAGGTATGAGATTTGAACATACTAGAATTTTCTCTACTAGTTTGGCTTGGCTCATTTAGTGCTGGCTTTGTTGGTGCGTTGACTGGTTTAGGTGGCGGAGTTGTCATTGTTCCCCTATTAACTTCAGTCTTTGGCGTAGATATTCGCTACGCTGTTGGTGCTTCATTGGTGTCTGTAATTGCTACTTCTTTAGGTGCAGCCTCAACATATATCAAAAAAGGCTACACCAACTTGCGCTTAGGAATGTTTTTAGAAGTTGCAACCACAATTGGGGCAATTATTGGTGCGATGATTGCGGTGTTTGTCTCAGTAAAAATGCTAACAATTGTTTTGGCGATCGTCTTGATATATTCTGCATATCTTTCACAACGCCCAAGAATTGAAATTGATCAAAATCAACCCGCAGATCCCTTAGCAAATTATTTCCACCTTAATGGTACTTATCCCACTCCAGATGGCTTGATGTCTTACCAAGTTCATTCAGTACCAGCAGGTTTTAGTGTCATGTTTATTGCTGGAATATTGTCGGGATTACTGGGTATTGGTTCAGGCGCATTCAAGGTACTAGCAATGGATCAAGCCATGCGTATACCGTTTAAAGTTTCAACCACTACTAGCAATTTTATGATTGGTGTCACCGCTGCCGCATCAGCCGGCGTTTATTTAGCCAGAGGTTACATCGATCCGGGATTATCAATGCCGGTAATGTTAGGAGTATTACCTGGCGCTTTTTTAGGAGCAAAAGTACTCATAGGTGCTAAAACACAAATTTTGCGAATTATTTTCAGTCTAGTGCTGGTGGTAATGGCTTTTAAAATGGTCTACAACAGTCTAATAGGGGGGCTGTAAAATGTATAAGTATGAGGTTAATTCTAGTTTTCGTTGGCACTCATCAGCATCACCAGAAGCTGAAGTGGCAGCAATTACCTTACCACCAGCAGAACCAGATTCTGATATTCAACAATTAGAAGAACAACACAATAGCAGTGAGATTAATGCCAGTCATATAGCCAGCAAAACCCCCAGTGAACAGCAATTAGAATATATACTCAGCAATCTTTTAAAGTATGGAGTATTAATAGCTAGTTCTGTTGTTTTGTTAGGCGGTATTTTATATTTAATTCACCACGGTTCAGAGCCTGCGACATATCAAATTTTTCACGGTGAACCATCAGAGTTTCGTTCACCAAATGGTGTAATCAATGCAGTTTTATCTGGTAGCCGTCGCGGAATTATTCAATTAGGATTATTACTATTAATCGCCACCCCAATTTTACGTGTAATTATTTCTTTATTGGCTTTTACTATAAAGCGGGAATTAACTTATATAGTTGTCACTCTGTTGGTATTAGCTAGTTTAACTTATAGTTTGGTAGGAGCTTATTTTTAGCTCAATCAACTGCTTTTGTAATAAGTCTAAATTTAAATAAATGGAAATCTTGTGGTGCAGGCTATATGCTTGCACCACAATCTCCAGAGAGTTTATAACAGAAGAAAATTATCATAGGATTACTCTCGAAATCTGCTTAATTGATTTATGATTAAGAATTGAGCAGTTCGTTAATTTGGGGGATGTTTTGCTGAATAGCCTTTGCCAAATAGTTTCTAATTAAGTCAATAGTTTCTACAGAAAAATTGCCGCCTAAAAGGACAAAAGCTAAACTCGCAACCCCGATAACTAAGGCTAATACTCTACCAAAACAGCCTGGGTTAATTTCAATAAATCCTAATTTTGATTGCCCTAAGACAGAAATCACTAGAAAAACAATACCTAGGGTTAAAAAAATATTTGATAAAGTAAAATTTGCCATTTTAATTTAGTCAATTACCACTTATTCAAATATCTTTATTATAGTCATTATTAATCTAAGTTGCTGTTATAAATACTGACGAAAGTTAGAATTTAATTGGCTGGATACCTCTACCCAAAGATGTGAATGGGGAAGCGATCGCCATACCTCCACCTTTCTCCGCACTTGCTCATGTAGTAAGCGTATATTAACTGCTGACTACCTAACTTACCCAGCAATATTACAAGAATATTAAGATTTTGGTAGACTTTATGTCTAGTTTGCGTTTAAAATACACTAAGCCGACAGGAATAGTGTGTATTTATGGAAAGCGCCCAAAAAGCTAGTCAAGAGTTGAGTTTAGCAGTAAATACAGCCCCAGAGCGATCGCCACAGACTGTTCCTCACGAATCCCCAAAAAATATTTTCAAAAAGCTCAGAGGTGGATTCTTGCTGGTTTTGGGATATTTATTATCCCCTTTATGTTGGTGGAATGACCTTTTATTCAATTTACCCATTGCTTACTTTTTTGGGTACTTATGTAGTTTACTTTCCCCAAAATTACTCATACCTTGTTCAATTTTAGGTTACTGGCTCTCTAATGTTGTGGGAATCCTGTTGATGCAATATGGTTCTAAGGATATCTTTCAACAAGATTCTCAAGAACGTAATCTCAAAAAAGAACTGTTATCGGGTTTAGTTTCTTCAACAATTTATACTATCGTCATTATTTTATTGATTCAGTTGAAGATTCTGGAAGCTCCTGTATTATTCGCCAAGAGTTAATAGTTGGTTATAGTGCAGAACTCAGGAGTCAGATTCTGAATGATAACTCCTGAGTTCTTATTTATAAGCTTTAATTAATTCACTAAAATCCCAGATTTTAGGATTTTCTTTACCAATGACTAAGGGTAACTTACCATTCCATCTTTCAATGGCTTGTTTTTGTAGTAACTCTGTTGTTAAACCATCACGTAGTAATCTATAAGTTTCAGCCTCGCCTTTGGCTAAATTCACTTTCGCCTCAGCTTCTTTTACTGCTTTCAAAGCCAGAAATTCGGCTCGTTTGGCTTCTTGTTCCGCAATTTGCTTTGCTTCTACCGCCTCACCAAAGCGCTCAGAAAAATGAACATGAACTAAAGAAATATCATTCACTGCAATATGATAACTACGTAAACGCGTAGTTAACGCTGTGTCTAGCCCTAATTTGACTGCTCCTCTTTTAGTAATAATTTCTTCCGCCGTATATTGAGAAATAATCGATTTGATTACTTCTTCAACTGCTGGGTTAATGATTCGAGTAATTACATTTTCTTTATTACCAATCTGTTGAAAAATAATATTAACTTCTTCTGGGATGAGATGCCAATTCAGTGCGACATCAGTGAAAACATCTTGTAAATCTTTAGCCGCAGCTTCAGTAGATATTTCCTGTTTCTGCACACGGATACTTAACTTTTCTACTGTATTGACTATCGGGATAATTAAATGAAGTCCTTCGCCTAATATTTGCTCTTGCACTTCGCCAAACTTCATTAATACGCCACGTTCCCCTGCGTTAACTATCACGCAAGGGGTGAGAAAAATAGTAATTAAACATAAAAGTGCTGTCAATTTACCAGCATTATTAAAAGATTTATTGTTTTTCATTGTCGTGTGTCAAATTCACTAGTACTAAAAGGCTGAAATAAAGAAATCCGTATAGTCAGCTTTTCAGCAATTTATAATAGGTGCTTGATTTAGGCTATGTTGTACTAGCTTAAAAAATATTACAGGATATCTGCGATCGCCAACAGCAAGCCCAATAAATACGGCATATTTTCAATCAGGGAAAGGTAGAGAGGCTATTTTTCTCCTGAATTCTAACTCCCTTCGGCTGAGGCTCACGGCGAAGGCTGAATTCTAAGGTATGTGTTTCAGTCCACATCAGCTATCATGCAATCTGTCTACCCTATTAGTAAACTAGTAGAGTTATTTGGTTATGGGGATGGAAAAATGAGAATTTGGCTGGCTTGCTTTGTGCTACTATTCGCCTTGGCAGAACTGTTTGACTGGTTACAAGAATTTTCTCTACCATTGCCGATTTATATTTTAGGCGGAGCGTTTTTAGCAGTTGCTTCTAATTATGACAAAATTGTGGGTTCTTACTTCAGTGACACATCAATTGCTGCATCACTAGAAACATCACAGCTAGATGCGCCCACTCAACCCCTCGCCTCAATTTCTGCGGTTGAGGATATACAGAAATCGGAACAACAGGTTTAGTCAGTTTCGATCAGAACTGTCACCGCAGCGATCGCAATTAACATTTCATCGTTTTTATCATTGAGCGAGGGAATCGCCCTTCCTTCCACCACCATTCCCCCAGATTCAACAGTGATAGTTTTGCGTCCAAAAGGTAATACTGCAAGAACCTCATCTGTTCTCACTTGTTCGGGATAGGGTACTGCTATTTGAACTTCAACAATCATCTCATTAGGATCATTCAACCCAGCCACTTCCCAAACTCCTGGTAAAGCATTATGAGCGATCGCATTTCGGACTGCTCTCGCAGCTGCTACAGTTGGTTCCTGTCCATGCTGATCTACACCCATCCCCATCTCAATTACTAAGCGTTTACGTACCATAGCCACCTCCTGGACAATAACTCACACCAAATTGAACAATAATTACGCTTAAATGAGGGTGAAGGGGCAAAATCAAGTCAAAAGTCAAAAATTCTCTTACTTTTGAATTTTGGCTTCCCCGTAGCGAACCCTCTCACCCTTAAACCCCCTCACCCTTAAAAAACAACCTCTGTGGGTAATTCCTGTTAAGGACAAAACAAAGTATCACGGGTGTCCCGTCCTGTAGTGGGATTAGTACCCTTAGCCAACTTACATAACTTTTTTTGTTCATCTGGGCGTAGCAGGACATCAGTAAAATCTGCTCCGTCAATAATTGCACCATCAAATTTGGCATTAGCTGCAAACGCACCTTCTAAAACTGCATTAGTCAAATCTGCTTTAATCAGACGGGCTGAGTCTAAAGTAGCATTTGACAAATCAGTTCCCTGTAGATTGGCTGACTCCAAATTAGCAGCAAAGAAACTCACACCACGCAAGTTACTATTGCTAAAGTTACTTTGACGGAGATTAGCTTTGGTAAAGCTAGAATCTGTTAAATCACGTCCAGAAAAATCAGCATCTATTAATATTTCTTTGTTGTATTCGAGTGCTAAAGCTGTTGGCGTATAAGTAAAATTAGCTGTGATGCTAAAAACTGCCCACAGCAATACACTGAGTATGCTTGCCCAAATGCGATCGCTTAACCTAGAATT
Source organism: Nostoc sp. HK-01 (assembly GCA_003990705.1). Taxonomy (GTDB): domain Bacteria; phylum Cyanobacteriota; class Cyanobacteriia; order Cyanobacteriales; family Nostocaceae; genus Nostoc_B. The sequence goes on from AP018318.1 coordinate 745,031, forward strand.
CATCGTACTTTTAACCAATGGCGAATCATCCTCCATCCCATTATCTCGATATTGGTCAACTAGGTGAAGATTTAGTTACACAATGGTTACAGTCTAACGGTTGGTTGATTCTACATCGGCGCTTTTCTTGCCGTTGGGGAGAGATTGATATTATTGCTCAATATCCAGGGGGAGAAGAGAGTAAGGGTGCAGGGGTGCCAGGGAGCAGGGGTGCAGGGGTACAAGGGAGTATTGCACTCAGCACTCTACACTCTACACTCGCTTTTGTCGAGGTAAAAACACGCAGTCCAGGTAATTGGGATGCAGGCGGAAGAAACGCTATCACGCCGCAAAAACAGGCAAAACTATGGCGTACAGCCGAAATATTTTTAGCTCAATATCCCGACAAAGCTGATTATCCTTGTCGGTTTGATGTAGCTATTGTGAGTTATCAGCCAATATCTCAATTACAAACTCAGATCAAATCAGTTCAAGATGCTTTATTTAGTTCATCAGTTGCGGGATACAAATTTCATCTGCAAGAATATATCCCAGCAGCTTTTGATGCTTGAATTGATTAAAGTGAGGGCGAATAATAATTGACAACAACTTAACTATCTTTGTCAGCAATTACAAATTCTTTGCAGTCGCCCTCACCATCAAAAGTTTCACGCTAAAGTTTCAGGACAGTAACCTAATCCACGAACAAACTGTTGGCGAAATGCTTCAATTTCTTCTCTTTCTGGGCTACCATGAGAAACTATCGCTACTTGATAGCGACGCATTACGTCTACAGGACACTGACCTGCTTCCAAACTCCAAAGTGCCATTTGCACACGCATAGGTGGCTCGTAGCAAATTCCTAATTCATTTAGGAAAGCCCGAAAGTCTCCATCCTGTTGCGCTGAGACTTGACCTTTAAGTTTGATCCTAACCACCCAGCCATCTATTTGATGAATCACGGTAACGAACGAGACTGGTAACTGGGGCGTTGCGTGCAGATGTTGAACGACCCGCAATGTTAGACTGGCATTTGCCAGATAATACAAATATTCCATGTTGGTGCTTGGGATCAAAGCCAATCCTACACTTCTATCATCCTCAATAGATCACTTTCCCGGTAGGGTAGAAGCCCCCGTCTTTAGATGGGGAGTTTTACCCATATTTATGACTCATCATTAGGTATTACTTAATGATGCCCCTAGGAAAACCCTATGAATGAAGTTGTGTTTTCCCTAGAAAATATCAAATAAACCCGTAAAATCTAACATAACCTTCAATGGAGCCAGCAATAACTCAAGGAAATTTTAATAAAGTGACTGCCACAGGAGTAGAAGAAGTAAACTTAGATTGTTCATTAATTGGGTATGATTACGTACTCCATCCAGAACTGATTGCCCAAAATCCGGCAGTTCCCAGAGATAGTTCTCGGTTATTAGTCGTCAATTCTGCCGCCACAGGTAGGGATTCGGCACCACTACACCACATCTTCCGAGATTTACCTGAACTGCTGCGTCCTGGTGATTTGTTGGTGATGAATAATACCAGAGTTATCCCCGCCAGACTTTATGGAAATAAATCTACAGGAGCAGAAATTGAAGTATTGCTGTTAGAAGAACGACAGCATAACTGTTGGTTAGCCTTGGTTAAGCCAGGAAAGCGTTTTAAATCAGGTTCCCAAATTATTTTTTCTGGTAAAGGGTTAGAAAATGATTCCTCCACTCCCCAACTCACAGCGACAGTTTTAGAAACCGATGCGGCGACTGGTGGGCGGTTGCTGCAATTTGATGTCCCGCCAGGAAAATCTTTGGTAGAACTGTTAGATAAATTTGGTGAGATTCCTTTACCGCCTTACATCACTACCTCAGCCGCTGCGGATGAACAATATCAGACTGTATACGCCGAACAACCAGGTGCGATCGCAGCGCCAACGGCTGGGTTACACTTTACTCCAGAATTACTAGAAAAATTGCGCGATCGCAATATCCATCAAGCATTTGTCACACTCCATGTTGGTGTGGGTACATTTCGCCCTGTGGAAGTAGAAGATGTCACCACCCACGCAATGCACGAAGAATGGATTGAAGTTCCTGCGGCTACAGTAGAACAAATCCGCGCTACTAAAGCCGCTGGTGGGCGAATTATTGCTGTCGGCACAACAGTGGTACGTTCTTTAGAAGGTGCAGCCCAATCGGGAGAATTACAACCATTTTGCGGCAAAACTAACTTATTTATTTACCCTGGCTACCAATGGCGGGTAGTGGAGGGGTTAATTACTAATTTTCACCTACCCCGTTCGAGTTTGCTGATGCTGGTAAGTGCTTTAATTGGCAGACAAAGATTATTGAAAATATACCAAGAAGCGATCGCCTCTCGATATCGTTTTTACTCCTTTGGTGATGCCATGCTGATTTTGCCAGAAGGAAGAGAAAAGTGTGAAGTATGAAGTATGAAATTTTCAGCTTTTATCATCTAGCCGCTAACCTCTCACCCCTTTAATTTTCTCTGCTGTAGTGGGTACTCTGACTTATAGGATCTCACTACAAAAACAGGCGGACATTTATGTATAAACAACATCAACTTCGTCAGTGGTATTGCTGCTTTTCTAGCTTGGGGTTTCACCGAGTGATCAATTGGCGGAAATCTCATTTAACAATTATCTCAGCGGCCTCGGCGTTTTTGGTGTTGGCTGCACCATCCGTAATAAATTTACCAGCAAGCAGAGTATTGGCTGAGAATGTCATCTCTCAGGATTTAGATGCAGCTATTTATTACCAAAAAGGAGTGACACTCTATAACCGAAAAGACTTAGACGGTGCAGAATCTGCATTTCGTCAAGCATTAGAACATGATCCTAATATTGGGATGGCACGGAATTACTTAGGGAATATTCTATTAAGACAAAATCGCTTAGATATAGCTGTTCAAGAATATAGCGAAGCAATTAGAATCAACCCGAATCAGAGTGAAGTTTATTACAACTTAGGGTTGGCGTTACAACGACAAGGTCAGAAAGAAGCGGCTGTTACAGCTTACCGCCAAGCTTTAGTCATCGAACCGAAAATGGCAACCGCGCAGTATAACTTAGGTGTAGTGCTGCAAGAACTAGGACAATCGCAAGAAGCGATCGCCGCATATCAGCAAGCAGCTAATCTTGATAGCAGTAATGATAGTGCATTTTTTAATTTAGCGATCGCCCTCCAAGAACAAGGAAAATTAGAAGAAGCGATCGCAGCTTATCGTCAAGTTATCCAGCTAGATCCCAAAAATACTGCTGCTTACAATAACATGGCTGGTTTGCTAGTAGTTCAAGGTCAGGCTACCGAAGCAATTACTGTTTATAAGCAAGCAATTCGCCAAAACTCTAAAGATGCCACCGCATACCATAATTTGGGCATCACTTTATACAATCAAGGTGAACTCAAAAAAGCGAATGCAGCCTTGAAAAATGCGCTGAATAACTACCGCACACAAGGCAACACCGAACAAACTGCCAAAGTTGAACAATTAATGCAGCAAATTACACAGCAAATTGCTCAACAGAAATTACAAGAACAACAGCAACGTCAAGCTGGCAAAAAACCTGCACCTACTGAGAATGTAGCCACACCAACAGAACAACCCACTCCAGCAACTCCAGGCACAACACCAAGTAATTCCAGTGATGTACCTGTATCTTTAGAGCAATCCACTAATTAACAAAGGTGAAGTATGAAGGTTGAAATTGATATTTCAGACTTCACACTTCATACTTCATACTTCACACTTTTTTCTGACTAAATGGCATTTCCTCATTAATTTGCTCAATTTCCTGCTGTTCTAGTTGATTCACTTCTCTAATATAAGGAAGTAAAATTTGCGCTAAACGATGATTGTAAAAGCGATGCAGGCTGTAATTAGGTGCAGCCGGGAACCCACGCCGTTTTTTGTGCCTTCCACCCGCACCAGGATCGAATATTTGGATATTATGAGCGATCGCCCACTCTATTGGGGTGTAATAGCAAGCATCAAAATGTAGGCAATCGATTTCTTGAAAACTTCCCCAATAGCGTCCATATAATCTATCGTCTTTATAAAGGCAAAAAGACATACCCACCGGATGGCGATCGTCTTGTTCGCTGTAAGCGGCAAAAAATACTACTCGGTGGCGATAATCGGCGTGTAGCTGTTCAAAAAATTGTTTGGTTAAATATTTACTCCCCCACCAGCCAAACTTATCACAAGTATCGGCGTAAAATTGGTACATCAATGGAAACAAAGATTTAGGAATTTCATCACCAGTCAGTGGTTGGAGTCGTAAACCAGCCTTCTCTACAGCTTTACGCTCCCGTTTAATATTCCGGCGCTGATTGGCATTGAACACTGCTAAATAGTCATCAAAAGTATTAAATCCGAGATTTTCCCAGATGTAGCTGTGGTGTAACCAAGAACTAAACCCGTTGCGTTCTAAAACAGGCCGCCATTCAGGATCAACATAGAGAAAGTGACAACCAGAAATTCGATGTTTAGTGCAGAAAGCGTCAATTTCATGCACCATCATGGCGGTGATTTCATCTTCATCTTCTCCTGGCGCAATTAAGAAACGATAACCTTCCGCCGGGGTAAAGGGAGCCATCCCCAAGAGTTTGGGATAATATTGCACACCGATGCGATCGCTTAATTCTGCCCATTGATGATCAAAGACAAATTCACCGTAACTATGTCCTTTTAAATAAAAAGGTGCAGCAGCAATTAAGGTTCTGTCTCGCCACAAAGTTAAGTGATTGGGCAACCAGCCAGTTTTATCTGTCGCACTGTGAGAAGTTTCCAGATTTTTTAACCATTGCCACTCTAAAAATGGAGTCTTCAAGGGCAATGCTAAAGCATCCCAGGCGTTTTGGGGTACTTCAGCGATTTTGTTAATCCAAGCAACAGAATAGCGCGGCTTAAGTTGTTCCACCATCTTTTTAGAAGATTAGGGACTTGGAAGTAAAAAGGCAAAAGCTTTTTGACTTTTACCTTTTTACTTTTTACTTTATTTAGTCTAATGTTCGTTGCACCTGATAGTGTAAAAAGACTTCTTGCTCAACTTGTTCAACTGCCAAAAGTTTGAGCCGAGGAGCCAAATTAGCGAAAAATCCCTGTCCTTCTACTGGGGTGGGTGCTGTCGTACCACCCAAAATCAATGGGCAAATAGTCAACCAGAATTCGTCTATTAAATCTGAGTGAACCATAGAAGCTACTAATTGACCGCCACCTAAGACGACTAAGCGTGTTATATGTATAGATGCCAGATATTGCAACGCAGCTGTAGTGTCAATTGTTCCAGTTGAGGTTTCAAAAACTAAAATCTGTTCAAATTCTGAGCATCCTTGCCAAACAGTTGCTCCTGCTGCTGTGGTCAATAACCAACGTGGGATAGGTTGTTTAAAAAACTTGATTTCCGGATTAAAATCCGCAGATTGTGTAATGACTATATGAACCGGTTGGGGGGTCTTACCCTCTTTGATTCGATGTTGCAGCAGTGTTGGATGTGATACGGTAAGTGTCGTACCGTAAGCACGGAGAGTGCCAGCACCAAAGAGAACGGCATCAGAGGCAGCGATTTGTTTTTCTAGGTGTGCTTGATCAGCCCCGGAGCCAAATCGAGCAGGCGATCGCCTAAAATCTGCTATTTTGCCATCTGCACTCATTGCCAAAACCACTGTGGTATGAGGACGATGTTGCGCCATTGGGTTGGTTTGATAGTCTAAAGTGTTTTTCTTGCTAGTGTGTTGATTGTAAAAAATCTCCGCCCAGCAAGCTACTGTTTACCAATTTCATCACTTTATTTTTATGCAACATAAGTCGCAGTTACATCTCGCCCATAAGAGTTTTGGTATAACATATTTCTTTTTATGCCTTCATTGTTTGATACTGTTAGGGGTTGTTAACAAAACTCTCCCAACGTCACAAAATGTCTCATTTAGCTAATCTAATTGCATATTGTTTGCTGTTGTGGTTTGCAGATATGAAGTGAGACACCCGATGGCTAAGTCCCGCCAATCGTCATTTAGACGTATTTTAGTAACAAGAATTTTGCTACTGTTTGTCCCAGTGTTACTGCTGGGGGAAATTGTCGCTTTGAATAAAGCTCGTTCTAGCCTACTGAACACTGCCCGTCAAAATCTCACAGAAAGTGCAGTTCTCAAAGGTGAAAAGATAGTTAATGCGATCGCTGCTCTCAAAACCAGTGTATTAGTTACTAGTCAAACATCTATACTGCGATCGGGTTCAGAGGCTGAAGTCCAAGACTTTATCAATCAGGTAGTCAAAGAACTACCAACCTACATTGAGTGTGTACAATTAAGCAATCTGCAAAACGGCGACATCATTGCTAGTAGTTGTGGCGACAAAGTAATTAGAGAACCCAAATTACCTTTTTTGGCTGACAATCTGGAAATCAAGGCAATATTACCGCCCAAAGCAGGTACAACAGGCCAAAGAGATACAGAAAATCAACTACAAATAGTACTATCTGCCCCTGTGTACAGTCAAAGTGGGCAATTCAAGTATGTTTTCAGTATGCAGTCGTCACTATTCAAGCACACCAAAAATCATCCAGGCTCACTTGCTGGTTCCACATTGGTAATTGCTGACGATGGCACAATCCTTGCCCACCCAATACCAGAGAGAATCAACAGTAATATTCAGGAATACCCTGATGCCAAGCGATTGCAAAGCATTATTAAAAATGCCATCACAGGACAAAGTAATTCTGTCAACTTATCGTTTCAAGAAGGCAAAGAATTAGTCGCTGGTTACAGTGTGATTAGCAATCCCATTGCACAACAGCCACAACAATGGATTATTTTAGCTGTGACTAGTGTGGATAATGCACTATTTGGTTTAGAGGAAATTAAATTAATCTTAATTGTATTGACAGTTGGTTTAATTGGTGCAACTTTGTTGGCATCGCTATATTTGGCTCCTTACTTGGCAGCCCCTGTGGAAGAATTGCGAGATTATGTGCTGAATATTCACAGTCATCATGCAGCCCAAACAGTCCCGCAAAACTTTAAAATTCGGGAATTTAACCAACTAGCACAAGCAATTGATCAGATGTTTGAAAGGCTCAAAGCCTGGGCGGAAGAATTAGAAATTGCTTGGAAAGAAGCCAAAACTGCTAACCAAATTAAAAGTCAGTTTTTGGCTACAACTTCTCATGAATTGCGTAACCCCCTGAATATCATTATTAATTGTGTGCGCCTAGTCAGAGAAGATATGTGCGATAACCGCGAAGAGGAACTAGAGTTTCTCAAACGCGCTGACGAAACCGCCATCCATTTACTAGGCATTATTAACGATTTACTGGATATTTCTAAAATTGAAGCAGGTAAACTCTCGGTTGTTTCCATACCAATGGATTTACGACAAACTTTGTTAGAGGTAATTAATATCCAATCGGTAACTGTGCAACAAAAAGGCTTACAGTTAAAAATCACCTTGGGTGATGAGCCGATTCCAGTCAAGGCAGATGCAGCTAAACTGCGGCAAGTATTAATTAATATTATTGGTAATGCCACTAAGTTTACAGATGAAGGCAGTATTGCGATCGCCGCTACAATTAACAATTACAATCACAATTCTCAAGTCATTGTTTCTGTAACCGACACAGGTTTAGGTATTGAACCTGCTCAACAACACAAATTATTTCGCCCCTTTGTACGAATAGATGGTGGTTCTACACGTAAGTTCGATGGTACAGGATTGGGACTAGCAATTTCTCGCAACTTAATTGAACTGATGGGTGGTAGCATTTCCCTAGAAAGTGCTGGTCTTAATCAAGGCACAACTGTCAAAATTATTTTGCCAATCATCGATAGTGAGAATGGGGAAAATGGGAAAGTTACCTCTGAAGAAGAGAAAATCACAGAGCTAAACTCCCACGAAGCAACTTCCACTGAAGATAATTATCAATTACCATTAGTAGAAAAAATCTTTAAAGGTTGAGCATTAAATCTCAATTTTTATATTGTTCAGAACCTACTTAACCTGTTGTTTTAGTTTTCTTAACCTCTAAAGATGAGTTCAAGGTTTATTTAAGTGATATTGCCACAATATTTACCTTGAGCTTTGGAGCTTAGTCTGATGAAATTAACTAACAACTTTGGCATTGCTACTGTTGCGATCGCCTTATCTTTAGCTACGGTTGAAGTTAAGCCCACACAGGCTGCTGTATTTAATTATAATTTCACTGCGAATGTGACATCTGGCCCTAACATTGGTCAATACTTTGGTTCTTTTAGATATGATGACACTAACTTAACTGGTGTCGGGACAGAAAACCTAAACGTGAGTAATGGATTACAATCCGTTGTGTTTGATTATTTAGGTACTCGCTACACAGAAGCTGAAGATTTTGATTTTCCCGCGGGAATTGCACCTGTAGTTAGCTTTAACAATGGTAATTTTGTAGGACTCAGCTACTTAGTCGAAGATCAGTTTTTCATTGGTGATGTCAATACTTCATCAACTACTGGAAATAGATTTTATAGTATTGTGAGCGCTGACTTGTTATCGACCACTGAACAAGGTGCAGTTACTTACACTAAAGTTCCAGAACCCTTGGCGCTTTTTGGTACAGCGATCGCCACGGCTACTGGATTTTGGGTAAATCGTCAGAAAAAAGCATCTAGAATGTCATAAAAATAGTAGGGTGGGCATGATTATGCCCACCCTATTACTCAATTTTCACTCCTGACTTCCTTCAGCTGACACTCACAGCGCAGCCTGAATTATCTTTAAACAAATCTGCCGCTAATCGGGTTCCGGCGCTGGATACCAATTACAGATGGACGAGGAAAACCTTGGGGTTGATTTTGACCACCATCAGTAGTAGAAATGTTGCTAGGCCAGCTACTACCACGGGGAACCGTACGAGTCTGGTTAAATAGTGTACCATCCAAAGCCAGCATTTCTATGCTTCGGCTGAGAATTGTACCATCATTAATTGGTGAATCTTCACCGGGATGCTGTACGGAAATAATCAGTGTCTCGCCGACAAAAGTTGGCCCTGTCATTTCACAACGCACAGGCCCTTGAGCAAACGGAAAGACTCTTCCAGCATCAGGCCCACTGGTGGGGATAAAGAACAGCCAGTTATTACCAAACACACCGGTGAAATTGGCGATATTACCAGTACTTGTGTGATTGATAGTGATAGGACTACCAGCTGCACCCACGTTGAAACCGTTATGGGTACCTGTGGACATATCCGTTACACCCCAAACATTGGCTCGATTGTCAAATACAAGGTTGTCTATACTAGCAAAACCAGCACCATTCACTGATCCGGCTTCGCCACCTTGAGCAAATCTTTGCCATCTAAAGGTGAGTCCGGTGCTATCAGCACTGTCTTCAATGATTTTGTAAAGTCCACCTGACTGTTGAGTAGCATTCACATCAGCACTTAACTTAGCAACTTGAAAAATGCGGGAGTCAGGATAACCATCACTACCAGGCGCACCATCAGTATAGGAGATGAACACTTCTCTTCTATTGATGGGATGTATTTCCAAATCTTCGGGACGGGCGGTAGGAGTTCCCCCAACTAAGTTTGCTGCTAAGAAAGCATCACAGAGAACAGCACCTTGAGTGGGATAGAAATCTGCTAGTGTTCTACCTTGATATTGGGGTAAAGCTGTAGCTTCGTTAGTGCGATCGCAATTAAATCCGCCACCATCGATAGTTTGTCCTGCTATCCCATTACGTCTAGGTAGTGGTAAACGACCATTGTTTTGTGCTAAACCACGCGCTGCAAATTCAACAGACGAAATGATTGAAGGGGCGATGGGATTTGTGGGGGTGTTTAAACGTAATGGTATCCATTGACCCGTACCATCTGGATTGTAACGAGCTACATATAAAGTACCTTGTTCCCACAAATTACTATTAGCTTTACTGTTTGGCGAAGTAACAACCCCATCACTGACAAACTTCCATGTGTGTCCACCGCGTCTATCGTCACCCATGTAAGCAACTAATTTTCTCCCAGCTTCAGCACGCATGGTAATGTTTTCATGGCGGAAACGACCCAAAGCAGTATGTTTCCGAGGACGGAAACCAGGATTCACTGGGTCAATTTCTACCATCCAGCCATATTTTTCGCCAACTAAACCAAACCTTTCGCCAATTGTCTCAGGGGTGTAACCTGTTTGGCTACCATTGGGTAGGACTGCTTCTGTCACTCCCACAAAAAAGGCAGAACCACCTTGAAAGTTTTCTTCCGCAGTTAAGATTGTTCCCCAAGGACTTGTACCACCAGAACAGTTAAACCCAGTACCAATAATTTTGTTACCCAGTCCATCAGCATTTACACTTTCAAATACTTGGGTAGCCGCAGGGCCAGTACCATATAAATAATTTTGGTCGCCTTGCTGATAGCTGAGAGTTCCCCAACTAGTAACGCTTTGATATCTATCGGTTCTTTGGCGGTTAATTCCCAAACCAGACAGACCATGAATCCGGCGATTTCTCGGATCTCTAACTACGGTATAACGTCTAGCAGAGTTGCGGCGAGAGATGCGGATAATTGAGCCGCCTACGTTATATAAAAATTCCCCTTCTAGTTCCACACCTCTGGCTGCTGGTAAAGACCGACCAATGACTGGTGGAAATGTTGTTGGTAGCCCTTGAACATCAACAGGTGCTTCTGGTGCTAAATCAGAAAGGGGAAAACCAACATATTCATGATTAACCCACAAAAAGCCCTCATCATTGGTTCTGCCGAGAGGAATGAAACCAGTGTAATCGCAGTTGTAGCCAAAGTATTCATCAGGGTTGGGAAACACGCGATCGCCCCAACTGACAATCACATAACGTTCATATTCTGGTGGTACTACAACATCATCAATAACGTTATAGCTAGGCAAATTGGGAGTTGTAGATGGAGCAATATTCTGCCCTTGTCCAATTCCTGTTGGTAAAAAACTCCTTTGAGTTTGATAAATCGGTAAAGGATGAGGTAAACGTACTGGCGTAAAATTTAGTGGAGTTGTTGTTGCCTCTGCGACACTAGACAAACCTGTTAAAAGTTTGTCTCCCAATACAGCAGCCCCTGCACTGCCACCAAAAAATATGAGAAGTTGTCTTCGACTGAATGTAGACATCAAATTATCCTCTGTTGTATCAGGAGAAATTTACTAGTAACCAACTCTTTTTCAAGCTGAACAAATAACTCAAACTATGTGAGTTTTTCCGATTTAAAACTTTAGTAACACCAGGTTAAAGTGCAGGTTAATACTGATTTATATTTTTAAAGTTCCACACTATAGCCCAGATTTTGATTAACTTAATTAACAATAATTATTATTGGGTTATCTTATGGTTAACTAAAAATTATCTCTGTCTTTATGGGCATAATTTCTCATATTGCTCATCAAAAAATCCCCGACTTCTTCAAAAAGTCGGGGATTTTAACCGCAGTGAGAAAACCAAAAATATTGATTATTGATTAGAAGCTGTAGTGGGATTAAGAGGAATTAAAGGCTGTTTAGACATTGCGTCTAATCCCACCGATCGCAAAATATCATCCCAATCACGCACTACAGTTAAATCATTGGGATAGGCTGCACGTAAATCAGCCAGAGCTTTTAAAGTGTCATGCCAGTAACCATTTTCTGCATAGATAAGTAAACGCTGTTTAGGTGTTGCTTTTTGTAACTTTTCTGCTACAGATGTCGGTAGTTCTACTCGTTCAATCCAGCCACTAGCAATGGGATCGCCACTGCGATCGCCATTGGTGGAATCACACAATAGAGAAAAGCGCCATTGATATTTCTTCCCCACTTCTAACCCGGCAAAATCCCCTGGTAAGCCATAGCTCATAATTCCGGTGCTGGCTGTTAAGGGTAAAGTTTTGTCGAGTAATTCTTCTCCGGCTTCATCTCTAAGTAAAAATTCGGCTTGCTGGGCTGAGGTTTGGGGAACATTCACAAAAAATGTCGGGCGATCGCTAACTGTTAATTCCACGGGAACTTGATTAGCTGCACTCTTGGGAGGTTTGGGGGGTAATACTCCACTAATATCTTGTGGACTGCATTTTCCCCGCGCTGCGCCAGCTTCCAGATTGCGAGAACCACGAATTCCTGGCACTTTAAATCTTAATAGAGAACGCCGACGCGGAAATAATCTAGGCGTGGAACGCGGAAGACTGAATTGAGCAACATTATAAGTAGGCGCTGCAATGCTGGGGATTGTACTGAGAAGCAAATCTGGAATGAGAGTTAAACCTAGTGTAATTAATAGTAAGTTTTTTTTGAGCATATTTTTTACAATATATATGTTTATATTAATGACTATTTCATAGTATTTAAAGTTTCATTTTGTGAATCTCTCTGCCTAAATTTAGTGAATTTAGGCTTAATATAGCCTCAGTGAAATCACTATAGCACTCCTAAATAACGAGATTCCTGACTTCTTACAGAAATCGGGAATCTGAGTTTATCGATTTTTATCAATCAATTTCATTTAGAAATATTAAACAGCCAATGACAGATTAAAGAAAAACAGGTAGTTTGGACGCACATTAACTAAATATTTTTTACAAAAAAAATCATTACAGGGCTATTTTTTAACATTTACACTTTAGCTAATCAATCAAGAGGTAATACTAATGCTTGGTCAAGATTCCCAACACCGCAATTTCCGTCAAACAGTTTTAACCATTGGCGGGACAGTAGTTGTCACCAGTGTAGCGATCGCCGGATTAATTTTAGGATTGCGCGAACTGGGTAGTTTGCAGGGAATGGAGTTAGCTGCATTTGATTGGTTAATGCGATCGCGTCCTGATGAAGGAATAGACAATCGTTTTTTAATCGTTGGTGTGGATGATACAGATATCCAAACCCGCAAAGAATATCCCATTGAAGACGGCACAATGGCGCAGTTATTAACAAAACTCGAAGAACACGAACCGCGTGTAATTGGGATTGATATTTTGCGGGATGTCAAGCAAGGTACAGCCGCAGGTCGTACAGACTTAATGCAAACATTATCAGCAAACGAGAATATTGCCGCAGTCTGCGTCGTTAGTAAAGCCGATTCTCCCGGTATCGCCGCCGCACCAGGGATTCCTGAAGATAGAGTTGGAGTCGCAGATTTTACCGTAGATGCTGGTGGTACAGTCCGTCAAGGGATGATTATTTCCATTCCCAAAGCTTCCAAACTGCCAAAACCTAGCGAACATATCTGCAATATCGCTGACCCCGAAAACCAATTACCATCTCTGAGCTTTCAAATGGTGGTGCGTTATTTAGCCGCCCAAGGAATTGAACCAGAACTGACAAAATCTGGGGAATTAAAGTTTGGTTCTACCGTTCTCAAACGCTTGACGCCAAAATCGGGTGGATACCACAACATCGATACATCAGACTACCAAATACTACTTAACTATCGTTCTGCCAAAAACGCTGTCAAACAAGTATCTCTCAGTGAGGTTCTAGCAAATAAAGTTGACCCAGCGTTGATTAAAGACAAAATTGTCATGATTGGCTACACTGCCCAAATTGTCAAAGATACTTTTTATACACCTTATAGTGCAGGGTCAGCGGATAGTCAAAAAATGCCAGGGGTAGTAGTTCACGCCCAAAATGCTAGTCAGATATTAAGTGCAGTTTTGAATAAACGACCTTTATTTTGGTATTGGAATGAATTACAAGAAGGCTTATGGGTATTTGCTTGGTCACTAGTCGGGGGATTTTTAGCTTGGCGGATTCGTAAACCTTGGCTGTTGATCTTGGGTGGAGGAGTAGCGATCGCTATATTATTAGGAACCAACTATATAATATTTATCCATGCTGGTTGGATACCTCTAGTGCCACCAGTTTTAAGCCTTTTAGGTAGTGCTGTTGCTGTTGTTTTAATAGATAGATATGCCGCTACAATTGTGAAAACAGTTAAAGGCTTCCTCAAAATTAATATTGATATTGACGAAGACAAAAAAAATCAAGAAGTCGCGGCAATTACCGAAAGTGATTACTTTTTAGAATTACAGCACAAGGCTAAAGATTTGCGGGTTCGGGAGAATGAAGACAAATTATCTCTTACAACTACACCTGTTGTGAATGATTTCGATACTCATAATCTTTTACCTGACACAATCATTAATAAACCCTCAAATATCGAAACTACAGACATAGATTATTTACAACAAGTACGCGATAGGCGAAACAAACTTAATTCCCAAGAAACTTTACTTCCTCAAACCTCAAACACTAACTTAGAAATAACCACAACACCAACAACAATTGAAGAACCAGACGAATTAGAATACTTAGCAGATTTACAACGTCGCAGTAAAAAATTGAAGGAAAATAAATAATCATCATGAATTACCAAGAACCTGCCGAATCATCACCCCAAAATAGTAAGTTAGATATCATAGATTTACCAGACGAACAACGACAACTTGTTAATTGGATAACTCGCCAGCAAAAAGTTAGTCTATCAGAAGTATCAAGTCATCTGAATATTACAGAAGAACTGGCACAACAACAGCTACAAATATTAATTAACCAAGGGTTTATTCAAGAATCAGAAGATAATCAATTAGTTTGTTATCAACCCCGCTTTTCTACCCAAAAGAAAAGTAAGCTGAGTCAAAATATATGGGATAAACTCTAAACTATATAGATTTATACTCTGCGCTCTCTGGGTTTGGGCGATTCGCTAAAAGAAAATCACTTTTATCATGTCAAAAATTGTATCTATCCACTCATTTCGCGGCGGTACAGGTAAATCAAATTCCACCGCTAACCTAGCAGGAATAGTTGCACGTTATGGTTATCGGGTTGGGATTGTTGATACAGATATCCAATCTCCAGGTATTCATGTTCTGTTTGGTTTTGATGATCAGAAAATCAAATATTCCCTCAATGATTATCTTTGGGGACGCTGTAATATTGAAGAATCTGCCTACGATGTTAGCTCAACTTTAAGTCAAACAGTAGGAGCTAAGGGACGTATTTATCTCATTCCTTCGAGTATTAAAGCTAGAGATATTACCAAAGTTTTGCGAGAAGGATTTGATTTTAATTTACTCAATGAAGGCTTTCAAAAACTACTAGTTGCTTTGAAATTAGATTATCTATTCATTGATACCCATCCAGGACTTAACGAAGAAACCTTACTTTCAATTGCTATTTCTGATATTTTAGTGCTGATTCTCCGCCCCGATCGCCAAGATTTTCAAGGCACAGCCGTCACAGTGGAAGTAGCCCGCAAACTAGAAGTCCCAAAAATGTTGTTGTTAATTAATAAAGCGCTCCCAGCCCTAGATTTTGATGCACTCAAGCAACAGGTAGAAAAAACATATAACGCACCTGTCGCGGGTGTTTTACCACTTTCCGAAGAATTGATTCAACTGGCCAGTAGCGATTTGTTTTGTTTACGTCATCCAGAACATCCCTTCAGTCAAGTTATGACTAAGGTAGCCAAAATGATTATCCAATAGACATTTTCTAACTCTATTACCAAGGATTACCAATCATGGTAAAAGCTGCCCAAAAATACGGATGAGTCAACTTTCTATCACCAAGTTCTAGTAGGACTGGTGGTAATGCTACATCACCACGCGCAGTTCTCAGCCTACCCATTTCTATCCGCACTTGGCCTTTGAGCATGGCGACTTGCGCTCGTCGCAGAGCTTCGGCTTTGATAGGCGCTTGTTTCAACTTTTCATAAAATTGAGTCATCAATCCGAGAGTACCTTCATCGGAAACATACCATAAACTCGCCAATGCAGACTTTGTCCCAGCTTGCACCGCAAAGCCAGCAAAACCTAATTCTGCATCTTCGTTACCCAAGGCTGTACGACAAGCACTCAGCACTACTAGTTCTACAGGTGGGTTATTCCAGCCGAGTTGACGGATTTGATCCATTCTCAGTTGAGTGTCCCACAATTGAATATAAGAGTTATTCGGCGCACCTGAGTTAAATTCTCCATGAGTAGCAAGATGAACAATCCCGAATGCTTTTTGCTGTCGTTGGGCTTTGAGATTTGTTAAAGTGAAGGCTTCATTTAAGAAAACTCTACCAGGCCAAAGCTTTTGAGTGATAGTAGTCAATTCTGAAGGTACAGATGGTAATGGGTCTTGATTCATAAATTGCGATGCACCCATACCTAAAACTTCAGATTTCTTAATATCAATATATTGAGTATCTGTCAGGCTCAGACTTGGCATTAAACCAACACTATAGTTTTCAATGAGATACTGTTTACCATCATAAAGTGCGGCTATGGGCATGGTTCGCAAACCTGCATCTACAATAAACACTAGATTATTAATTTGCCTTGCTTGCAGGTTATATTTCAAGGGTGCAATTAACCAGTTGTATAATTTTGTAGCAGGAGTAAGATAGCTGTTTAACAAAGTTGCTTGGGTGACATTGTTGGTAAACTGTTTACTCATAGCTAAGACTTGCGATCGCGTCACATTAACTACTTTCCGAATTGGCTCACCCTTACCTGTAACTACTAATAACTCTAAAACATCATCGTCTTGAGGTGTGAGTTTTTGTTCTGGTAAAACATCTCGTTTGAGAGTTTTCGGTATAAAAGAAACATAAATTAAGGCAGGTTTCACCCCTGTAGCATTTTCAATATTTACTAAAATCTCACTAGCTTCTTTAATACCTTTAATTGGCGGTGTACCTGTACCTAAATATCGCGCAAACTGGTTAGTAAATCTTGCATCAATTTTAAATATATCCTTATCTGTTTCTGCATCTAAAGAAGATTGATTTTTCTCTAAAATTGGTAGACTATCAGTTTTCTTTTCTCCCGTCCCAGAATCACTCACTTCAGTTAGGTCTACATTCAGCAGATTATTCGTTGCGGGATTCAAAGGATTATTTGGCTCTAAAGGAGGAGGATTATTTGTTTCGGGATTAGGTTGGGGATTATCTGTTTCAGGATGAGGCGGAGGAATAATTATTGGTTGTCGCGTTATATTAATATTGATTGATTGCGGTGCAGATTCCGAAACACCATCACTTGCTTTAATTGTAAAAGCCGGTACTCGACCCACAGAACCTCGTTGGGGAGTATAAACTAGAACTGTATTTGAATTTATAATATTTCCAGGCGTAACTGGTGTCCCATCTTGAAAGGTTACAGAACCAGACAATATCCCATCAAAAATTATTTGCCTGACATCATTATTAACATCATTAGTATTGATATTTAATGAACCAAAAGTAAATGTAATATGTTGATTTTGGCGTGTATTAATTACACTATAATTGTCTGTTAAAGTAGGTGGTGTGTTAACAGAATTAATAGAAATTAAGCTAGGAGTACCTTCTGCTCGTCCGCCTAGTGGAATGACAGGAAAAATATGAATTGGGGATGTGGGAGAAATTTGAGAATTGTCACTATCTGGGATAATTTTTTCACTAGCGGTCTCATTACCAACAATACTTATTTTGCTAACATTAATAGCTGCCGCTGTACCATTCAAGTTAGCATCACCCACAATAAATGGAACGTTATTTACACCTCCATCATGTTGAAGCGTAACAGCCCCAGGTTGAGTAAATGCGCTGGTCAAAATTGAATTTCCGGTAGGCTGACCATTATCAAGAATTTCTCCTAATATCCTAACTGTTCCATTGGCTAAAAGATTAACATTACCACCTTGAGCGAATGGGGGTGTATTGGTCAACAAAATACCAGATTGATTTGGAGAATTTGTATTGATAAACTCAATTTGCCCAATATCAATACTCCTAGCACTTGTATTAATACTACCAACAGTAATATTACCATCAGCTATTAAATTGACTGCACCTGCATTAGCAGTCCCTAAAATCAAAGCTGCTGAAGCATCAATATTATTAGTTGTAATATTACCGCCTGCTGTTAAATTAACTGCGCCTGCCGTAGCAGTTTCAAAACGACTGAAAGCTGAAGCATCAATATTATTAGTTGTAATATTACCGCCTGCTGTTAAATTAACTGCGCCTGCCAAACCAGTAAATCTATCAGCAGTGGTAATATCTTGAGTTGTGATATTACCTGCTGCCTGAATAGTTACAGTCTTTTGATCGACAATGCTATTTGTAATAACAACATCACCATTGCTAACAGTCAAACCAGAACCAGTTAACTTTACCGTACCATTTTCAATCTGCAAACCAGAAGCATTCCCAACACCACCACCAGTTAACAATGCTGGTAACGAATTTGATACCAGATTATTATTAGTTGCATTCAGCGGTTGAATTTCTAAACTTAAAGGATTCCCCGCCATACTCAATTTGAGTAAACTACTGCCGGGTACAGCCGCAATTGTGATGTTACCACCAGGCGCTGACAAAGTTCCTGTACTTACCACTGTGCCACCAAATAAACTTAAATTATTCCCTGATGGCACTGCCAAATTACCTTGATTGAAAATGGCACTAGCGACACTGCTATCAAACGCGAAACTATTGGGTGTACCGATAAGTTGGCTGTAGTCGTTTGTCCCAACCGCATTTAACCAGTTATTATTACCAAAACCGAGGCGTGTGGCTGTGGTAGCGGTGAATGATGCAGGTACATTTAAACTAGAATTAGCACCAAAGATAATGCCTGCGGGGTTGATTAAATATAAGTTAGAATTCCCGCCACTAACGCGAATGATGCCGTTAATTATTGATGCTTCACCACCTGTAACTCTACCTAAGATATTTTGAATTGATGGTTGCGATAAAAAGTTAGCTGTTTGGTTAGCATCTAGACCAAATTTGCTGAAGCTATGAAAGAGGTTGGCTTTGTCGCTACTTAAACTACCACCACTAATATTAATATTGTTACCTTGAGTGTTAACAGTTGTGCCTGTACCATCATTAGCGGGGGTGATCTTTTGGGCTTGGACTTTTGCAGGTATTAAATATAAACCTAAAATGATGTTGATAACTGTTAATATTTTGACTTGAGATAAATATTTTTGCTGATGTTGTTGAAAAATTATTGGTAATTTGCTTGGGATTTTATTAAATTTAATATGCAAAAAAAAACTGATAACATACTTATTTTAAATTAAAACTCTATGTAAACTGATTTTTTGATAGTTTAAAGTATACATGAGTCAGTGTGCGTTTAAAAGCTTTCTAAATATTAAATTTTCCATATTGCCAATTGGTTAACTTCAAAAAGTTAAGAAAAAATAAATTTTTATATATAAAATTTTTCAATTACTTATGAATCCATAAAAACCCAAATTATTTAAATGAGAAATTCCCCAAATTATTTAGAATGAATGTATCAGAAATTTGGCAATCTCATCTGGAGAATGAGCTATAAAATCTGCACCGTGGGTTTGTAACTCTTGCTCAGTTCCATAACCATAGGTCACACCAATTGTAGTAATATGATGGTGTTTGGCTCCGATTATGTCGTGTTTGCGATCGCCTACCATCACTGCATTCTCAGGTAAAAGCTTTTCTGTCAGTAAAATATAGTGAATTAAATCAGCTTTGACACTCCGCACTCCATCAAGTTCACTACCATAAACACCATCAAACAGTGCTGATAAGCCAAAATGTTCAATAATCCGTGTCGTGTAAATATAAGGCTTGGAAGTTGCCACAAAGGTTTGATAACCAGCACAACGAATAGCTTGAAGAGTGTCTAAAACTTGGGGATAAAGAGTATTTTCAAATAAGCCAATCGTAGAAAAACGACTACGGTATAGTGAAATTGCTTGTGCCAGCATCATCTCATCTGAAGTCTTCAGTAGCTGAGAAAAACTGTCTTTAATTGGCGGGCCAATACACCAATTCAATTCATCAGCCTCCGGTGGTGTGTGGCCGAGTTCAGACAGAGCATACTGAATACAGCGAGTAATTCCCGGTTTAGGGTCTGTCAGTGTCCCATCTAAATCAAACAGGATAGCGTTAGCAGGCATAGCTTATACCAGTTATCATGCTTACTTAAGAAATTCAGATTTTATGACTAACTACGTCTCTCTACACTTAGCAACGCAATTCCTAATGTCACCACACCAATTCCCACACTTTGAATTACGCTTAAAGTTTCGCTAATTGTTGCCCAGGCGACTAACGCTGTCAATGCTGGACTACTTGCACCGATAATAGAAGCCTTTGTCGCACTAATCATCCGAATTCCCAAATTATTTAAAGTGTGTCCAGCAAAGCTGACTAAACCCGAAAAAATGCTACCAATCCACATTGGTGTCCAATCAAGTTGAGTACTGGGAATTGGCCAGAACAGTAGGCTAACACCAGAAAGCACTAAAGTAGTGGCAAAACTAATCCAAGTGAAGGGAACTGGATGGAATTTTTCTAAACATTTTTGGGCAATTACACAATAAAAAGCGTAAACAATTCCAGCACCAACACTAGCAATAATCCCTAAAGTAATAGCAGAACTGCTATAGCTAGTAGAAGATGGCGGAATAGTGAGAACACTACCTACTAAAATAATACCCATGACTAGCCAACGAAAAAAGGTGGGGCGATCGCCAAAAAATTTCCAAGCCAGCAGCGCCGTAAACACGGGATAAGAAAAGAAGAGGGTGATAGCAATTCCTGTGGGAATCAAGCCAATGGAAATGTAGAGTAAGGCAATATACACAAACATCAACACTCCACAGCCAAAGGCTTGGCTGATCACATCTGTGCGATGATGCTTGAACATATCTTGCAATTCTTTCAGTGCCGATGGATATAACTTGAACGCTAAAGAAGCCATGAGTGGAACTACCAACAGCATCCGCATGAACATCAGCAAGAATGAATTCTGCAAATCCGGTTTAACGTATCCACCGAGTAAAAATAAACCCAGTACGAGATGTTCCGAAAACAAAACTCGCACAGTAACGTTGTGAAACGCCAAAACAAAGGAGGATAGAAGCACTGTCAGGATGCCTAACACGCTCAAAAGGTTCCTAATAGACAACCTGATTGTTTGATTTAGCAGTATTGCATGGCTTTAGGTAAAGTTCAAGCCCTTTGACAATAAAATATATGTAAAACTAAATAAATGTTTAACTAACTATTAGCAAATCTAAGTATATATTAATTCTTGTCAACGTCAGTGGAGAGAACGTATGGCTGAACTAGTGAGTGGAGGATGTCTCTGTGGCTACGTGCGATACGAGTACACGGGAGAGCTAGAATCAGCAAATTACTGCCATTGCCAAGATTGTAGAAAGACCACTGGTAGCGCTTTTAATGTTGGGGTGCGTGTGCAATCAACCGCGCTCCGTATCGTATCAGGTAAAGTGAAAAGTTATCCCAAAACTGGTGATAGTGGTGGTACAATCATTCGGGAATTTTGCCCAGAGTGCGGTTCGCCAATATTTACAAGAGCGCCAGCAAAGCCGCAGTTTGTTTGGATTAAAGCAGGAAGTCTTGACAATCCTATGTGTATCAAACCAGGACATCAAATCTGGACTGATTCAGCAGTACCTTGGGCTTACATTGCTGCTGATTTGCCTAGTTTTCGCCAGAATCGTTATGTTTAATTATTTTTAGGACTCTGGTTTCGTCATTTGCATAGATGGACGTTGAGAGAATTCATCATACCACTGAGCCAGTTTGGGATAACTTTGTCGCCATTGCCATTCCGATAGGCGAATTTCTAACCCCAGTGCTGATGCGAGGGTAACGTGAGCCAGCTTGGGTGTTTGGTCGAGTTGATCGGAAATCTTCTCCAAGTATTCTAAGATGCGGAAAGCACGCGATCGCTCTAATTCGATAATTTTAGGTGATTGCTCAGTTTCTGTCCGAAATTTTCGTTCTCTGATCCAGTTACTTATACCATCGAGAAATGCAGTTGTTATACCTTCAAGGTGCTGTGAAAATCCATCAGAATAGTCAGCAACAATTTTGATGTCAGGGTTTAAGTGATTAAGATAAGCAGTAATGATGCGAGTTTCACTCAAAATAAATCCGTCATCAGTAGCTAATGTTGGCACTTTATTCGCCGGATTGTAATTGAGTAATTCACTATGGCGATCGCGTACTGTAACTAGTTGCAGTTGTACTTGTTCAGTTAAATTTAATTCAATTATTGCCACCCGCACAATGCGGGCGTACTGAGATATTTCTGTATAGAAGAGTTTCATCAGTCAATGCAACTTCCTTTACATAAGGTAAAGCTGGGCTACAGTTATCACAACTAATAGCCCAGCTACATGAAATTATCTAGCAGTAACTAGATTTTGCACAATTTAAACTGCCACTGGTTCACGTCGGTTGTATACAGAAGCATCTCCCTTAATAGCTTCACTTTGCTTACCATCAATACCCACTGGAGTATCACCAACAATAGTGACTCGCTGAACATGACGGGGTTGATTGCCGTAGTCTGCCACTGCATAATGTTGTGTAGCGCGGTTGTCCCAGAAGGCAACATCACCAACTTGCCAACGCCAACGTACTGTATTTTCGGGACGGGTGACGTATGCTTGCAATAATTTGATAATTTCATCAGATTCATTCTGTGATAAACCACGCAGACGGCGCACGAAACCACCAATAAATAATCCACGTTCCCCAGATTCGGGATGCACACGTACAACTGGATGCAGCGTTTCGTATACGGTTGAAGTGAAAACAGCCCGATGAGCTAGAACATCTGCGGGTAAATCAACTACAGCCGCTGCATAGTCATAGGCGTTGCTATGTACAGCCCAAAGTTGGTCTGCGAGATCACGTAGTGGAGTTGGTAAGTCTTGATATGCAGTCACAGAGTTTGCCCAAATTGTATCACCACCAGTTGGAGGAATCACCAGCGCCCGCAGAATAGAACCGAGTGGCGGTCGGTCGACAAAAGTAACATCAGTATGCCAGTTATTGGCACGGTTGGAAGTGCGGCTGTAATCCAGGTCAAGAACTTCTGGGTGTCCTTCTAGAGAGGGTACTGTGGGATGGGCTGTGGTAATTTCACCGAACCGCCGAGCGAAAGCTACCTGTGCATTTGCATCAAGTGTTTGACCACGAAAGAAAATCACTTTGTGTTGGACGAGGGTGTGGCGAATATCGCTAATTAACTCGTCGCTGAGATTTGTACTCAAGTCAACACCGAGAATTTCTGCACCGATGCGTCCAGCAACTGGTTTGATATCAAAATATTGAGAACTCATGTGATTTTATGCTCCAGAAAAATTCGTAAGTAAGTTAAAACTTTTGCTCAGACATTAGTCTGTCTGGTACAGCAGTCGAAGTATGGGTGAGGACAGTTAAAAAGTACGAATGGCAGACATAGTAAGACTTTTACCTCCTTCATCCTGCTATAATTCCAGTATTTGCAGAATCGAACTTCGTACTAAACTCCAGGGGTAGAGCCGCCATCAACCAGAATTTCTGCGCCTGTAATCGAAGCAGCTAAGTCAGATACTAAAAATAGTGTCAGCGCGGCAATTTCATCTGGCGGTACAATTCTGCCGAGAGGAATTGCTTGCAAACTTTCAGCTTTGGCTTGTTCTACACTAATTCCCTGCGCTTGAGCATTTTGCTCTGCTAACCGTTCTGCGCGTTCGGTTGCTGTCGCACCCGGCGAAATCGCATTAATCCGAATGTTGTGTTGGGCTAATTCTTTCGAGATTCCACGAGTGAAGTTAAGCAAGGCGGCGTTAGTTGTTCCACCGGGAAGGAAACCTGGACGGGGTGTTCTACCTGCACCGCCGATGATGTTGACAATGCGACCATCACGGCGACTTTTTTGATGGGGGACAACGGCTTTAACTAAGCGAATGTAGCCTAATAACTTTAAATTCCAAGCATCGAGAAATACATCATCGCTCAAATCGAGAAATGAGCCAGCACGGGCTGAACCAGCGTTATTAATCAAAATATCAATTTGACCAAACTGAGCCAAGGTTGTAGAGACTACTGTATCTATACTTTCTGCTTGAGTGAGGTCAGCCCTGATGGCAATTACTTTCGCGCCAGAGGTGGGTAGAGATTGAATAGCGCTGACAGCATTCTCTAGTCTTTCTGGGTTACGTGCTGCGATCGCTACATTCACACCTTCACTATAGAGAGCTTTGGCAATGGCTAATCCAATCCCCGCACTACCACCTGTGACTATCGCTGTTTTCCCTGATAGGTGTAGCTCTAAGCTCATAAAAATTTACGCTCCAATCAAATGGGGAAACATTAAATTTTCAACAACTCATACAATCGCTAATTAAGCGCTGATATTGTCGATTTTGAAGATGGCTTGAATCATCAACTACGGTAATTTGATAGAATTACCGTAGTTAATAGAGCAAATTATCATAATATCAACTTAATAAGCAAGACCTCAGACAATTTGGGATTTTGTGGAAATTTGAGCCAGTATGTTGCAGAAACAGCATTGTGGGTATTGCTTACCAGACTTAAGCAAACTTTTCAAGATAGATTCAGGATTGCTTACAATGTTTTCATAAAAATCTGCTATATCAGTATCTATCCCAGTGACAATCAATATTTCGCAGTTGATACTAGGTTGATAAGATACCAAATTATAGGGTTCCAGGTTAGTCATCTGGGCAACTATCTAGGGATGGGTGCTTCGCCACAAGCGAATGTCATCTATCCCTTTAATTAATGGCAAGCAAAATACACCATAAACTTAAACAAAAGCAGGAATAACGCGATCGCGCTATTCCTGCTTTTATCATTTAATTAGATTGGTTGAGAAACTGCCTGATAACAGGATCTAGAGATTATGTTCTACTGAAAGTAACCAAAGAAAGCCACATCTAAAAACGATAGCCTAATCCTGCTTGGAAGCTAACGGCATCAGCATCACTGTTTTTGTAAGCATCAATGCCCCATTTAGCATCACCATAGGCGATGATGTTTTTGCTAACTTCAGATTCTACGCCCAAAGTCACTACAGGTGCATTGCGATTACCTAAAGGGGTGTTGTGACCTTCATTAGTCAAAAACGAATAACCACCACCCAAGTAAACGTTAGTGTTTTTGGCAATGGGCGCATCATAAGTCACTATAGGCATTAGAGACGTTGTATCACCACCAAACAAAACGGCTCCCCGCAGTGATACAGGCGCATTAGGTACGGCGTAACGTCCTTGTACGTTACCACCAAATTGAGCATCATCGTTTCTTTGTCCGCCACTAGTAGCACCTGCTGCAATCCCTGCGCCGATATAGCTACCGTTAGTACCAGTGGTTTGAGCAGCAGCAATTCCAGCTGAGAAGACAATAGAAGCAACTACAAGAGCAGAAGTAGTTAAAGTTCTGAGTTTCATAAGTTTCTCTCCACTAGAGTTGAGTGCAATCAATGCTCTCTACTACTAGAGTCGCTTTTTTAACCAGTTTCACCCTCCTGCACTCAGGTAGCCGAGTGGGTGAAAAGTCCTTCACCCAATTGGGTGAACTAGAGAAACAACTTAGATCCTCAAAGTTATTTTTTTAAGAAACGCTGACGCATACGGATCACAAAAGTATTTACTTCTGGGATTTTCAGGAGTGAAGCGATCGCAGCAAACACAACTAAACCCACTAAACCAGCAATTGATAACTCTATTAACTGAATAACTAAACCTTTTGTACCTAATAATTGCTGACAACCAAACAAAGTCCCATAGCTGGCTATTCCAGCCACAACACTACCCCCAGCCAAACCGGAAATTGGCAAACTCCATTCTCGCCAAGGTAAACCGTTAAGCTTGCGGTCTAGTAACCATAACAGCATTAACATCGAACTGCAATTAACACCAACAGTTGCTAATACTAAACCTGGTGCGCCAAAGGGTTTTACAAAAAAATAATCAAGTACAATATTCAACACAATGTTAAAAACGCTGATGCGAAATGGTGTCTGTCCATCTCCCAAGGCGTAAAATACCCGCACTAACACATCACGCCCCAAGTAAACAAACATCCCCATACCATAAGCCACCAATAACGAAGAAACTAACTGTGTAGCATCTTGCTTAAAAGCGCCGCGCTCATATACTATCTGCACAATTGGTACAGATAACACCACCATTAAAGCCCCCAGTGGTAGCATCGTGCAGGCTGTGAGTAATAAACCTTGACGAATGCGTAATTTTAAATCAGGCCAATTGTCTGGTTCCGCTAGTTTGGCGAAAATTGGCAATAAAGGTAACAAAATAATATTAGAGATAATCCCTAAAGGTGTTTGAACTAGCAAATTAGCATAGTTAAAACCAGCCGCAGCACCAGGGATCGGACTGGCAAAATAAAGGTCAGTAGCAACATTAATTGGCATCATCCCTGAAGAAATTGTTGCCGGAGTCATGATTTTAATCACTTCTTGAACAGCAGGAGTTTTAAAATCAAACCGTAATCGCAGTGTCCCCAGTCCTAACCGCCACTGCACAATTAACTGCACTACCCACTGAAGAATCGCCCCCGCTAAAGTTCCCCAAGCTAAAACCATTCCACCTATAAAGGCGTATTCTGGCAGAATAATGTTCTTACCTAGTTGCAAAGTTAAAATACCAATACCTGCAACTACGGTGATGCTGGATAATAAAGGGCTAATAGAGAGTAACCAATATTGATTGGCAGCATTGAGAGTACCAAAGCCAATGCCAATCAAACCGGAAAATAACGCCATCGGGGCCATGATTTGCAGTTGTTGAATGGCGATCGCGCGTGTCGTCTCTGACAAACCATGACCGACAATATCAACAATCGTATCTGCTAAGAAAACCTGGGCAACAGTTACCAATAAAAGTATGCCACCCACTAACGTTGTGACTGTTTCCACCAAAGGGGCTGCGTCTTGTTGCTTGCGTTTGGCTAAAACACTCACAACAGCACTATGTAACGGCCCATTCACACCACCCAGTAATATTAATAAAAATCCAGGAATAATATAGGCATAGCTATAAGCGGTAGCAGCTGCACCAACACCAAAAGCGGCAGCGATCGCTTGCTGCCGCACCAAACCAAATACTTTACTAATTAATGTGGCTGCGGCAACAATGCCAGCAATCCCAGCAAAAGAACGAGAAGATTTTTGTTCTTGATTAGTCACGAATAATACCTGACAAGTCTGAAGACGGATGAAATTTCTAGGCTAAAAGCTGAAATCCCAAAAATAAATATTTAATTAATATATTTCATACTTCAAACTTTACTCTTCATTCTTTTATTTACAACCCAAACTCTCCCTAGTTACCACACCTGTAACTGGATTTACCCCATCAGCCCTTTCACACAGCAGTGAAACTTGATAGCGGTCAATTAAAGCATCTGTAAAATCCGCACCTGTAATATCAGCATCGTAAAGGCGGCTACGAGTTAAAGTAGCTTCGGTAAAATTAGCATTTTTTAAATTAGCACCATCTAAAGTCACACGGTCTACTAAAGCACCTGTTAAGTTAGCGCCTTCTAAATTAGCCTTTAATAAAACACCCTTAGTAAAAATGGCGTTTGTTAAATTTGCTCCTTGGAAGTTTGTACCCCGCATTTCCGCTGCCACAAAAGTTACACCTACTAAATCGGCATTGGCAAAGTCGCGGTTTTCTAAATTGGCATTGCTGTAGTTAATTGTATTAATTTGTGCAAAAGCTGGTAGTGGGCTAAGTATTACCCACAAACCAGCTAAAAGCAGAATCATAATTAAACTTAATAATTTCTGCCAAATCTTTTGCATAACTTTAAGTACCTCATTAGTGAGTTATGAGTAATAGATCAAGTTTGATTATTTCAAACTTAATAATTTCTGCCAAATCTTTTGCATAACTTTACTAACTTCACTAGTGAGTTATGAGGAAGAGGTTAACTTTGATTGTGTCAAACTTAATAATCTCAGCTAAATCTTTTTCATAGCTTTATAGTCAAGAGTCAATAGTTCATAGTCAAGAGTGAGTCTCAGAAGCAGGCTAACAAGTAATTAATAACTAAAAACAATTGACTAATGACTACTAATTATTTCCAATCTTTACCAATCCGAATTGTGATATCAGATTCCAAATCTCCAGATGTTGAGACTTCAATTTGACCTAAACCTAAGACTTTTTGTAAGTCAATTCCTGGCTGTCGGCTACCTCTTTGGACAATAATCTGAGTTTGGCGTTGGCTATCTGGCCAATCTGATACTGTGTAAATATTTTTAAACCCTTTCTCTTTCAGATAAGCAATAACTTTTTCGGTTACTTGTGGTTGATTAGAGGCATTTTGAATAGCAATTTTGAGGTTAGAAACCGGACGTGTATCTGGTTTGAGGCCAGGTACATCTACCCCAACATAATTATTCAGTAGATTCTGTTGTCCAGTCATATTCAGCCAATAGCTATTAGGGTCTTTACTGAAACGGCTGAAAGTACCAGGTACAGTGGTCATTTGGAAATTATCCCGATCTACATTTACGGAGAAATTCACCAAAGCCATCATTTCTTCTATTTTTAAGTTGGTATCAAAATACTTCCGCA
Organism: Nostoc sp. HK-01; assembly: GCA_003990705.1. Classification (GTDB taxonomy): domain Bacteria; phylum Cyanobacteriota; class Cyanobacteriia; order Cyanobacteriales; family Nostocaceae; genus Nostoc_B. The sequence goes on from AP018318.1 coordinate 773,404, forward strand.
TAATGCGGGTTAATTGAGGCAATTTCGGTACGACAGTAGGACTATTTAGGCGTTGAATTAATGCCGCCATGAGTGCTTGTTGTCGCTGTACCCTCGGTAAATCCCCTAGCCCATCTTCCCGGAAACGAGCAAACTGTTCTGCTTGTTCGCCGTTGAGAGTTTGCCAGCCACTCACTAGATTAATGTTCAATTGACTGGTACTATCATGATATTCCATTGCTTTAGGTACAAATACTTCGATCCCACCCAATTGATCAACTAATTGCCTTAAGCCACTGGTAGAAATCCGAATGTAACGGTCAATCGGTGCATTGTTTAAAGTCCGGCTGACTACTCGCGCAGCTAAGACAGGCCCGCCTTGGGGATTAGCGTCTGATAGCTTGGTTAAACCTTTTTCTGGAATCGCTATCATCGTATCTCTGGGAACGGAAAGCACACGAATGGATTTATCACTGGGGTTGAGCCGGACTAAAAGCATGGTGTCGCTTTTCCCTGCAAAACTTTCAGGTGAGCCATCTACCGCCCCGTTGACTGGCTCAATCCCCATAATCAAAATATTCATGGGGCGTGATAGCTGATATTGGGAAATTTTGCTCCATAATTCCCCAGGTAAAGGCACTTTTTGCTCTTCTTTACCAGCAAAACCCAGTTCCTCATCGCTTTTATCCAAATTACTCCATAAAGGAGTCCAGAGCGCCAAAGTTGAGACTAACAGCCCTGAGAGAATCACACCCATCACCACTGTCAATATCCACAGTAGCCAGCGGGGCATACTTAAACCCAATCTATCGTACAGTTCGTTGGGAATGGCACTGACTGACTCGACCACACTGCGAGTGGTACTGGCTGAAGCTGCTTGAGATGTAGTGTCTGAGTCTGAATCTGCTACTGTTTGCAGCGCTCCATGAGTTTCTACCCGTTGGATTTGACCAGGTTTACTCTCTAAGTCTAAATTCGGTATTTGCTGAGACTTAACTTGATTCTCAGATAATTGAACTTCTCTAATCACAATTTTCTCCCCACTCAACCACTTCCATAAAAGTTATGTTAATGCAAGCTACAAATATTGCCAGAGTAAAAGCTCACTGTACACTTGTAGTGTTCTTGCGTAGGTGTGTATGACAACATGAATAGTTCCTTGTTCCCCGTCATCCTCGCTGGTGGCAAAGGTGAGCGTTTTTGGCCTCTGAGTCGTAAAGACCGTCCTAAACAATTTTTAAGCCTAGATGGCAGTTCTAGAAGTTTACTGCAAGCAACCGCTGATCGGTTGCTCCCATTGACAGACGGGTGGGATTCGTTATGGGTGATTACTTCCAGCCAGATAGCTGAAGGTGTCCGCCAGCAGTTACCCGAACTGCCATCGCCAAACTTACTAATTGAGGTAGAAGGAAGGGATACTGCCGCCGCTGTTGCTTGGACAAGTTTAGAAATTAAAAAGCGTTATGGAGAAGACGCTATCATCGGCTTTTTTCCGGCTGACCATTGGATAGCTGACCAAAAGGCGTTTACAGACACATTAAAGGCTGCTACTCAATTAGCAACAAGCACCAAAGCGATTGTTACTTTAGGAATTAAGCCCACTTTTCCATCAACTGGTTACGGCTACATTGAACAAGGTGAACAGATTGGTAGCTTTAATGAGTTGCCAGCTTATCATGTCAACCGCTTTACTGAAAAGCCCAACCGTGAATTAGCAGAAACTTTTTTATCTACGGGACGTTTTAGCTGGAATAGTGGAATGTTCGTCTTTCGGGCTGGAGTTGTTCTGGAAGAACTATACACCCATGCTCCAGAAATTATTAAACCCCTAGAACAATACGGCCCTGAAATTTACCCTGATTTACCTAAAAAGAGTATAGACTATGCACTCATGGAAAAAACCAATTTAGCATACGTCCTCCCGGTTGATTTTGGTTGGGATGATTTAGGAGATTGGAATGCGATTGAACGTTTGTTAAAAAAAGAAGAGACTCCCAATGTAGAATTAGCTACCCATATAGGTTTAGATACGCAAGGAGCGATTGTTTATGCTACTAATCCAGAGGATGTAATTGTTACTATTGGTTTAGAGGATGTGGTGATTGTGCGCGATCGCAATGTTACCCTCATCGTTAATAAAGAACGCACCCAAGAAATTAAGCAGGTTCTCAAAATCCTGCAAGATGACCCTCGCTTTACAAACCTACTGTAATTTTCAAAGTTAAAACCCTTGACAGAGGCTTAAAAGCTAGTTTTTTTATTATAACTTGACTGTCTGTTGTTTTTACTGACAGTTATGAATACTCTTAGCTTTGAGCCTCTGGCCAAGACAATGGCGATTAATTCTATTACTGCTTATCAAAAATACATTTCTCCGGTGAAAGGCTTTGCTTGTCCTCATCGGCAATTACATGGTGGAGAATCTTGTTCTACTTACATTAAAAGAATATTAAGTGAGCAAAGCTTGAGAGAAGTTGTAAAATCATCCCAAAAAAGATTTCAAGACTGTGCTTTTGCCAGTAAAACCCTAACTAAAACTAGCTCTGGCTGTATTGTAATTCCCTGTTGTCTACCCCTTTAACTTCTCTGCGTTTTTGCAGTTGTTTACCACAATGTTCCTAACTCAAACTGTTCCTCGTCAACGAGAAATTATTGAAGTAGTGTTTCGTAATGGCTGGGATTATATGCGAAGGCTACTGACTGGTGGCAAAACTGATGAACCCCAGCTACCTACCCCAGCGGTGCTAAAAAATATTTTGGTAAATTTGGGGCCTGTTTATATCAAGCTTGGTCAGTTGTTATCTACTCGTCCAGATTTACTCAGCGCCGCCTATATTGAGGAACTGTCAACACTGCAAGACGAAGTACCACCAGTTGCTTGGTCAGAAATAGAAGTACTCATCCGCAAACAGCTAAAAAGTCCCCTAGAAGAAGTTTTTCAAAAGGTAAATCCTGTACCAGTCGCGGCGGGATCAATTGCTCAAACTCATCGCGCTACACTAGCCGATGGACGGGAAGTCGCTTTAAAAGTGCAGCGTCCCGGAATTGATGTCACCATTGCTCAAGATATTGCTTTAATTCAGGGGATCGCTGATTTAGTCGCCCGAACTGACTTTGGGCAAACTTACGAAATTAAATCTATTGCGGAAGAATTTACTAAAGCTTTAGAGGCTGAGTTAGATTTTACGCGAGAAGCAGGCTTTACAGACCAATTACGAAAGAATTTAGCGAAAGGCAGCTGGTTTGACCCAAAACAAATTGTAGTAGCGGAAATTTACTGGCATCTCACATCAGAGAAATTGTTAGTGATGGAGTGGTTAGATGGTGTGCCTTTACTGTCAGCAAAGTTGACCAGTGACAATAATAGTAAAGATATTGCTACCCAACGTAAAGATATTACTACCTTACTATTTCGAGCATTTTTCCAGCAGTTATATCTGGATGGTTTTTTTCATGCTGATCCCCATCCCGGAAATTTATTTTATCTGCACGATGGTCGGGTAGCAATTTTAGATTGTGGGATGGTAGGCAGACTTGATCCCCGCACACAGCAGATTTTAACAGAAATGTTATTGGCGATCGTCGATTTAGATGCGGGAAGATGCGCTCAGTTGACTTTACAATTAGCCGATTCAGCACAACCAGTAATTGTGGCGCGACTGGAAAATGATTACGATCGCATGTTGCGGAAATATCACAATGTCAGCTTGACAGAAATGAATTTTAGTCAAGTGATTTATGAAATTTTACAAGTCGCCCGCAACAATAAAATTAGATTGCCGAGCAATATGGGCTTATATGCCAAAACCCTAGCTAACTTAGAAGGTGTAGCCCGCGCTTTTAATCCGGAGATCAATCTGTTTGATGAAGTCAAGCCGTTAATGACGGATTTGTTTCGCCGCCAATTAGTCGGGGAAAATCCGGTGCGATCGCTTTTGCGTACCGCCCTTGACCTCAAAAGTTTATCATTACAATCACCCCGACAAGTTGAACTTTTACTCGACCGTGTAACATCAGAAACATTACGTTGGAATCTCTCACTACATGGCTTGGATGGTGTGCGGCGCACAATGGATGATGCAGCCAATCGCCTCTCTTTCAGTATTTTGGTAGGTTCACTGATTATGGGGGCAGCAATTATTTCCACAAAAGCTCAGACACCGCAACTATCTGTTTTAAGTAGTGTGTTATTTGCCGCTGCTAGTTTATTAGGATTGTGGTTGATTATCAGTATTTTGCGATCGGGTCGTTTACGTTAGACCGGGTTATTTTACCTTGACTTTACTACTCTCATGGATAATACTGATCACTAAAAAATCCATAATTTAATAATTTAAAACAGCCGATGGACACAGACGTAGACGCGTAAGCGGCTTGCCGCAGGCTACGCTGATAATTTATTTAGATATATAGCCAAAACCCTATCGATTCAAGACATTTTGCGAGCGTGAATATCAGGCTCAGTCATACTTTAACTTCTGTAGAACGCATAATTTGATGTTGAAAATACAGGTAGGATATGTTAGCGATAGCCTAACACATCTACCGCAAAGCTTTTGGTGCGTTACGGCTTACGCCTAACAATACCCTTAAAGGTTTTAAGATAAATTTTATGCCGCATATTTTTGTTGACAATCTCAGTAAATCTTATCCGGTGGCGATTAAAGAACCAGGTATCGCTGGGACAATTACCCACTTTTTCCGCCGCACCTACCGTTCAATTCAAGCTGTAGACAATGTTTCCTTTGAGATTGCTCCTGGCGAAGTAGTAGGGTTTTTAGGGCCAAATGGTGCTGGAAAAACTACCACACTCAAAATGCTCACTGGTCTAATTCATCCTACTAGTGGAACAGTCAGAGTAGCTGGACACGTCCCATTTCTGCGCCAAGAAGCATTTTTGCAAAAAATTACCTTGGTGATGGGACAAAAGCAGCAGTTAATCTGGGACTTACCAACCATAGATTCTTTAAAAATTAACGCTGCTGTATACAACATCTCAGATCAGGAATTTTCCTACAGATTAAGAGAATTAACAGAGATGTTGAGCCTCCAAGGTAAGCTGACTCAACCAGTACGCAAGTTATCTTTAGGTGAACGGATGAAAGCAGAATTGTTAGCTGCACTTTTACACCGTCCCCAAGTATTATTTCTCGATGAACCAACTCTAGGCTTAGATGTAAATGCTCAGGTAGCAGTGCGCGACTTTCTGCGCGACTACAATCAGCGTTATCAGGCCACAGTATTATTAACTAGTCACTACATGGCTGATATTACTGCTTTATGCCAACGAGTTTTGTTAATTCACCAAGGAAAGCTGATGTATGACGGTAGTTTAGATGGATTATTAGAACGCTTCGCACCATATCGAGAAGTTCATGTAGAGTTAGCCCAACCTTTATCTAGAGAAAAACTCAAGTTTTATGGGGATGTGCAATTTTTAGATGGGCGAGCCGTATGTTTTATGGTGGAGCAAGAAGCTCTCACCCGTACCGTATCTCAAATTTTGTCAGAGTTAGAAGTCATCGATTTAAAAGTAACAGAACCACCTATAGAAGAAGTAATCGGTAAAGTTTTTCAGGCGGGAGTTGTTTAGTCAGTGCTGTTAGCGTAGCGGGGCGAAAGCCTGTACTGTGAAAAAGAAATAAAGCAACTTGGTTAACGAAAAACACACAAATGACAAATGAAAAAATTTATTAGAAAAACTTTAACTTTTCTTACTGTATACAACGCCCACATGATGGAGTTTCGTGCAGAACTAATTTTATGGGTTTTGTCTGGGTCTTTACCTATAATCCTGATGGGTGTTTGGATGCAAGCAGCACAAGGAGGCAAATTTGGTTTGTCTTCTGTGGATTTTTCCCGTTACTTCCTCACAGTTTTTGTAGTTAGGCAAATAACGGTCGCTTGGGTAATTTGGGAATTTGAAAAAGAAGTTGTAGAAGGTAAACTCTCACCTAAATTATTGCAACCAATAGATCCTGTATGGCATCATGTTGCATCTCATCTGGCTGAAAGAGTTACTCGCATACCCTTTACTATATTGTTAACAGCTTTATTTTTCACACTTTATCCCCAGGCTTTGTGGTTGCCGAATTTAGGTCAAGTGTTTCTATTTACGTTAGCAGTAGTGTTAGCATTTATTTTGCGATTTGTAATTCAGTATACCTTTGCCGTGTTAGCCTTTTGGACAGAACGGGCTAGTGCGTTAGAAAATTTCTGGTTCTTGTTCTTTTTATTTTTATCGGGAATGGTTGCACCTTTAAATGTATTTCCCGAATATATTCGGAATATTGTTTTATTTACACCTTTTCCTTATTTAATTAATTTCCCTGCAAGTATTTTGGTGGGACTACCTGTGGATATAGTGCGGGGTTTTTTATGTATGATTGGTTGGATAATGGTGTTTTTAGGAACGAACCGTTTGTTATGGCGCGCGGGATTAAAGCGTTACTCTGGAATGGGTGCGTGAGTCAATTTTGGGTTTTAGATTTTAGATTCGATATTATACTGCTTTTCACTTGGATAAAATACAGATTTATCCGCGTTCATCGGTGGTTAATTATATTTAATCGTAATTCACAAGAGCGAACATTTCTCTGGATCTAAATATTGTTTGACTCATGCACAGCGGTTAGGCGCAAAGAATTATTCTTCGCTATCTTGATATAAATCTTGTAAAGCTTGCAGTTGAGTTTTGCGCGCAACTCGACGATATTTTTTACTTTCTAGCTTGGGTTCGTATTTACTTTGTCCTTTACCTTTGGTTTTTAACTTCAAGGAGGATTCAGGATCGGCTTGTTGGTTTAATTGAGTTTGTCTGGCGATCGCTTCATCCAAAAACTCTACATAATGTTCATAGCGTTCCCAATTTCCTTGCACAGCACAATCAGGTTCGTCTCGATGTAAACAATCACTAAATCGACAATGAGCAACTTTGAGTAACTTTCTCGCTTCGGGAAAATAGTGGACTAATTCTTCTGGTTGATAATCTAAATCTGGTTGATTAAAACCAGGAGTATCTGCTAACAAACCACCATCAGGTAATTCAAATAATTCTACATGACGAGTAGTATGGCGACCACGGGCAAGTTTCCCGGAAATTTCTCCAACTCGCAGGTTAATATCGGGAATGAGGGCGTTGATTAAACTAGATTTACCCACCCCAGAAGGCCCAGCAATCACAGTAGTTTTATGGCTGAGATGAGTTACTACTTCGTCAATATTAAAATTGTTCTGCACACTGATAAATAACGGTTGATAACCCCAAGCTAGGAGGCGATCGCTAATTTCTTGCTGTTCCTGGGCTGAGATTAAATCGCTTTTATTCAAACAAAGTATCACATCCCAGCCAGTAGACTCAGCCTTAACTAAAAATCGACTCAATTGGTAAGGTTCTAATGGTGGATCAGCAACCGCAAATACCAGCATAATCTGGTTAACATTAGCGATCGCTGGTCGATCTAATTGTCCAGTGCGGGGTAAAACTTCAGCGATCGCACCGCGTCCACCAGCCCAATCTGGTTCTTCCACCACAACGCGATCGCCCACCATTACCTGCTGTCCAATTTTTTTCAATCGCGTTCTGCGTGTACACAAAAGAATAGGGAAATGAGCAGACTTTTTCTCTCTATCCTCTGGATCTAGCTGTACACGATAAAAATTTGCCTGTACAGCCAAGACGGTACCAAATAACTGTCCAGTAGTTGTCACAGTCTCCCCGATCATGGGCTAATGCTTGGACGGCGGACTAACAAAGAAAAATAATCAGAACAGTCTATAATTTGCTCTACCTGATAGCCTGCCATAGTCAAGCTATCAGGTACTTGCTCAATTGGTTCTCCTGGGTCGAGCCATACTTCGAGCAAATCTCCGGGCGACATTTTTTCTAAGCGGAGTTTTGTTCGCACGAAGTTAATTGGACAAGGAGTACCGCGCAAGTCGAGTTGAGCATCAGGAGTAGATACAGAAGATAGACTCATTACTTAAACAAATTTCCCAAGAATCCTTCTAAACCACCTTTACCAGTGCGATCGCCTTTAATTTTAGCCAGCTTCTCTAGCAATTCTCTCTCCTCTGGGATGATCTTTGTGGGGATATCAATTAACACTGTTAGGAGATGATCTCCGCGACTTACCGGATTACCTAAGCGGGGTACGCCACGATTTTCTAGCTTCATCACTGTATTCGGCTGAGTTCCTGCGGGAATGATTAATTCTACTGGCCCATCGACTGTATTGACTTCTAAACGACAGCCTAAAATCGCCTGTAAGTAGCTAACTTTGATTTCTGAAAGAACGTTAATTCCATCCCTTTGGAATTCTTCATCTTCGTTAACAAACAGGTAAACGTATAAATCTCCAGGGGGGCCACCACGTTGACCTGCATCACCTTCTTGTCCTATGCGTAAACGTGTACCGTTATCGACCCCAGCCGGAATGGTAATTTTGAGTTTCTTGGTGATTTGATTTGTACCCTTACCATCGCAAGAATCACACTTATCTTCAATTACCGAACCGGTACCGTTACAAGTTGGACAAGTTGAAACTTGTGTAAAACTACCAAAAGGTGTTCTAGTTACCCGTCGCACCTGACCGGAACCGCTACAAGTTGAACAAGTACGGGGGCGAGTTCCTGGTTTTGCACCGGAACCACTACAAGCCTCACAAGTTTCTAAGTGAGAAATGCGAATTTCTTTTTCACCACCAAATACCGCTTCGCGAAAGTCCAACTTCAGGTCTAGCCGTAAATCATCACCCCGTACTGGGCCACTGCGCCGTCTTTGCGCTGTCTGTCCACCCATACCACCGCCTGCAAAGCCGCTGAAAATGCTTTCAAAGATATCGGCAAAACCACCCATATCGCCCATATCTTGGAAGCCCACACCAGCACCGGAAACACCTTCTGGGCCAAAGCGATCGTAACGCGCACGGGTTTCTGGTTCTGAGAGTATCTCATAAGCGCGGTTAATTTCTTTAAACCGTTCTTCCGCACCCGCTTCTTTGTTCACATCTGGGTGATACTTGCGGGCTAAACGGCGGTAAGCTTGTTTGATTTCTTCTTTTTCGGCGTCACGAGAGACACCCAGAATTTCGTAATAGTCGCGGGCCATATAGCAAAGGTAAAAGATAGAAGGAAGAAGGCAGGAGGCAGGAGGTGAGGTAGCCCCCGTCTTGGCGGTTCCCGTCGATGGGGGACTGCCGAACCCGAAGGGCAGGAGGCAGGAGGCTTAGAAGAATTCCTAGTGAATTTTAACTCAGCACTCAGCACTCAAAACTCAGCACTTTTGTAAGGCAGAAGGCATAGATTAATTTTTATTAATAATTGATTGTACCTTTTACCTTTTATAAAAATCACCAGTAAACATTCAGCAAAATTTGTTGTTGCCTGGGAGACTACAAAGACTAACGAAAGTTAACAGCAAAGTTAGCAGATGAGAGAATCTCTCGCTGTCTCTTTTACAATTGTGCTACGTGTCAGGGAAAAACCCTGCCCACGAACTAGAGGGGCTATCCGCACCATTAGGTGTGGAAAACCCCCCATTAGTAATACACCACATCTGTATTTGCCGATAAAGGACAAAGTATTGAAGGTTTTAATTTCATACTTCATACTTTAGACTTCATACTTTCTTATTTAGTCTATCGCCTCATAATCAGCTTGTGCAGTCATTTCCTCATCAAAATCAAAATTAAACTGTGGTATTACAGTTCCACTCGCAGGGTTTTCTAATTGAGATGTTAATACTGACTCTGAACCTTCTTCACCTTCATCAGAATTTTGACCGTTAGCGCGGTTGTAAACATCAGCACCGATCGCAAATAAGGTTTGCTGGAAGTCATCTAAACAATTTTGAAATTCTTGCAGGGAAATACCAGGATTAGTCATCACCGCTTGAAGTTGGACAAGTTTTTCATTAGCTAAAGTTTTCATCTGGTCGCCAATAAAGTTGCCATTATCCTTCAAGGTTGATTCGTAACTGTTTAAGAGATTATCTGCTTGGTTTTTGAGTTCCACAAATTCCTTGCGTTTTTTGTCTTCTTCCGCAAATACTTCTGCTTCTTGGCGCATCCGTTCGACTTCGTTGGAACTCAAACCACCAGTATTAGTAATCCGAATGCTTTGCTCTCTACCTGTGCCTTTATCTTGAGCAGCAACCTTGAGAATACCATTAACATCTATTTCAAAAGACACTTCGATTTGCGGAACACCACGGGGAGCCGGGGGAATCCCAGCCAACAAAAACTTACCCAGACTTTTATTATCCCGCGCCATTGCCCGTTCTCCTTGGAGAACATGAATTTCTACCGAAGTTTGCCCATCAATAGCAGTGGAAAAAACTTGAGATTTACTAGTAGGAATTGTGGTGTTGCGTTCAATAATTTTAGTAAATACTTCACCTAGGGTTTCAATACCTAAAGATAAGGGAGTGACATCTAATAACAGAAGATTATCAACTTCGCCACCAAGAACTCCCGCTTGAATTGCAGCGCCCAACGCTACAGCTTCATCAGGGTTGATCGAACGATCAGGGGTTTTGCCATTAAAAAACTTAATTAAAGCATTTTGAACAGCAGGAATGCGCGTAGAACCACCAACTAAAATAATCCGATCTATATTTTGGGGTTTGAGGTCAGCATCTTTAAGGGATTGAATCATTGGTTCAATGGTAGCTTCAATCAAATTTGCAGCTAGTTCCTCAAATTTAGAACGGCTAAGTTCCATCTCTAGATGCTTTGGCCCAGATTCATCAGCCGTAATAAAAGGCAAGTTAATCGAGGTACTTGCCATACTAGAAAGTTCAATTTTGGCTTTTTCTGCTGCTTCTCGTAGACGCTGTAAAGCCATCTTGTCTTGGGCGAGGTTAATTTTTTCTTGTTCCTGGAAGCGTTCAATCATCCAGCGGACAATACAGTTATCAAAGTCATCACCACCTAGTTGATTGTTCCCACTAGTAGCTTTGACTTCAAAAACTCCATCTCCTAGTTGCAGAATGGAGACATCAAAAGTACCACCACCCAAGTCAAACACGAGAATTAGTTGCTCTTGGTCTTGCTTATCTAAGCCAAAAGCTAAAGCCGCCGCAGTCGGTTCATTGATAATTCGTAATACTTCTAAGCCGGCGATTGTGCCAGCATCTTTAGTTGCTTGCCTTTGAGCATCGGTAAAATATGCTGGTACGGTAATTACAGCTTGTGTGACAGTTTCACCGAGAAAATTTTCTGCATCCTGCTTCAATTTTTGCAGAATCATCGCCGAGATTTCTTGTGGTGTGTAGTTCTTGCCACGAATCTGCACATCAACAGTTTCATCTCGACCTTTAACACAATTGTAGGGAACGCGATCGCGTTCTTCTTCCGTATCTTCCCAACGACGACCGATGAATCGTTTGATACTGTAAACTGTATTTTCGGCATTAGTTACGGCTTGACGTTTTGCCAGCTGACCGACCAAGCGATCGCCACCCTTGCCGAATCCCACAATACTAGGAGTGGTTCGTCCGCCTTCAGAATTAGCGATCACTATTGGTTGACCACCTTCTAAAACTGCGACGCAACTATTAGTCGTGCCTAAGTCGATCCCTATAACTTTTCCCATACTTACAGTATTTGTACTGAATGCTTTTACCGTGTGTTGTTGCGCGGGATATTTTTGTACGGGCTAAAGCTAAAGGCTAAGTCTGTGAAACGCACTAACTAAGTATTGGCTGTTTGCCACAAAACCAGTCCCTCTATGCAAATTACAGCTAGAGGGCGGGCTGCTAAACTGCGGCAAACCGTCAACAGCCCTTTCCTTGTTGAGATATACACTGCTCGCCTGTGCTGTGACCTAAGCACTCACTTCGTAAAAGTAAAAAGTCACAAGGTAAAAACAAAAACTTTATTCATAATTCTTTTTACTTTGGCTTTTTTACTTCGGACGAAGGGACAGTCAGCGAGGCAGACAAATGCAGTTTAACTGTTAGCTGGACTCGACTGATCTTCTTGTGCAGTAGGTGTATCCTCTTTTGGAGCAGCCACCTTGACCATTGCATGACGTAGCACGCGATCGCCTATATAATATCCGCGTACTAACTCTTCTAACACTGTTCCTTCCGGATGTTCATCCGTAGGTTCGCGCATTACTGCCTCATGGAGGTTAGGATCAAACTGTTCACCTTCAGGCCGCATCGGTGATACTCCTAAGCGTTTTAAGGAATCGACTAATTGTTTATAAACTCCTTGATAACTTTTGTGAATTGTCATCTCGCCATCGGTTTGTGGTTTTAGGTGCGCTCGCGCCCGTTCAAAATTATCAACCACTGGCAGTAATTCCAGAATTGTGTTCCGCTTCACCTGTGCATCTAGCTCTTCTTTTTCTTTGCTAGTACGTTTGCGGTAATTCTCAAAATCTGCCGCAATCCGCATGTACTGAGTACTACGTTCTTCTACCTGCACCTTGAGAGACTCAATTTGTTGAGTCAACTCTGTCAAAGCGGTCGTTTCTGTTGGTGTTTTCTCGGTTGCAGCGAAGCCATCTTCTTGATTGAGCGCAGCCGTATCTCCTGATACATTGCTTGTGGCTGCCACTTGCTCAGTAACCTCGCTGCCAAATTCGTTGGAGTCTATTTGGGCTGGGGAGTCGCTCATCATTTCTTGCTTTACCTCTATTGGTTCACCCAATTGCTGGCTTGTATTGTTTACCTGTTTATTTTCGTCCATCATTGTCTCTTCCAGATACTATTGAGGACAATAAATCACCGCAAAGGTAGATTTTCTTGCCAACATTCTTCTGGAAGTGATATCACCGTCATCCTATTGTGACAAATGGTGAATATATTAGCGCATACTCTCTCAGGACGGGAACCCGAACGACCAAGGATGAAGTATAAAGTATAAATTTCAGACTTCAGGCTTCAGACTTCAGACTTCCCTAGAAATTTTATTAAGTTTAAATGAAATTTCTGTGCCGTTGCTTGGGAATACTTTAAGCAGAGGTTTTCCCCTACTAATTGCTCACCTATGACTCAATCGTCCCCGCAACGGCGCAGTACCGCTCTCACGACCCGAACAGAGTTTTCGCCATTCGGCAGTAAGCTAGTGCAATCTGGCTATGTTAATAGCGAACAGATGAGACAGGCACTGATTGAAAGTCGCAAATCTGGCAGGCCCCTGACGGAAGTGCTGGAGTCGATCACTGGGCGACAACTATCGCCTGAATTTCTCAGGCAGTATAAAAAACAACAGTTATTTGAACTTAAAATACTATACGGCGTTGAATCCCTAGATCCGGAAGTCAACAACATTGGCAATACAAATGTCGGCAGCCTGATTGAAACCCTGATTCCGGTGGATATTTGTCGTCGCCATCGTTTAGTACCACTATCGAAAAGTGAAGACCAAAACCCACCAAGCGTTTTAGTGGCGATGGTCGATCCGGATAACTTAGAAGCTTCCGATGACCTAAATCGCATTTTGCGCCCTCAAGGCCTGGCATTACAGCGGATGGTGATTACTCAGGAAGACTATCAGCAACTCATCAACCAATTTTTAGATGAGATGGCTGTGAAGCAAAAGCATCTGGAACAAGAAAAGTTTACAGATATTAATCAGGATTTAGAAAATCTTGGCAATCTGGATATCCAAGATGCACCGGATGAAATGGAAGCTGATTTGGGATCAGCGATGAAAGGAGCAGAAGATGCTCCAGTCATTAACCTAGTGAACAGAATCTTGGCTAAGGCTTTACACGAGAAGGTTTCGGATATTCACGTTGAACCTCAAGAAGAAAACTTACGCATTCGTTTTCGTAAGGATGGTGTATTGAGTGAAGCTTTTGATCCCTTACCGAAAAAAATTATCCCGGCTGTCACAGCCCGATTTAAAATTATCGCCAGTTTAGATATTGCCGAACGGCGTATGCCCCAAGACGGGCGTATTCGTCGGATGTTTGAAGGTAGAAAAGTTGACTTTCGTGTGAATACCTTGCCCAGTCGCTACGGCGAAAAAGTAGTACTGCGGATTTTGGATAACTCGTCTACTCAGTTGGGATTGAATAAGTTAATCACCGATCCGGAAACTTTGGGTATTGTCCAAGAGATGGTTAGTCGTCCCTTTGGTCTAATTTTGGTGACTGGGCCAACAGGTTCTGGTAAAACAACTTCGCTATATTCGGCATTATCAGAAAAGAACTCACCAGGAATTAATATCAGTACTGTTGAAGACCCGATTGAATATAGTTTGCCAGGGATTACCCAAGTACAGGTAATTCGAGAAAAAGGACTGGATTTTGCCACAGCACTACGAGCCTTTTTGCGGCAAGACCCAGATGTGTTGTTAGTGGGGGAAACACGGGATAAAGAAACCGCCAAAACAGCGATTGAGGCTGCCTTAACAGGTCACTTAGTATTAACTACCTTACACACTAACGATGCGCCTGGTGCGATCGCTCGTTTAGGCGAAATGGGCATTGAGCCATTCATGGTTTCTAGTTCTTTAATTGGTGTGTTGGCACAACGTTTAGTGCGACGTGTCTGTTCTGAATGCCGCATTCCTTACACTCCCACTACAGAAGAACTAGCTCGCTATGGTCTATCTGCTGCTGGTGAGGTCGAACTCACATTCTACAAAGCTAATACTTTAACTACAGAAGCTTTAACAGAAGCCAAAGCCAAAAATCATGTTTGCCCAACTTGTAATGGTGTTGGGTACAAAGGACGCTGCGGTGTTTATGAGGTTATGCGCGTCACTGAAAATCTGCAAACCCTGATTAACCAAGAAGCACCCACAGAACGCATTAAAGAAGTTGCGGTAGAAGAGGGTATGAAAACCTTGTTGGCCTACAGCTTAGATTTAGTGCGTCAAGGAGCTACCACCTTAGAAGAAGTTGATCGGGTGACATTTACCGATACAGGCTTAGAGGCCGAGTTAAGAGCCAAACGTAAGAGTGGATTGACCTGTCGGACTTGCATTGCCGAACTTCAACCAGAATGGCTGGATTGTCCCTACTGTATGACACCCAGATTTCAAGATTAGTTAATAGTCCAACCAAATAACAAAAGGAACGCAGAACTATGGAAATGATGATTGAAGACTTGATGGAACAAATGATTGAAATGGGTGGTTCGGATATGCACTTATCCGCAGGTTTGCCTCCTTACTTTCGCATCAGTGGCAAACTGACACCTATCGGAGAGGAAATCTTGACTAATGATCAATGCCAAAGATTGATCTTTAGTATGCTCAACAATACCCAGCGTAAAACTTTAGAACAAACCTGGGAGTTAGATTGTTCTTATGGTGTGAAGGGTTTGGCTCGTTTTCGGGTGAATGTTTACAAAGAAAGAGGCTCTTACGCTGCTTGTTTACGAGCGTTAAGTTCCAAAATTCCTAACTTTGAAAAATTGGGTCTGCCAGATGTAGTGAGAGAAATGGCAGATAAGCCCAGAGGGCTAATTTTGGTGACAGGCCCTACAGGTTCTGGCAAAACAACTACACTAGCCGCAATTATCGACTTAATTAACCGCACTAAAGCAGAGCATATTTTGACTGTAGAAGACCCAATTGAATTTGTTTACGAACCAATTAAAAGCTTAGTCCATCAACGACAACTGGGTGAAGATACAAAAAGCTTTGCTAACGCCTTGAAAGCAGCTTTGCGGGAAGACCCAGATATTGTCTTGGTGGGAGAAATGCGGGATTTAGAAACAATTTCTTTGGCGATTTCAGCCGCAGAAACTGGACACTTGGTCTTTGGAACACTACACACCAGTTCAGCCGCCCAAACAGTTGACCGGATTATCGACGTTTTTCCCCATGAAAGACAAACTCAAGTACGGGTACAGTTATCTAACTCTCTCGTAGCCGTATTTAGCCAAACTTTAGTATCCAAGAAAAACCCTAAACCTGGGGAATATGGTCGAGTCATGGCTCAAGAAATTCTGATTGTTACTCCTGCTATTTCTAACTTGATTAGAGAAGGCAAAACTTCACAAATTTACTCAGCTATTCAGACTGGTGGCAAATTAGGAATGCAAACCCTGGAGAAAGTTTTAGCAGATTATTACAAAGCTGGTACTATTTCTTTTGAAGCGGCAATGTCTAAAACTTCTAAGCCGGATGAAATTCAACGTCTTATTGGTGCTACAGCACCCCCAGCCGGAGCAAAACCAGGTGCTGCTAAAGCACACTAGAATTTCGTCGAGCATCAGAAAGTCAGTAATTAATAGTTAATATTTGACCTCACTATTAATTACTGATTTATTAACCAAATTTAAAATTTTGAATTTATATATCTATGCCAACCTTTGTTGCCCGCATTCGTGATTCTCAAGGCAAATCTCGAACTGAAAAAATTGTTGCTGAATCTTTAGCACAAGCTCGAACTAATCTCAGAGATAAAGGTTTTGTAGTTCAAGAACTCAAACAATCTCAAGGCTTGCCACTCAGTTTTGACTTTAAAAAATTTCAGAATTCTTTTGTTAAGGTGCCGATTAAAGAAAAAGCTGTTTTTTCTCGACAACTTGCTACTTTGGTAAATGCTGGAGTAGCAATTGTCAGAGGTTTGGGAGTACTAGCCGATCAGTGTACTAATCCTAAAATGAAACAAGCACTCATTGATATTAGTAATGATGTGCAAAGCGGTGTCAACCTTTCTGATTCAATGCGGAAGCATCCTGACTGTTTTGATGGTTTGTATGTCAGTATGATTCAAGCTGGAGAAGTTGGGGGTGTTTTAGATGAAGTACTCAATCGTTTAGCTAAATTACTAGAGGATGTAGCTAGATTACAAAACCAAATTAAATCAGCACTAGCTTATCCAACAGTGGTAGGTTTTATTGCGGTGAGTATCTTTGTCGGGATGACAGTTTTTCTTTTGCCTATTTTTGCCAAAATCTTCATAGAAATAGGTACAGAATTACCTCCTTTAACGCAATTTTTGATGACATGTAGTGAAATCTTAAGAAGTTGGAAATCTTTTTTCATCGTTGGCACATTTGTTGCCGGAAAATTTGCTTATGCACAATACTACAAAACACGCGTCGGCAGAGAAACAATTGATCGCTTATCTCTCAAAATGCCTTTATTTGGCGATTTGATTCAAAAATCTGCGGTAGCTAGATTTAGCCGAACTTTTGGTTCTTTAACTCGTTCAGGTGTGCCAATTTTGACTTCTTTAGAAATTGTGCGAGATACATCAGGAAATCAAGTAATTGCTAATGCTATTGATGCTGCTCGTGTAGAAATTCAACAAGGCGGGATGATTAGCGTTGCTTTACAAAAAGCGAATGTCTTTCCAGCAATGTCAATACAAATGATTAGTATTGGGGAAGAAACTGGAGAATTAGATGGGATGTTAATGAAGGTTGCTGATTTCTATGAAGATGAAGTTGAACAAGCGGTAAAAGCCCTAACTAGTGTTTTAGAACCAATTATGATTTTGGTTTTGGGAAGTATGGTTGGTACTATTTTGATGTCGATGTATCTGCCACTATTCAAAGTGTTTGAAAAGCTGGGATAAAAGGCGAAAGGATGAGGTTTGATCCTTCATCCTTCACACTAGCCTGCGGCAAGGCACCTAAAAGGTGTCTATATACTTCATATTTGATAAAATTATGCCTGTGCAGAAATCTCATTACGAAGCCAGCTTGGCAGAGTATAGCAATCATCAAGCGGCGATCGCACTACTCAAACAACACCGACCATATCTAGAAATGATTCCGAGTTTACGCCGCCCAGATGAAAGCGTAATTACTATTCCTCTGCCAATTGTTCGCTTGCGTAATAATATGTCAGCAACTCCACAAGTAACTTGTCTACCTTGTGATGTGGCAATTTTAATGTGTGATCCAGAATGGAAAGTTAAAACTGGAGCCGAGATTTTAATATTTATTCACCGTCCCCATGAAGACTTTTCTGATTTATTGGGACGTTGGCGACAAACTCAAGTTTTTTTAGATCAAGACTATGAATGGTTAATGCCTCCTCGTCATAGTCATGTATTAAGTGAAGGTGCAAATACTATATATCCGTTGTTTTTGGTGTTTAGTGAAACATCAGAACGTATTCAAAGAGGTCTTTTAGGTGCAGAACTACCTTTTGTTATGCAAACATCATATTTGCTATTGGAAGAAGAGCGAAGAGAGGAAGAGGGACTAGAGGCTAGGGAATAGAGGCTAGAGAAAGGGTTTAGATGGGTAAAAACAGATCCAAAATATGATGAATCATTTTCATTCATATAATCTCTAAGCCCTAATCTGTAACCTCTAGCCTGTTATTTTACAAATTGAGGCATGATTTCAGCAGCGGTAAAGATGCCGTAAATGCCTCGTTGATGTAGTTGTATGCCAGCTTTGAGATAACCAAAAGCAGGGCCGCAGACATTCGCTGCCATACTGGTTTCATCGCCTAATGTAAAGGTATGGGTGGAAATTTTGCCTTCAAAGGTGCGCCCTGTAACTTTAACATTGGTGCTGAGGGGCTTTTTAGGATTGCGGGTATCAACTACACCGCCTACTGTAACGCGATCGCGTGATACGATTCCTGCTAACTCTAACATCACATCATCGGCGTGTTCCATGTTCTCTAAGGTCAGCACGCCGTTTGTTTTGTCTAGTAATGCTTCTACCTCTGCATCAGTCATTGACCGCGCAACTTCTACGGTATAACCAGGGATATGACCAATATCTTCCCGAACGGTAGCGCGGTAAGCTTCCCAGTTAGCAATACCTACACCAAAGGTAATCTCGACTTTGTGAATTTCGGCATAGCTTTGGGCGGCTAAAGCAGCAGCAGCGGTTAACAGTCCTGGTGTTGCACCACAGCCTGTCATGTAGGTGATACCTGCGGCTTGCAGTTCTTCTTTCATCGCAATTAGCTGTTCTACTGCACTGGTGCGTTTGATTGCATCTACCAACACACCACGCCAACCAGATTTAATAAACTGTCGGGCTACGGAAGGAATAAAATCATTGGGTAAGTTGGGTAAAGCTAAAAAGTACCCATCTACAGGTTGGGCGCTATCGATTAACTCTTGAATACTGTTGTTAGTTAATGTACCAACTGGTTCTAAATAACCTACAGAACCTTGAGACTGATAAGTGGCAATGTTTTCTTGAAAATTTAAACCTTCAGCAGCGTAGGCGTAGCCTTTTTGATCTGCTACGGCTACTAAAGTCATTTCTCGTTTACCAGCAAGTACCTTGGCGGCTGCTTGTCCGAGTCCACCGAAACCCAATACTCCTACACGTAGCGCTGGCGTAATATTTGCTGTACTCATAGTCAATTACTTAAGTTGAATCAAAAGCTTTGAGTCTCAACCATCTTGGCTGATGGTGTAGACGTTTTGCGGTTTGCCGTTAGGCATCGCTCAAAGCTATAAAGGTTAATTATGCTTTATTATCCTGGTTTCTTCCCCAACCAGTTTAGTTTTTTTATCAGAAATTTTTGCTGAGTTATTTAGGCTTGAGCAAATTTTCACGCTACACCGCCTCACTAGAAAGCTCAAAACTGATAAGACTAAGAGTACGAGCTTAAATCATGGGTTTAATTCAAAATTCTGTTATTTCTCAAGATTTTGTGTGAACTATAACATTACAGTCCACATTGGCATCATCTTGGAGTATTGCATCATGGATTTTGTTGATCAAGTCAGAGCCTTTGCATCTACAATTCCTGCAAAATTAGGCAGCATCAAAACTGAGGAAGCTACAAAACACTTTCTAATCATGCCTTTTATTCAGCAAATCTTAGGGTATGATGCCTTTAACCCAGATGAAGTAATGCCTGAATATGATGCAAATGTAGGAGCTTCCACAAATTACAAACTAGATTATGCCATATTCCAGAACAGTCAACCAGCAATGCTGATTGAGTGCAAACGCTATGGTGCTGACTTTAAGAATGATCGTGAATGGAGTCAGTTATTTGCTTATTTTATGGCAACGGATGCGCGAATTGGTGTATTAACAGATGGAGTAATATACAAATTCTATGCTGATTTAGAAAGACCTAATAAGATGGATAAAACTCCATTCTTAGAATTAGATTTACTAAATTTAAATGAATCAGCTATTCGTGAGCTTTCTAAGTTAACTAAATTAGCATTTAACGTCAATGAAGCTATTATAGCCGCATCAGAGTTAAAGTATGTTGGTGGGATCAAGACTCTGCTCAAAAAACAAGTTGAAGAACCTAAGAGCGAGTTTGTTAAATATTTTTTTAAAGAGTTATGTCCTGAGAATAATTTTGTAGGTCAATTGAAAGATGAGTTTACTGGATATACACAAAGGGCTATTAAGGAATTTATTCGAGAGGAAATTGAAAATCTTTTAGACGAAGCAACAGGACGTTCAAAAACAAAACAAGAAACTACCATCCCAACGGAACCACAAATAGAACCAGAACTGACAACTAAACAATCTGAGTTCTCAGATGAAGAAAGAGAAGGATATTACATTCTTAAGTCGATTTTGTGCCAAGTAGTAGAGCCAGCAAGAATAACATATAAAGATACAGCTAGTTATTGTAATATTCTGCTAGACGGTAATAGTTGGAGACAGATTGTTCGTTTGCATTTTAATAAATCTGATTCTAAAAAGTTAGAGATTTTTTCTCTAGATACCAATGGTACTAGAGTTTCGGAGAAAGTTTTTATCGATAATGTTAATGAAATTTATCAGTATGCTGATAAGTTCAAGGCAATTGTATCTGCTTATCAACAGCCCCAATTCAGTAACAAAAGTGCGGCTATAGTTTAATAGATGTGGAAAGCGATCGCATCTTGGAAAAATCAGCCTTTAGCCTGACAGTTAGTTGAGCAAAGGTAATAATTTATGGTCAGGGCGATCACAACTGGTCATCAAAGTTAAAATTAAACTATGACACAGGCACTTGAACCAAAAATCTACACATCCCAGGAGTATCTTGAACTGGAGATTGCATCCCAAACGCGTAGTGAATATCGTAATGGAGCAATTATTCCCATGACTGGCGGTACTCCTGACCATAATGAATTAGCAATTAACTTTGCAGCCCTGTTAAAATCTAGTTTACGCGGCAAACCCTACCGTATTTTTGCCACTGATCAACGCCTTTGGGTTCCCAATCGTAATATCTATACTTATCCTGATGTCATGGTTGTAGAAAAACCTTTACAACTACAAACAGGACGCAGTGATACAGTGATTAATCCTTGTTTGATTGCTGAAGTTCTCTCTAAATCAACACAAGATTACGATCACGGCGAAAAGTTTTCGGCATACCGTACCATTGAAAATTTCTGCGAATATTTACTCATCGATCAATACAGTATTCATGTAGAACATTATGTGAAAACTGCTGCTAATCAATGGCTACTCTCAGAATACTATGATCCTCATATCACACTGTCTTTGAATACTTTTGATGCTCATATTTCAATTATCGATATCTATGAAAATATTGATATTGATTCTCTGAAAAAGGATTAAATGATGGTTGCTTTACCCGATCGCATTTTAATAAGTGCAGAGGAATATCTAATTTGGGAACCTACCCAAGAGCAACGCTACGAGTATTGGGATGGTGAAGTTGTAGCCATGAGTGGCGGTACGCGCAACCACAACCGAGTTTCTCTCAATTTCTCGAAGCTTTTAGATGATGCTTTAGCCGATTGCTCATGTGAAGTATACATCGTAGATGTGAAGGTGCAGGTAGAACCGGGACAGAAATATTTTTATCCTGATGTGGTGGTGACTTGCGATGATCGCGATGATGATCCACAGTTAGTACAATTTCCCTGCTTGATTATTGAAGTGCTGTCACCTTCAACGGAAGCAGTTGATCGAGGGAAGAAGTTTGCCAAATATCGCCAATCTCCAACATTGCAAGAATATGTCTTAGTACAAGTAGCACAATCTGGTGTAGAAGTCTTTCGCCGCAATGAACAGGGGAAATGGGTATTGTCGGATTATAATTTGGGCGACAGATTGCTACTAGAATCGATAAATGTCGAAATAGCGATCGCTGATTTGTACCGACAAGTTGAGTTTGAAGCCGAAGCAACCGACTGACTCTACCTGAATCGTCAGTATGATATGCAGATACTCTCCATATAATTTAGCTATGCTGCTGGTGATGTTGATTAGGCAGCAGTGTTAAAGATTGTGCGATCGCTAACAGTACAAGTTTCCCATATCTGCTCAAAATCTTCCACACTGTAATGCACGAGAAATTTATTTTAGTCAGGCGATCGCTAATTTCTCACAATGTTACAAAATTCTTGAATAACCCTTGTGGGGTGAGCGACAGATTTTGCCAACGCTCACCCTCAAATTTTTAGAGCCAAAACAGTCTCTATCAGTAGTCATAAATTTAACTTATAGCTTTATTAAGTAAATATTTCTGAAATCCCTTTACAAAAAGCAATAATTACCTTTAAGATATGTAACAACAGGTGAAAACACCTGAAACATACATAACCAAAGCAATCATAAAGACATGACAGCAACCTTACAACAGCGCAAAAGCGCCAACGTATGGGAGCAGTTCTGCAACTGGATCACCAGCACCAACAACCGCCTATACATCGGCTGGTTCGGCGTACTCATGATCCCAACCTTGCTGGCTGCAACCACCTGCTTCGTAATCGCCTTCATCGCCGCACCACCAGTAGACATCGACGGAATCCGTGAACCAGTAGCAGGTTCCTTACTCTACGGAAACAACATCATCTCCGGAGCAGTAGTACCATCCTCCAACGCAATTGGCTTGCACTTCTACCCAATTTGGGAAGCAGCTTCTCTTGATGAGTGGTTGTACAACGGTGGCCCATACCAACTAGTAATATTCCACTTCCTGATTGGCGTATTTTGCTACCTCGGTCGTGAATGGGAACTATCCTACCGCTTAGGAATGCGTCCTTGGATCTGCCTAGCATTCTCCGCACCTGTGGCTGCTGCTACCGCAGTATTCTTGATCTACCCAATTGGACAAGGTTCCTTCAGTGATGGTATGCCCTTGGGTATCTCTGGAACCTTCAACTTCATGATCGTGTTCCAAGCAGAACACAACATCTTGATGCACCCCTTCCACATGTTAGGTGTGGCTGGTGTATTCGGTGGTTCTTTGTTCTCCGCAATGCACGGTTCCTTGGTAACTTCCTCCTTAGTTCGTGAAACAACCGAGAACGAATCACAAAACTACGGTTACAAATTCGGACAAGAAGAAGAAACCTACAACATCGTTGCAGCACACGGTTACTTCGGTCGCTTAATCTTCCAATACGCGTCCTTCAACAACAGCCGTTCCTTGCACTTCTTCCTAGCTGCATGGCCTGTAATTGGAATCTGGTTCACAGCGTTGGGCGTAAGCACAATGGCGTTCAACTTGAACGGTTTCAACTTCAACCAGTCTGTGATTGACTCTCAAGGTCGTGTAATTAACACCTGGGCTGATATCATCAACCGCGCTAACTTGGGTATGGAAGTAATGCACGAGCGTAACGCTCACAACTTCCCCTTAGACTTGGCTGCTGGTGATGTTGCTCCTGTTGCTCTCACCGCTCCTGCTATCAATGGTTAATTTTCTGACCTAGAAGCAATAACTAATGTGTGAATGAAAGGCGCTCTCCTTGAGGAGAGCGCCTTTTTAGTTTGGGTTTGAACATTCTGAGCATTTTAAAATGCAGCGTTTTTTCTCAGTCACTGGGAGCAGGAGCTTTAGGGAATTTGATACACTAGCTAAAATTTGAAATTATTCCAGCTGGTAGCTCTAGGCTGATAAATAAATATGAGTGACGCTTTATTTTGTATAGAAAATTTACGAGTTGCTTATCCTCAGCGCGGTGGGGAAGAACTTAGTTGGGCGGTGGATGATGTATCTTTGACACTACAACCTGGGGAAAGAATGGGTTTGGTGGGGGAGTCTGGTTGTGGTAAATCTACTTTGGGAAGGGCAGTAATGCGGTTGTTACCGTCATCCAGCCGGATTGAGGGACGAGTAACTTTTCAAGGAGAGCCAGTATTTGATTTAACACCAACTCAGTTGCGGAAATTTCGGGGAGAAGTAGTAGCATTAATTTTCCAAGATCCGATGACGCGCCTTGACCCGTTAATGACGATTGGTAAACATTGTCTGGAAACTTTGCAAGCACATTCCCCAGAGTTATCAGCCAAGGAAGCCAAAGAAAAAGCGCTGGCGACTTTAGAAAAGGTAAAAATCCCGGCGAGTAGGTGGAATCAGTACCCTCATGAGTTTAGCGGTGGGATGCGACAACGGGTAGCGATCGCTCTTGCCCTCCTCCTAAATCCTAAGTTAATTGTGGCTGATGAACCTACCACTAGTTTAGATGTCACTGTTTCAGCCCAGATTTTACAAGAATTAACACGTCTGTGTGCTGAAGAAAATATGGCGCTGTTGCTAATTTCTCACGATTTGGCAATGGTAGCAGAATATTGCGATCGCATCGGCGTAATGTACAAGGGCAAAATGGTAGAAATGGGTGCCACTACATCGGTATTTGGCAACCCCCAGCATGAATATACGCGATCGCTTCTGCAAGCAGCTTTGCACATTCAAACAGTTGATGAGGTAACTGAAGACTGGGGATTAGGCAATGAGGAAAATATTTCTCAAACGCCTATTTTGCGTGTCACAGAACTCAAGCAACACTACACCATAGAGCCTAACTTTATTGAACGACTGTTTAAAGCTGAAAGTCAAACAATCAAAGCCGTAGATGGTATTAACCTCGAACTTTATCAAGGAGAAATTCTCGGCTTAGTTGGTGAGTCGGGTTGCGGTAAAAGCACACTATCGCGGACTATCTTACAGCTAATTCATCCTACATCTGGCAAAGTGGAATTTTTGGGTAAGGATTTAACCAAGCTATCGCGGCAAGAAATTCGCTCTTCCCGACGACAGATGCAAATGGTGTTTCAAGACCCACATGCTTGTCTGAATCCGGCGATGACAGTGGGGCAGAGTATAGGTGATCCTTTGTTAATTCACAATCTTGCTGATGCGGCTAAAGCAAAAGAAGAAGTATTGTGGATGTTGCAAAAAGTCGGCTTAACACCGCCAGAAGTTTATTATCAACGTTACCCATCAGATTTGTCTGGCGGACAGCAGCAACGGGTAGCGATCGCGCGGGCTTTAATTACTCGCCCCAAACTGTTGATTTGCGACGAACCGGTGAGTATGTTAGATGCCAGCGTACAGTCGCAAGTTCTGGATTTGATGTTGCAATTAAAGGAAGAATTTGAGTTAACGTATCTATTTATTACTCATGACTTGTGGTTAGCGAGATTTTTGTGCGATCGCATTGCGGTAATGCACGGTGGTAAAATCGTTGAACTCGGCCCGACAAAACAAATTTTTGCCAATCCTCAGCACCCGTATACTAAAACTCTACTAGCGGCGGCTCCCCTATTGGCACGGGCTTAGAATTTCAGGGTAAGCAGAATGGAACAAGGGAGAGATTACGTCATAACTCGTGGTGTTAAGTCAAAACTAAGTTATCTCGATGCACTACGGTATCTGAACCAACATAGCCCAATATTTCCGGAATTTCTCTAGAGTGACGGCCGCAGATCTTTTGCAGTTCATCGCTGCTGTAGTTTACTAGTCCTCTAGCTATTTCGTTGCCGTGGGTGTCGCACAATTGCACAGCTGCTTGGGTGTCAAATTCTCCTTCTACTGCTTTGATACCTGCTGCTAATAATGATTTTCCGGCTTGCGATATGGCTATGATCGCACCCTGATCTAAATACAATTTTCCCGCTGGCACAAGTCCGTAAGCTATCCAGCGTTTTCTGGCTGATGTGGGTTCAGGTTGCGGTTCAAAGTGCGTTCCTAAAGGTTCCCCTTGTAAAATTTTTTCGAGATTGCGGGGAAATCGCCCTTGCGTGATTACTGTTCGTACTCCCGCCGCGATCGCAATTCTGGCGGCGGAGATTTTTGTTACCATCCCACCAGTACCCCATTGTGAGCCTTGTCCGCCTGTTTGGATTTGCAGTTTTGCCAATTCTTTAATATTACTGACCAAGGAAATGGGTTTGGCATCGGGTACAGAACGGGGATCGGCTGAGTATAATCTGTCTACGTCGGTAAGTAAAAATAGCCAATCGGCTTCTACTAAACTCGCTACTAATGCTGATAGGGTATCGTTATCACCAAATTTCAGTTCCTCTACAGCTACGGTGTCATTTTCATTAACTACGGGAATTACACCCAGTCCCAGCAATTCTTTAAAGGTGTTGTAAACGTTAAGGTATCGGCTACGCTGTACTAAATCGCTGCGAGTTAGCAAAACTTGGGCAATCGGCTGTTGCAAGGTAGTAAACAAATCATCATATATCCGCATTAACCGCCCTTGACCAACTGCGGCTACTGCTTGTTTGAGGGCGATCGCTTTGGGGCGTTCTGTTAAACCCAATCTCGCACAACCAACACCCACCGCACCAGAGGAAACCAAAATCACTCGATTGCCCTGCTGTCTTAAATTGCACAGTGTTTCTGTTAAAGTTGCGATCGTAGACAGTGCTAATTGCCCTGTTTCTGGTTGGGTCAGGCTAGAAGTGCCGATTTTAACGACAATCGTTTTGGTCATGGTCAATGGTCAATGGTCAATGGTGAGCCAGCGCGGTCTTCTCCCAAAGGGAGAGGCTAACGCCCGCCGTAGGATGCCCAAAGGGCTGTAGGGGGTTTCCCCCATGAGGGACTGGTGTTAGCGCAGCGTTAGCGACGTTAGGAGCGTCACCCCGAAGGGGTCAATGGTCAATGGTCAATGGTTACTTTTGACTTTAGACTCTTGACTCTGGACTAAAAAGTAAAGCGCCAATCCTTCTATAGTGAAGGTGACGCTTTACCAGTTTATAGTTATTTGCTATTTACTAGGGTCTTTTTTGGCTGACCCCATGTTATTAATACTTATAATCTCCCATTTTGTGTGTTTCTAAATCATCCTTAATTATTTCTTTAGCTTTCTTTTCCTGACGATTTGTTACTTTTTGTGAATTGTGTTTTGCTTGGGAGTGATAGAGGCTCCCAAAATTTCGGAAAACCAAACTTCAAAATTTCTCACAGGATGGGAACGCAGTGCAGCATCGGGGTGAATAATCGGTTCTACGAGAATTGTAAACATTCCCAGACGATTCCCGGCTAAAACATCAGTAAATAAGCGATCGCCCACCATACCCACTTGATGTGCAGGTAAATCCATTGATTGCAGAGCCGCTCTAATTTTCCGGCGAGAGGGCTTGGCTGCACCTAAGTAGTAAGGTAAGTTCAAAGAACGGGCAATGCTGCCAATGCGAGATTCACTTAAGTTATTGCTCACTAACCACAAATCAACGTTCATGCGGATTTCTTCTACCCATTGTCTCAATTCTGGTGAAGGAGTCCCGACTGTAAAGGGAACTAAAGTTTCATCTACATCTAAAACTAGTCCCTTCAGCCCATATTGTTGAATAATTTTTTTAGTCAATCGCAATACTGAACCGTGTAAAATCAAGTCAGGCTGTAAGAGATTGTTCCAAGTCATAGACAATATTTAAGGATCACAATGAGAAATGCTCTTGCTTTAGAGCATTTGTTTAATATTTCAGAAGTAATAGAGAAATACCCATAAATCTGGTAATAAGCGCTTATGGGTATTTTAGATAATTGGTATTATTCAATTTTAACTAGGCGAGCAGAGCTTTGCTCTCCTATTTAGCGCCCAGAGAAAAATTGTTTTACGCGTTTTTTATGGAAAGTGCTTAAACTCCTGCGGAATTATGCTGATAAAAATTCGCAATTAAAAATCTAAGAATGTGATGTTTTTAATTTTGAATTTTTACAGTTTTATTCCACTTCGTTAAAAAGTTGTTCTTCTAGTAGTGGTTGTACTTGGCGAAATTCTTCTGGAGAGAGTAATTCTGGATTACCTTCTTTGGTAATCCTGGCAAAAAAGAGCAAGGGGTCGAGGGGGGTATAAATAGCATACTCCTGTTCTTCGTGATAGAAGCTGGCGAGTAACTGTAATTGCTCTGGCTCTAAATCTGTTTCGTCGTCTTCTATTTCTAATGTAAAAAGTTCCGACTCATCTACAGCAGGTAATTCACCAGCAACGGTTAAAGCGTAAGCTGTATTTTTGAGAATCAAGTTTTGCTCAGATAAGACTGCTTGGGCGGTGCTAAAAATTTCGTCAAGGATGGCATCATCTTCTACTAAAACGGCTTCTTCTTCCTCGTCTTCACCTTCCCAAGCGAAAACTTCTATGGGTGAGTCCACAGGAAGAAGTAAGACGTATTCTTGCCCATCTACAGAGAGCGAATGTTCTATGTAACATTCGAGAGTTCGCCCTGTGTCATCAGTCAAGGTGATGGAAACTGTACGATCGCGATCGTTATCTTCAGAAAATGGAGAGGAAAACATAGCCGATTAGTTAAACTTTAATCTTTACCCGCAACTGTGAAAATTGCTTTCCTGTGGAATGACAAATAATGTCAAGCCAATAGTTTCACATTCAGACACAACTACTAGGTAATTGCTTTCAGAATATCATGTCAAAAGCTATCCATACTCGACAGCATCTTAACTGCGGTAGCTCGTCGAGCATCCAGCCATTGTTGTAAAATTAGTGCTGCTGCTTTGCGGTCAATTAAACCTTTATTCCGAGATGGTGAGACTTTTTCTGCAATGAGCATTTGCTCTGCTTGATAAGAGGTTAAGCGCTCATCAACATATTCAATGGGTAGTTTGAGAGCCTTGCCCAGTCTAGTGGCAAATTTCTGCACTTGACGCGCCTGAAATCCCAAAGAGCCATCCATTGAATAAGGTAAACCAACTACTAAGATTTCTACCTCACGTTCATTAACTATATTTTGGAATTGCTCAACATCGCGCTCAAAAGATGAGCGTTCAACTGTTGTAATTCCGGTCGCAATTAAACCAGTGCGATCGCATCCAGCTACGCCGATGCGCTTGAGTCCGACATCTAATCCTAGTGCTGAAATATACTGCTTTGTGGTCATTGTCATAAGTTTTGAGTGACTTCGGCTTGAGCGCTCAGTCGAACGCTAAGTAGTGAGTGCTGCGTCATATATTCTTTCTTTACTATCCTGTTGATTTCACTACTTTTCCTGCTGACCATCTACGGATTCATTTTGGCAAGAGGCTTCAATGTTACAGTTGTTGCACTTAAAGGTAATAGGCTCTGATTTAGTTGGCACTGGTATATCTGAGGATTGTGGCTGTACTGTTTTTGCCCAAGACATACCACCTGGAATTGGCTTACGCGCTGGTTGCAAACCTTGCAGTACATCAGTCCATTGAATGCCTTCTAGGGAGACAAATTTTGATTCTCGGAGTTTGTGCCACACTGAGCGAGACATGATCAAAGTGTGTTCAGTGCGTTTCGCACCAATCCGTTCTAAATATTCTTCTCGTTCTGGCTGGTAGTCTAAAGAAGCCAGCCGCAAACCCTGTTGGGGAAAGTCTTGTGCTATCCGCGCCAATTGCGACAGCAATTCTGGATACAACCAAGTGTATGCAGGATGAACTGTCAGCGTAGCTACATGAGGAGTTTCACCTTTGCGGTCAAGCTGCACTTGAAAATAGCCAATTGCGGCTTTGCGTTGAGGTTCAAACACATAACCACTGACAACTTCAGTTTTGGTTATCCACTGCTTGACTGCATCAGTTAATGCTCCGAACAAGCTGGTTTTAAAATCGCGGGTGTTGCGGTCAAATACCTGACGCACTAAAGGCGGCATAGATGCTGTATCTAGTTGATAGAGCAACTGAGCATCTGCGTTACTGACTGGGAGCAAGTTAGGTAAATCTGGTTCTGCTTGTGCTAATTCCGCTAGTAAATCAGCTTCAATTTTCCAGTATGTAATTTCTGCTAGACGTTGAAATCCATTTTGCCGATACAGTGCAAGGGCATCGACATCATTAATATTTACTTCTAATAACCAAGTCCGAGCTTCTAAAATCGACTCAAAACAGTGACGCAACAATTGTGAGCCAATTCCTTGCTTATCCGCGGTGCGATCTAGCAGCACCCGATCAATGCGCCAAGTACTACGGGTGCGGTTAAATGGTGACACCTGAATCATGCCTAAAAGCATCCGTCCCTGTTCAGCTACGAATGCACAGAAACGATACTGTAGGGGATTAGGAAACCAACTCAAAAATTTGAGTAATCCATACCAGCGACGCAGCGATTGCATCTGATGGTTGGCACAACTAGACTCGTTAGGAGTCATTGCGGTGAATGACTCTTGAGTTAATCGCTCAATTCCATCCAGATCCCGAAAGTGGACTGGCCGGATGACAACGCTGAGATTTCGAGGAAGTAATGAAGTCATTTTGATTCAAGCGGCCATGTAGCCTTAACTAACTGCTCTTGGGTGGAACTGATGCAATAATAATTTTAACGGCTTTCCGTTGTGGGCTATTGCTTCAAAAGGTTGATTTTGGTGATTAAATATTTAAAAAAGCAAAAAAAGCAGATTTGATGAGTGCGCTATAGGCGTTAACCCAACAATACCTGCTTTTATTTTATTTGACTTTTAGTTAAATTTCCTATATTTACAAACCTTGCCGAGAAATTAACTTTTCAAAGTTGGCTTGGGTTTGATGGAGGAGTTGTTGTCTACTATCTTCTACGGTATGGTGGAGGGTTGGAACCAGATTGCGAGCTTGTAGAGTCATGTGCAGCTGTAAGTGGGCGACATATTCACTAAAATCTTCGTTTTGTACAGCTTTGCCCGTGAGTAAGTTGGATTCCATTGCCACTGTGTTCTCCTTATAGCGCTGTTGCTTCACATCATCAAAACTTATCATGTTGCTCGGATTACCTTTTTATTTTGCAATGAAGTTTAACGGTTGTTTGCAATCTACTCTCGTAGGACGTAGCCAACACCGCGGACTGTTTGAATCAGGCGCTTTTCTTGATTGATTTCGAGTTTGAGGCGCAAGTAACGGACATAAACTTCGATAATGTTGGAATCGCCCATGAAGTCGTAACCCCAGACTTCTTCTAAAATGCGATCGCGGGTAATTACCTGTCGGGGATGGGAAAGTAAATAATCGAGCAAGTCAAATTCTTTGGCGGTTAATTCAATTAATCTGTCACCGCGATAAACTTCTCTAGTCCGGCGATTTAAGCTGAGATCTTCAAATTCTAAGATATCGGCTGCGTCTGCTTCTTGATTGCGACGCAGATGAGCGCGGACTCTGGCTAAGAGTTCTTCAACGCTAAACGGTTTTACTACATAATCATCAGCACCAGCATCTAAACCGGCAACGCGATCGCTGACTTCATCTTTAGCAGTTAATAATATTACTGGGACTTTATCACCAGTACTCCGTAGGCGACGACAAATTTCTAATCCTGATAACCCAGGTAACATCCAATCTAAAATAACTAAATCTGGATGTAACTCCCGCGCTGCAGTCAGCGCAGTTAATCCATCGTAGGCGACACTGACTTGATAACCTTCGTAATTCAGTTCCAATTCGATAAATCGCGCCAGTTTGACCTCATCTTCTACAAGTAAGATGTGTGTCATATTGATGATTTTAATGATTTCAGCAAGGTAAGGCAGTAATTGATACAGACTGAGAACCAGTTCGACACATATCTAATTAGTTCTAAAATAGCTTAGTATAGATTGAAGCAGATAACAAGTGTGCGTCTGTAATTACCGATAGCTGCTGTTTGTGACTTTCAAAGTTTAACAATAAACAGTTACATCTTCACCACATTCATCAGTAAGATAACACAGCGCTCGAAAACGCAGACTTACTAGTGGCTGATACAACAACAAGGTTCAGATAAGAATATTTAACCGCCGATGTACTTTAATAGACATCTCTGGAAAAGATTGTAGAGACGTTTCATGAAACGTCTCTACAAGGGTTCTAAGAAACGCACATTTAATTTTCAAAGATGTCGAATAACAAATGACAACTCTAAATGTGAGTCCGCACAAATTTTTCTAACCTATCTAATCCCTTTTCGATTGTGGTTAAATCAGTGGCGTAGGAAAGACGAATGTTATTATCTGCACCAAAGGCAATTCCAGGAATGACTGCAACTTGATGTTCTTCAATCAAAGCGTTGCAAAAGTCTAAGGATTTCAGTCCGGTTTTGCTGATGTCGGGAAACAGATAAAAAGCACCATCTGGTTTGGGACAATTCAGTCCAGGAATGGCGTTGATTCTCTCTAGCATAACTTGTCGCCGTTTGGTGAAAGCTGCCAGCATTTCGGCTACACAGTCTTGAGATTCTTGTAAGGCTGCGATCGCCCCATATTGAGCAAAGGTACAAACATTAGATGTACTATGCCCTTGTATGGAATTGGCGGCTTTAATAATTTCTATTGGCCCAGCTAAGTAAC
Organism: Nostoc sp. HK-01; assembly: GCA_003990705.1. Taxonomy (GTDB): domain Bacteria; phylum Cyanobacteriota; class Cyanobacteriia; order Cyanobacteriales; family Nostocaceae; genus Nostoc_B. Next base: position 805,730 of record AP018318.1, read on the forward strand.
CCAAGCGCCAACCTGTCATAGAGTAAGCTTTAGCAAAGCCGTTACTAATAAAGGTACGTTCAAAAATTTCTTGACCGAGAGAACCAATACTAATGTGTTCTGCACCGTCGTAGAGAATTTTTTCGTAAATCTCATCGGAAACTACATAGATATCTGCATCAACTACTACTTGCGCCAAAGCTTTAATTTCCTCTGGCGTGTATACCATCCCTGTTGGGTTAGATGGAGAATTGAGGACAAATAACTTAGTTTTAGGGGTAATGGCTTGGCGCAGTTGTTCCGGTGTAATTTTATAGCCTGTGGAAGCATCAGTGTTGACAATTACTGATACACCACCTGCCAAAGTTACCATTTCGGGATAACTCAGCCAATAGGGAGCCGGAATAATTACCTCATCACCTGGATCGATGAGTGACAAGATCAAGTTGTACAAAGAATGTTTACCGCCATTGGTGACGATGACATTTTCTGCTTTGTAATCTAAACCGTTATCAGTTTTCAGCTTTTGGGCGATCGCTTCCCTTAACTTTGGTTCTCCAGCTGCGGGGCCATACTTGGTTTTGCCTTCTTCCAAAGCTTTTGCTGCTGCGGCTTTAATATGCGCTGGTGTGTCAAAATCCGGTTCGCCAGCGCTAAAACTACAAACATCTATACCTTCTGCCTTCATGGCCTTAGCTTTAGCTGCGATCGCTAAGGTTAAAGAAGGTTTTACCTGACTTACTCTTGCTGCCAGTTTCATTCTTACTTATTCTTTGGCAAATCTCTCACTTATTTAAGGATATCCCAGAAACTCTACCGAGTTTTGCCTTTGGGTGAATTCCTTTGCATCTGTGTGTGCATCACAGAAATCTCGCAAAATTCTGTGGCTAATCACACGCATTTAAATTTCTTTAATTGTCTGTACATTTTTACCTCCCTATGAAGCTAGATATTATGTTTTGAGTCTATCATCCAAAAATTAATCGCTAAACATTTGCACTGCATAAATTTGACCAGTTTTACCAACAGCAATACCATAGCCAAATTTTTTGTATTCACGGGTGAGGAGGTTGGTGCGGTGGTTGTTGCTGTACATCCAACTGCGTTGAAAATTTTCGACTGTGCTGTAAGTTAGCCCTAAACCTTGGACACTATCTTTAATAATATTTTCGCCAACTCCGACACGCCGATTACCACTAACGGCAATATAGCGATCGCGGGGATTTTTCCCATCGAGGGAAATATGATTAAAATATTGCTGCTCCAGCATATCTTGGGCGTGGAGTTTTGCGGCTAATGAAAGTAAAGCGTCGGCTTTGAGAGGTTTTAAATTATTGAGGGTGCGATCGCGATTTACCAATTCTAAGGCAAACTGTCTCAACTCTGGCTCATCACGCAACTGTTGGGCATTCCAAATGGTAACTTTTGGCTGGCCAATTTTCCAATCAGCGCCACCATTCCCGTTATAAAGACCTTGTTTTAGCAGTCCAAAGGGAGAAAGTTCTGTCCAAAAATAATTAATATCCACTGGGTGTCCCCGCAAAGCCTGGTGGATGAAATAGGTAGTTGGCCTAAATGCTAAAACTACCGTAAATAAAACAACGTATCTCCACCAAATGTTGACTTTGCTCTTTGTATCCATTGTCTTGATTCAAGGTTAGGGATGCACAAACCACTAAACTAGTTTTACATCTGCGTACTAACTAATTACGTAAAAATTTAGCACTTGTTTAACCTTGATAGAGACGCTGCAAGGCAACGCCTCTATGATTTCTCAACCACCGACATGGATTCCTGGTCGCCTATGGGGATTTTTTTCGGCGCGACGCAGTACTTCACGGGTAACTACAGCAATATCACCTTCACCAAATAAAATAAACCGCAGTAAATATTGGATGGGATTTCCTTCCACCCAGCCGAAATAAGCGTGCGGAATTTTACCAGTTTGGTCACGAATATACAGTAGCAAAGCGGCGATCGCATTGGGTACTGCGGCACTTTCAGCCCGCAAAATTCGATAATCACCAACTTGTACACCTTTGACTCGAATCACATCAGTAAAATCTGACGCATCAGATATCAAAATTTCTAGAAAGATCACTGGATCTGTCGGCGGAATGTGGTTATCTTCCCGTACCTCTTTTTCCTTTAACAAATATTCTTGTTCATCACCCACATTTAATCGATTAGCAATGATGCGGATTGCACCTTGGCTTTCTTCAGCAATGAATTGGCGGGCATTTTCATCAACTTCTATTTGTTCTACTCGCAGTTCTGTGGAGCGCCAAACGCGGGAAACTAGGGAAGTACAAATAATTGCACCAATAAAGAACGCGGCGATTTTAATCCCTTCTGGTCTCTCAATAATATTGACAATTGTCGTATAGATAAAGACCAGTGTTATCAGTGCAAAAATGAATCTTCCCTTTGGAGAATTTTGACGATGGGCTGATAAAGTAACAGCAAAGGCGGCGGAACTTATTAATACCAATACACCTGTTGCATAAGCACCACCCTGTGCTTCTACATTTGCCTGGAAAATCACTGTTACCACAAAGGCAATCGTGATATAAACCAATACTAAGGGTCTGGTTAGTAACGCCCAACTCGGTGCCATACCATAACGTGGTAAGTAACGAGGCACAATATTTAGTAGCCCTGCCATTGCGGATGCACCAGCAAACCACAAAATAGAAATGGTGCTTAAATCATAAATGGTACCGAAGCCATTACCTAAATACAGATGTGCCAGATAAGCAAGGGCGCGGCCATTGGCTTTACCACCTGTGGCAAATTCCGTGGCGGGAATTAACAGAGTAGTGACAAAACTGCTGGTTAGTAAAAAGAAGCTCATAATTACAGCCGCAGCAGTCAGTAGCTTGCGAGTATTCCGCACTCTTCCTCTGGGCATTTCTGGGGTATCGCTACTACTACCTTGAACTAGGGGCATAACAGTTACACCAGTCTCAAATCCTGATAAGCCTAATGCCAGTTTGGGAAATAATAGGATAGCTAGACCGATGAGAGCAAAGAAATTAGAATGATGGGCAAAAAGTGCTGTTTGCCAATTTGCGATCGCACCTGGGTTAATTGCAATATGATATAACCCAATGCTAATGACAACTAAATTTAACAGCAGATAAACTGCCACTAAAAATACCGCAATCCCAATTGCTTCTTTAAAGCCTCTCAAGAAAACTACACCGAGTAAAGCAATTAACATTAAGGTAATAGCAATGCTTTGACTGTGCAGCAGACTTGGTGTCAGCGGATTTTCAATGATATGGGCTGTGGCATCAGCGGCAGACAGAGTAATAGTAATAATAAAGTCAGTTGCCACAAAGCCAAGTAGACACAATACCAGTAATTTGCCTTGCCACCAAGACAGCAAATGCTCCAACATAGCAATAGAACCTTCACCATGTGGGCTTTTAGCAGCAATACGGCGATAGATTGGCAATGCACCAAAGAGCGTTAATAAAACCAAAATAAGCGTAGCAATAGGAGAAAGCGCACCTGCCGCCAATGCCGCAATTCCCGGTTGATAGCCGAGAGTAGAAAAATAATCTACACCGGTTAAGCACATAACTTGCCACCAAGGATGCTGGCGGTGTGCTTCTTCCTTCTGGTAAGGCCCTTCCTTTTCGCGGCGGTTTTCTGCCAGTAACCAGCGCATAAACCGTCTACTGAGCCGTTTTGTTGAGAACATTGATTTAGCCATCAAATCCGATTTTGTTATAAAAGTCGCTGCTGTGAGTGCTTTGAGTTTGGTAGTTTTATTCAAAATTTTGAACTACAAATCCACTTACAGAATAAAGAACAACAAGTTTTTACATTAGAAATTTTCCCCAAATAATTGATTTCCATAAACCAAGTCCTGACAAAAATCAGGAAAAGTATGACTTGTCTATGGATATTAGGTATAGATATAAGGAGTATTTTATGCTGCGATCGCTCAAACAAAAGTTGGCATTAGTTATCTTATTAGCGTTTTCCTTGATCCTATGGCCTCATCATGCTTTTGCTTTAGTTCCCACAGAAAGCCAATTCACCACCGCTGTTGGTGCTTGTGAAGCTGTAATCTCCATTAAAAAAGGCACAAACCCCGGCAATGTCAGGTTACAGCCGGGACAGACTTATCAAATCGTTGGTCAAAATAAAGATAACCCTTCTCACTACCTGCTAGAAATTGCCAGTGCCAGCCCTTCTCGGCGTTGGGTTCCTACTAGTTGCGTTAGTGCCGATGGTTTGCCTACTGATACCACAGGAAAGATACCGCCTGTAATTCCTGTAGCTGTAGGTAATGACTATTTACTAGCGGTAAGTTGGCAACCAGCTTTCTGTGAGTCTAAACCTGAAAAAACTGAGTGCAAAAATTTAGCGAAAAATCCCAACCGTCCCGAAGCTACCAATTTCGCTTTACATGGTTTGTGGCCTCAGCCTGAATCTAATATTTACTGTGGAGTCAGTCAGAGTGATATCACCTTTGATAAAGCCAGTGCTTGGTCAAAGTTACCGGCCGTAGAAACAGAACTTTCGCCTGAGACTTGGGAAAAGTTACAAGTAGTTATGCCGGGAACTGCTTCCAATTTGCAAAGGCATGAATGGATTAAGCATGGTACTTGCTATCAAGGTACACCAGAGGAATATTTTACTGAGTCCATTGCCCTAATCGATGCCTTTAACAAATCTCCCATTCAAGCATTAGTAGCTAGTAGTATTGGTCGCCAAGTTACCCTCAAAGATATTGATCAGGCCTTGTCGTCTTTGGGTGTGAATGCTGGGGACAAGATAGAAGTCAAATGCACCAATGCAGTATTAGGTGAACTTTGGGTTAACCTCAGAGGCGATATTACCCCTAACACTTTAATTAGTGACTTGTTAACCAATAGCCCAAAAGCCAAACTTGAGAAGTTCAAGTCTTGCTTAATTGACGATGCGCGTAATTAATTAAAGTTGTTGGGTTAAGTATAAAAGATAAAGGCGATCGCTATGTGTGATGCGATCGCCCAATCAAAAAAATATTTTTATATAAAATTCTGGCTAACTTGCTGACTTCAACCCATCCAAAGCTAAGTTCAATTTCAAAACATTAACTCCTGGTTCACCAAAAATACCTAGAAAGCGACCATCAGTATTTTGAGCAATCAAAGTTTCTAACCGCTGGGGTTGGAGTCCTCGCACTTTGGCTACACGGTTAACTTGTGCTTTGGCAGCTTCCGGGGTAATGTGGGGGTCGAGGCTAGAACCAGAAGTGTAAACTAAATCGGCGGTAGGTTGGATACCTGCTTTTTTTAACCGATTTAAATCACCTTCAACACGTTTGCTGGGGTCAGGATCATCTTTACCTTTGATACGTTCTATTAATGCTGAATTACTTGGGGCTAAATTACTCGCACCCGAAACCCCAGTTTTTAACACTCCCGCTTCATCTTTTTTCGGGTCAGCAGTGCTGTAACTGGTGGTACTAGAACGACTATTAAAATATCTTTCGGAAGTGAAAGGTTGACCAATTAAACTAGAGCCAATTACTTGACCTTGGTTATTTTTAATCAGGCTACCATTGACTTGAAATGGCAAAATAATCTGTCCAACACCGATCATCACAAAGGGATAAATAATAGCGCCAATTACCCAAAGAACTAAAGTAGAACGAATGGCTCGGTTAACTTCGCGTGCAAAACTCATTAGAATTTCTCCGGGACAAACATAACAAAAAATAAATAAGTAGAAAGGCTCAAAGTTACTAGTCCTAACAGACCTAATGACCAAGCTTGAAAATGGGAAAAACTTTCTCCGGTGGCGGCATAAACCACAGGTGCGATCGCCAGATTCAAACACATTCCCAAAAAGATATATAAGGGCAGTTTTGGAATGCGGTAATCAGCCATATAATCAATTATCTCCGCCAATATTTGAGGTAAACGAAAAGATTTCATAACATTGATGAGTCGTTAAAAATTAAGAAAAAGGTAAGATGACATCAATTAATTTAATGGCAATAAAAGGTGCAACAATTCCGCCCAAACCATAAATGAAAATGTTGCGTCTTAATAATTGATCTGCTGTCAGGGGACGGAATTTAACTCCCGTCAGTGCTAACGGAATCAGTACCGGAATAATTAAGGCGTTGTAAATTAGGGCTGAGATAATGGCTGATTGAGCGCTTTTCAGTCCCATAATGTTGAGTGCGCCAATTCCCGCCGCCGCAAAGATAGTGGGAATAATGGCGAAATACTTAGCAATATCATTGGCAATAGAAAAAGTAGTTAACGCCCCACGGGTAATAAGTAACTGTTTACCAATAGTGACCAAATCAATTAATTTGGTGGGGTCAGAATCTAAATCCACCATGTTAGCGGCTTCTTTAGCTGCTTGCGTCCCAGAGTTCATTGCTAAACCTACGTTGGCTTGGGCTAATGCGGGTGCATCATTAGTACCATCTCCGGTCATTGCTACTAACTTACCTTGAGATTGTTCGGCGCGAATTACACCAATTTTGTCTTCTGGTGTGGCTTCAGCGATAAAATCATCAACACCTGCTTCTTGAGCAATCACACCAGCCGTAATGCGGTTATCACCTGTGAGCATAATTGTCTTGACACCCATCCGCCGGAGTTGATCGAATCTTTCACGCAAACCGGGTTTAACAATATCTTTGAGATAGATAACCCCAAAAATTTGGTCATCTTGACAAACGGCTAAGGGTGTACCGCCTAACCGCGAAACTCGCTCATAAGCTGCATCAACATCACTAGCAATATGGCCTCCACGAGAGCGAACAAAGCTTTTAATTGCATCTACCGCCCCTTTACGGACTTGTTTACTGTTGGGGAGATTTGTCCCACTCATCCGGGTTTTGGCAGAAAATTCGACACCTTCTGCTTGGTTGATATCGAAATCTACACCAACGTGATAAGTATCTGCCAGTTTGACAATTGATCTACCTTCTGGTGTTTCATCAAATACACTGGCAGCACGGGCAACTCTGGCGACATCTTCGATTGTGTAACTGTTAACAGGGATAAACTCATCCGCCATCCGGTTGCCCAAGGTGATTGTGCCTGTTTTATCTAGCACTAGGGTATTGATATCACCACAGGCTTCGACGGCGCGTCCAGAGGTGGCAATCACATTAAATTGCGCTACTCTATCCATCCCCGCAATTCCGATCGCACTCAGCAAACCGCCTATAGTTGTCGGTATCAATGCAACTAACAAGGAAATCAAAATCGCCACACTCGCACCCGCCCGTAAGCTGTTGCTGGCTTCTGTACCAAATACCGTACTGATAAAGTGAGCAATAAAGTTAACAAAGGGCGGCATCGTTGCTACCACAATTAAAAACACTTGGGTTAACACGGCTAACAATACTGTTAAGGCAATTTCATTCGGTGTTTTAGTGCGTTCTGCGCCTTCTACTAAAGAAATCATCCGGTCAATAAAGCCCTTACCAGGATCAGCTGTAATCCGAATTGTTAATTCATCAGAAAGTAAGCGCGTACCGCCTGTAACTGAACTGGCAATATCTGTACCTGGTTGTTTGAGTACCGGGGCTGATTCTCCGGTGATGGCTGACTCATCTACAGAACCAAGACCTTGAATCACTTCGCCATCGGCGGGAATCATGTTATTAGCTACTACTTTGACTAAATCGCCGCGTCGCAGTTCTGTAGAATTAACTGTTTGAATTGAACCATCAGGAAGAATTTTACTCGCAACGGTATCAGAACGGGTGGAGCGCAAGGAATCAGCCTGGGCTTTACCGCGTCCTTCAGCTACAGCTTCGGCAAAGTTGGCAAAGACAACGGTGAAAAACAGAATAAGTGTAATTAAACCGTTTAATAAGCGTTGTTGATTAACATCTGCTTGAATTGTGCCGAATAAATTGGGGTCGAGGGTAACGAGGAAGGTAACAATTGTTCCTACCCAGACGATAAACATGACTGGGTTACGAACAGCTATTTTGGGATGGAGTTTGACAAATGACTCTTTAATCGCTCTTTGGTAGAGTCCCCGCATATCTGTTTTGGGGGTATGTTTGCGCGAGTCACGGGTTCCTTGAGGAAGACGAGGTGTTGTGTTGGTTTTCATAGAAAGAGGAATTTTTTCACGCAGAGACGCAAAGGCGCAAAGGAGTATTGAGTTAGCCGATGCCTTTGGCTATCCAGAAGGCTTCACCGATGGGGCCGAAGGCGAGGACGGGAAAGAATGTGAGTGCGCCGAGAATTAAAATTACGCCTGCGGTTACGCCTGTAAACAGTCCGGTGTCGGTGCGTAATGTGCCAACTGTGAAGGGGACTTGGGGTTTGCGAGACATACTATCAGCCAGTAAGAGTAAGCCGATGATGGGGATATAGCGTCCGGCGAGGAGGCTGAAGCAAGTACTGAGGTTCCACCAGAGGGCGGTTGCGGTGGTTTTTGCCCCTGCTGCAATGGCGATGGGTGATGGTTGGGAGTCACCTAAGCCTTCAAAGCCTGAACCGTTGTTAGCCGCAGCCGAAGCATATTCATAAAGGACTTGGGCAAAGCCATGAAAGCCAGGGTTACTGATTCCTGCTAGTTGGTCGGGGAAGGCTAAAGCAATACCGGCAGGAATCATAATGGAGATGGGGTGAACTAAGAGAATCAAGAAACTCGCTAGTACTACCTCGCGCTTTTCGATTTTGCGTCCGAGAAATTCTGGTGTGCGTCCTACCATTAAGCCTGTGACGAATACTGCCAAGATGAGGTAGGCAAATAAATAAGCTGTACCTGTGCCTTGTCCACCCCAAATGATTTGTAAAAACATATTGGAGAGGGTGACAAAACCACCGTTGGGCATGAAGGAGTCATGTAAACTGTTGACTGCGCCGCACATGGTTCCGGTGGTACTGACGGCAAATAAGGCTGATTGCGCCCAGCCAAACCGGATTTCTTTACCTTCTAAGTTGGGTTGGGTACTACCTAAGAGTGCGTTAACTGCGGGGTTGCCGTTATATTCACCAATGGCTGTGATGATAATAAATACGATGTAAATTACACCCACCATCCCGTAGACTAACCAGGCTTGTTTGGTGTTGTTGGCAAACAAGCCGTAGGTATAAATCAAGGACGTGGGAATTGATAACATCGCCACAATTTGAATTAAGTTAGAAAATCCGTTGGGATTTTCAAAGGGATGGGCTGAGTTGATGGCAAAAAAGCCGCCGCCGTTTTCTCCGAGTTGTTTGATGATTTCAAAATGGGCAACGGGGCCAAGGGCGATCGCTTGACTTACACTAGAATCTTCTAAAGTCGGGAATACAACTGGCCCTGCCAAGGTTTCGGGAACACCAGCCACCATCAAAGCAATTCCACCAACAATACAAATAGGTAATAAAATTCGCGTAATTGAGCGAATCAAATCTACATAAAAGTTACCTAATGGTCTACCTGTTAATCCACGAATAAAAGCAATTCCCACTGCTAAACCAGTGGCGGCTGAGGTGAACATGTGATAACCAAGTCCCCACATTTGACTGGCGTAACTCAGATATGTTTCACCAGAATAATGTTGTTGGTTGGTGTTAGTAATAAAGGAAATTGTTGTGTGTAGGGCTGTATCCCAAGTTGGTGCAGGGATTTTGGTTGGGTTAAAGGGTAGCCATCCTTGATTCATAATAATCAAAAATATCAGCAAACCCATGACGATATTGCTGTAGAGAATGGCTCTGGCGTATTGCCAGCCTGTCATTTCTGCTTTAGTTTGTACCCCAACTAAAGTGTAAAGTATACGTTCAATTGGGTTTAAAATAGGGTCGATAAATGTGCTGCGTTCTTGGTAAACACGCGCCATATATCGCCCAAAAAATGGAGTTATGGCTACTACAATAAGTAGCGTTAGTCCAATTTGAATCCATCCTTGGAGCATAAATATTAATTATTTAGACAGTTTGTAATTACTGGGATTAATTTAGATCATCGATTTTTTATGAGGGAAAAACAAGAGATAGAAGATATAAATTTCTACATATTTTTGAAATATACAGCGTTTATTTTTTCTATATCTAGCGTTTAGTTAGCTACTAAACGCCGAGTTGAAACAACAAATCAGATCCCCAACTTCTTAAAGAAGTCGGGGATATAAACCTCTATAGTTTTAGTATATTAAATATAATTTTAGAGAATCTTACTTAAATTAAATGAGGTTATTTACCGAAAATATACTAGCTAATAACTCACGATTTGGCAGATTTATCATCATATTCGGTCTGTTTATTGGTGTGATGGTGATGGAGTTTAAGACACCAACAGAATATGTATTTGGATATCTGTATACAGGCGCAATCTTATTAACAAACTATTGGTTTGGGGGTATGGCAACTTTTCAGGCGACTGTAGTTGCTGTGTGCTTAACTCTGTTGAATCTGGTTGTACCAGACAATGAATTAGTTAAGGTATCTACGGTCGCCAGTCGATTAATTGCGGCGATGGCGTTAATTGTGACTGGTATTTTAAGTGATCGCCTGCGTCGTTCTCAAGAGGCGATCGCAGTAACTCGCGCTAAGTTAGAATCACAAGCGGAATTGGTCAAGGTACGAGAAGATTTTGCTTCTACTCTTACCCATGATTTAAAAACACCGTTGTTAGGGGCGATTGAAACTATCAAAGCTTTTCAACAAGAAAAATTCGGCCCAGTTGTACCAATGCAGCAACAAGTCTTATCGACAATGGCACGTAGTCACCAGACTTCTCTACAACTGGTAGAAACACTTTTAGATGTTTATCGCAACGATACCGAAGGTTTAAAGCTGGACTTAGCACCAGTAGATTTAACTATCTTGGCAGAAGAAGCAGCTGGTGATTTGATGGATTTAGCTGCAAATCGTCGTGTTCATCTGTCGGTAAGTTATAGCGATTCTAATTGGCGACAATCATTGTGGGTGTATGGTGATGCGTTGCAACTGCATCGGGTATTTAATAATCTGTTAGTGAATGCCATTAATCACTCCCGCCGTGGTGGGAAGGTGGAAGTTTTTTTAGAACCGCAAACTTCTTATCAAGTTGTGAAAATTTTAGATACAGGTGCGGGTATTCAACCAGAACAGTTTTCTCACTTATTTGAAAGATTTTATCAAGGTCATAGCGATCGCCAAGCTAAAGGTTCAGGTTTAGGGCTTTATTTATCTCGGCAAATTATTGAAGCCCACGGGGGTATAATCTGGGCAGAGAACAAAGTGCCGACTGGTGCTGTGTTTGCTTTTAGACTACCTGTTTATCCATTTCCATCTCCGCCAACTGCGTGAAATGTCTTCTACCCCAATCAAAATTCTACTAGTTGAAGATGATGAACTTTTTCGCTTAGGTTTGCAAGTACGGTTGCAACAAGAACCTGGGTTAGAAATTATTGCTGAGACGGAAGATGGTGAAACAGCTATTGAGTTAGTCAAAGAACATCCTCTAGATATTGTGTTGTTAGATGTGGGTTTACCGGGAATTGGTGGAATTGAAACTTGTAGACAAATTAAGCAGCAAAATCCTGCACTGCCAATTTTAATTCTCACTTCCCACTCGCAAAAGCCTTTAATTTTCAAGTTAATTGAAGCAGGCGCTCAAGGTTATTGCCTGAAAGGCATTGCTGCGGAAAAATTAGTTTTAGCATTGCGTTCTGTGGCGGCTGGCGCTTCTTGGTGGGATGAAACTGCAACAAGAGAAATTCGTTCTTCTTTTGTTTCTGAACTGCCTCAATTAGAAAATATCTCCAAGATTGTCAATCCATTAACTCAGCGTGAACAAGAAATTTTATCGCTGTTAGCAGCAGGTAAAACCAATCAAGAAATTGCAGTTGCACTATATATTGCACCGGGAACAGTGCGAGTGCATATTCATGCCATTTTACAAAAGTTAGAGGCGAGCGATCGCACCCAAGCAGTGATGATTGCTTTAAAAAAAGGTTTAATCAAAAACGACATGATTGGGAAAGATCATCTGTCATAGGTATTACATAACTGGCAGAATAAAAAGTCCAATGTCAATGGTCAAAAAGCAGACTTTTCTGGACTATTTACAGCTTCAAGCATAAATCTATGAGATGCAGTTTTAGTCTTAATTTAGCAAAATCCACACCTAAAAGTATTCGGTTACACTCACAATCCCTTCAGGTAGCTTGTTAGCCTAGAGAAGTAATTAGCTAACCAAATATTAGTTGAAAAATTGGCAATAAAACCGCACATTCATGCCAAAAAAGAATTCATTTTTAGTAATAGGACTATCATTTTTAGCTTTTATCATGGTTCTACTCACAAATTCTTTTGCTAGTACTCATCCGATCGCCGGACTCTATGTGTTTGGCGACAGTCTATCGGATGCAGGTAAGGTATTTCAAGCAACAGGGGGAATGTACCCCCCTAGTCCAACATACTTTCAGGGGCGTTACTCTAATGGTCGGGTGTGGATTGAATATCTTGCCGATCGCCTGCATCTATCCAGTCAGCAAACTAACAATTTTGCTTACGGAGGTGCAACTACTGGTAATGTGGGCAACAATTATGTCCCGAACTTATTAACTCAAATCAAGTCATTTACTCAGACACATCAAAAGACTAATTCAAATGCCTTATATGTAGTTTGGGCGGGGGCGAATGATTATTTACAAGGAGTAAATAATGTAAATGTCCCAATTGAAAATGTCACACAAGCGATCGCTTCTTTAACTGATGTCGGTGCGAAAAAATTTCTGGTGGCGAATCTACCAGATTTAGGCAAGTTACCAGCAACAAGCAGCAACACAAATTCCTTCAATCTGAGTTCATTAACCCAAGCACATAATCAAGGCTTAAGGCGATCGCTGAAGATACTAAGCCAGCAGCATCCTGACTTAGAGATTGTCAGTTTGGATGCTAACACCTTGTATCGCAATGCGATCGCTAATCCGGCTGCATTTGGTTTGACTAATGTTAGCAGTTCATGTTTATCTGGTTCTCAAGTATGTGGTAATCCCGACCAGTTTTTATTTTGGGATGGTATTCATCCCACAACTATGGCGCACCGCATCATTGGGGAAACAGCTTTTTCGGCAATTCAAGAAGCCGGAATCTCTACTTATTCCCGCACACCAACCCAAACTTAATTAACCCACGTTCATAACCGCGACCCATTAATCCCAGTGCTAAGGCTCCTTGAATGGTACTCCAGCCAGAACGCAACAACCCAAAAATGGCACTGGGGGTGAATGCGGAATCAATAACTATATTCCAAAATGGTGCAACCGCAACTGACCAATCAGCAGTGCGGATATTTTTTAATGGTAATTGATGGGCGATCGCTTCATACTCCGGTAACGAAATCACATAAGGCAAACAATACACGCGGTAAATATCTTGCAAATGCTTTTGTTCATCTGCTGTTAGTGGCGTTTCATCCGTAGCGCGATGGCACCAAGTCGCCATAATTAAAGTACCACCTGGTTTTAATACGCGATAACACTCCTGCAAAAATTTAGTTTTATCAGGCATGTGTTCGCCACTTTCCAGCGACCAAACCAAGTCAAAACTATCATCTGCAAAAGGCATTGCTTGAGCATCAGCCACTAAAAACTTACTTCTCAGATTTAACAGCATTTCTTGGGCGCGTTCTGTTGCTCTCGCCGCCTGCACAGGACTTAAAGTAATACCTGTAGCTCTAGCATGAAACTTTTCTGCCAAGTATAAAGAACTACCGCCAATACCACAGCCCACATCTAAAATGTTAGTTGCTGTTTCTACATCTGCCCAACGAAGTATTTCTTCAATTAAATCAATTTGCGCTTGACGGCGCTCTTTTTTTTGCGTTCCATCCGCACCGTAAAAACCGTGGTGCATGTGTTCGCCCCAAATTTCTTCCCATAAACCCGAAGAAGCATCGTAAAACTGCTGAATTTGCTGATATAGTGTTGTACTCATAAAACAAATAATGTTAAGACAAGACAGAGTTTAAATAAACATACTGGTAGGCTACCATGTGTGTTTTTAATTAAATCAGGATGTTTTTCTTTTCCAGGAAAGAGTCAAAGCTTAGATGATGTTTGCCAAAATGCAAATTCTACTAAAAACCCCTCTCCAAACCTCTCTCCTTTTAGGGGCTGCCGTGTACACACAAGTAATCTGATCCCCCTAAATCCCCCTTAAAAAGGGGGACTTTAACTCCTGTTCCCCCCCTTTTCAAGGGGGGTTAGGGGGGATCGAAACGCTGTTGGGCGACTTTCTAAGACTTGTGTGTACACCGTAAGCCTTTTAGGGGAGAGGCTTTGATTTCTCCCCCTTCCATCGTAGGGAAGGGGCTAGGGGGTTAGGTTTCCAAACTTTCCTCAGACCCTCCCTGGAATAATTTAGAGGCTCTACCTTAATATGACTGTTTCGCGGACAATTTGTTTGGGTTTTCTGGCTGTCATCACTGTCGGGACTATTTTGTTGATGCTGCCGATTTCAACTAGCGATGGAAGTTGGAATAATTTAGTTGTGGCGTTATTCACCTCAACATCTGCTGTTTGTGTAACTGGCTTGTCAGTAGTTGACCCTGGGACTTATTTTTCTTTTTGGGGTCAACTGTTTATTGCACTGCTAGTTCAAATTGGTGGGTTGGGATATATGACAACTACTACCTTTTTGATTTTGCTCATTGGACGCAGATTTGATATGCGACAAAAAATTGCAATTCAGCAAGCTTTAGATAGGCCAGGAATGCAAGGTAGCGCCCAAGTCATTCGCTCAATTATTGCCACTACTTTAATTTTTGAAATTACAGGCGTATTTCTACTGTTGCCTGCTTTTGTGCCGAACTATGGTTGGTCACAAGGATTGTGGTTAGCGATTTTTCATAGTGTTAATTCTTGGAATAACGCAGGTTTTAGTTTGTTTAAAGATAACTTGATTGGTTATCAAACATCTGGGTTAGTTGTTTTCACCGTGACTACATTAATTATTTTTGGTGGCATTGGTTATCAAGTAATTTTAGAAATGTACCTTTGGTTGCGCGATCGCTTCCTCAAACAGAAGACAGCTTTAGTACTTTCTTTAGATTTTAAAGTTGCTACCAGCACAACTATAATTCTTTTGTTTGTTGGAACAATTGCTTTTTTATGTATAGAATTTAGAAATCCTGAAACCTTTGGTAAACTAGATTTCGGTGGACAATTATTAGTGGCATGGTTCCAATCTGTTACCCCTAGAACTGCCGGATTTAACACTATTGATATTAGTAAGATGACCACTGCTGGTCTATTTATTACCATAGCGCTGATGTTTATTGGTGCTAGTCCTGGTGGTACAGGCGGCGGTATGAAAACTGCAACTTTGCGAGTTCTTACTAGTTGTACAAAAGCAATTCTTCAAGGTAAAGAAGAAGTTTTATTATATGACCGCAAGATAGCCATAAATTTAATTTTGAAAGCAGTTGGGGTTTTAGTTGGTTCTGTAGCTACTGTAGTTTTGGCAACTATCATTATCTCCTTAACAGAGCCAAAATTAGATTTTATTCAAATTTTATTTGAAGTAGTATCTGCTTTTGCTACTGTTGGTCTTTCTACAGGTATTACAGCTAGTGTTTCCAGCGCAGCCAAGCTGATTTTAATTATTACGATGTATATAGGCAGAGTTGGAGTTTTATTACTAATGTCAGCTATTTTAGGCGACCCTCGTCCTAGTAGAATTCACTATCCTGAAGAAAATTTATTAGTAGGATAATCTAGTAAAAATCTAGAAGCTAACATCCCCGACTTCTTAAAGAAGTCGGGGATGTTTTTTGTGCGTAACGAAAACTTACTGGTGAGATAACCGCACTTAGTATCAATGTCATTAACTTAAACTGATAAAATATAAAACACTAGGCAAAAAATAAAAATTGTTACTTTAAGTTAGATTTAAGTATTTTTTGTCCTAAATCCAGGGAGCTTTAACAAGGATAGCAACTGTGAATCTTGCATCATTAGGGTTTTTTCGCAGTTTACGTAAAGATAACAACCAATTTGCTGTTATTGGTTTAGGTCGGTTTGGTCGTTCTGTCAGTTCAACACTGCATAAATTCGGTTATGACGTACTAGCCACAGATATTGATGAAAAAAGAGTTTCAGAAGCTTTGACAGAACAAATAGTTGGTCATGCTTTGCAACTAGATTCAACTGAACCCGCTGCGCTGAAAGAAGCAGGAATCTTTGAATTTGATACGGTCATTATAGCGATCGGTAATTATGTTCAAGAAAGTATTATTACCACTCTCAACGTCAAAGAAGGTGGTGTACCTCATGTTGTGGCTAAAGCCTCTAGTGAAGTTCACCGCAAGTTATTAAAGAGAGTCGGTGCAGACCATGTTGTTTTCCCTGAATATGAAGCCGGCTGTGCTTTAGCGCGGACTCTAACAAAACCATCTATATTAGACAGATTTGACCTTGACCCAGATCACAGCATTGTCGAGATGATTGTCCCAGATGAATTTCATGGCAAAACTATCACAGAAATTCAACTGCGTAACCGTTATGGTTTAAATTTGCTGGCTGTGAGTCAAGAGGGAAAATTTGCCATTAATCCCGAACCTAATAGGCGCTTAGAACGTGGTTCAGCAATGGTAGTAATTGGCTGCAACAAAGATATTAATCGCTTACCGATTTAATGGTCGTACTGAGGAAAATAAGAATTACACTTAAGTATATGGTGTAAAAACCCTGAAGAAAGAATTTTGTTTTTGATAGTGGTTATGGATTTAATAGTTCAAGATTTAGCAGCAATTGATGATAGACTTTCTCAGCGTCATATTGACCTTGACCCCGCTGGATATTTCATCATCTATTTAGATAGAGGCGAGGGATTAATCTATGCAAAGCATTTTACCAATGTAATTGATGAGCATGGTTTAGCTGTAGATCCCGAAACAGGCAAAGTAATTCCTGCACGAGGTAAGGTGGAAAGAACTCACACCACAGTTTTTAGTAGTAAAACAGCAAAGGAACTTAGCGTCAAAATTTTTGAACAAACTCAGCCCTGTCCAGTTTCTCAGTTAGACCATGCGGCCTATTTAGGACGAGAATTTGTCCGCGCTGAGATGGCTTTAGTGACAGGACAAGAGTATGTTCAAGACTAAGAAAAGTATGGAGTATGAAGTAAAAAATTTCAGACTTCAGACTTCATACTTCAGAATTAGCCGTTAGATGGTGGTTGATAGACTAGATAGATGTAGTAAGTCGCCATCGGGATAATGGTTGCAGCAATTACTAGTCCTATCACCCAAGCCGTAGCATTACCTTTGTCGGTATCTTCTGCTTTGGTGAAAGTACCTTCTACCTGAACGTTTTCAGTAATTTTTGGTGGGCCTGGGTCTGGTTCACCAGAGAGAACTGTAACAAGGCGATCGCTTGCATCCAAAAATGCCTGATTATATTTGTTCCCATCCCGTAATGGTACAGCTAAGGTTTCTGTAGCTACACTACCGGCAATAGAATCAGTGAGCAAAGATTTGACTTTATCTCCGCTAATAATAGCCGTGTTATTAGTAACAGTATCTAGCACCAACAAAGTTTGGTTAGCTTGTGCTTCTTTTGTGGGAAACCATTTTTCAAAAAGCCCTTGAGTAAAGCTTTCTGGTGTTTCACCATAGTCTAAACGGCGAATGGTCACAAACCTGACTTCATTGCCAGTTTTCTTTGCCAAATCTTCAAAGGCACTACTAATCTTACCTTCGTTGATCCGACTAATCACTTCACCTTGATCTACAACCCAGTCACCGCCAGGGTTTAAATTGGGAATTTGATACACGCCAGTAGCTAACGCCGGGGTAGCCAACAGCGATGCACCAAGAATAATTGCCAGTATTGGTGTCAGCAGCCAAATGATGTATGTTTTAATGCCAAATACTGTTCTGAGGAACTGCTTCATTGGATTGATCCTAAGACAGACTAGCACCAAAAATACTACACAATCAATGACAAAATCATCCTGTTGAGTAATTTATCTATGTAAAAAATTGCCAGTAGCAAATAAATAATTTAGTAATTTTGCGACTTTAAGGCTAAATTCAAATGTTTACAGCGGACTTTGCCAAATATTCCAAAACTTTATGATATAACCGAAATTCTGTCTTAGCTGCTACAACCAGCAATTTCGCCAAAACAGGGTGGTTTTTTCAAATTCAAATCTAGCAATAAAGACAGAATTCTCTAAACTAGCAATTTGCATAGAAACAAGAATATGGCACAGAAATCAGCCGCCTTGAAGTTTGTGATTTTACTTGGTTTTGTTAGTCTCTGTGCCGATGCCACTTATGAAGGGGCGCGTAGTATTACGGGGGCTTATTTACAGGTTTTGGGCGCAAGCGGCACTGTGGTAGGGCTAGTAGCGGGTTTTGGGGAACTGATTGGGTATGGTTTGCGCCTAGCCATTGGTTATCTCAGCGATCAGACACGCAAATATTGGGGGATTACAACTTTAGGATTTATTTTGAACACTGCCGTTGTCCCATTATTAGCCTTTGCCGGCAGATGGGAAGTAGCAGCTGGTTTGATGATGGCAGAACGCACAGGTAAAGCCGTGCGGACTCCCCCGCGAGATGCACTCCTGTCTCATGGTGTGAGTCAAATTGGCAGAGGTTTCGGCTTTGGTTTGCATGAAGCAATGGATCAAACCGGTGCTGTGATGGGGCCTTTAGCGGTAGCAGCAATGGTTTATTTCCAAGGAGAGTATCGCAACGGCTTCACGATTTTGATTGTACCTGCGGTGTTGGGATTGATTGTGTTATTGGTTTTGCAATTTTTATATCCCAACCCCAGCGACTTGGAAATTGAACATGAAATGAGTCAAGAAGACGGAATACCGCGAGTATTTTGGATTTATTTGGGTGCGGTGGCGATTATTGCGGCTGGTTATGCAGATTTTCCCTTAATCGCCTTTCATTTTCAAAAGGGAAATGTTGCTTCCGGTCAAACAATTCCTTTATTTTATGCCTTCGCAATGGGAGTCGATGCCGTAGCTGCACTGATATTTGGCTATCTGTTTGACAGAGTTGGTATTTCTATTTTGATGGTTGCTGCTTTTGTTTCCTCCTTTTTCGCGCCGTTGGTATTTTTTGGCGATACACAAATGGCGCTGTTAGGCATAGCATTTTGGGGTATTGGGATGGGCGCACAAGAGTCGATTTTGAAAGCTGCGATCGCTGGACTTGTACCAAAAAACAAACGCGCCACAGCTTATGGTATCTTTAGCACTGGCTACGGTTTTGCTTGGTTTTTAGGCAGTACTTTAATGGGTGTTTTGTACGATCGCTCCATTACCCTATTAGTAATATTTTCTACCGCCACTCAACTACTCGCAATTCCCTTCTTTGTTTGGGTGCAATTACAAGCTAATAAATCTAAGCCAGAGTCAACAGGTAAACCTGTTTAAATCAAAGAATCTGGGTCTACACCCAGTTTTCTTAATTGTTCTGCTAATATTTGAGCGCGTTGTTCAACTTTTTGCACTTGTTCTTCTGGTGTTAACATTCATAATTGTTGTACCGTTGGTTCCACTTCCTCCTGATTTTCTCAACTCAACTCCTCTTCCTCTGCGTAACTCTGCGCGGACTTTGCATACCTTTGCGTTTAAAATACTTTTCCCACAAACCAACCCACAACACCCAAACCTAACAACAACGGTGTCAACCAATCACCCCAACGCACATATAAAGTCTGCGTTTGACGGCGATAAATAGTCTCTGCGTGAGTTTGGTAGATGTTATAGCCAGATATCCACAAAGTTCTGCCGTGGGGGTCGACAAAAGCCGAATAACCGGTATTAGTTGCCCGTGCTGACCATCTATCAGTTTCAATTGCCCGCATGATATCCTGAGCATGATGCTGAAATGGCATAGCTGCACTGTAATGGGCATCGTTAGAAGAACTGAGGATAAATTGCCCACCCGCCGCAGCTTGACGGCGAAATACTTCAGGAAATGCCGATTCGTAGCAAATACCGACAATTGCCCGTCCAAAAGGTGTATCAAATATTTGGTTGGCTGCACCGTGAACTTGATGTTCATCCAATGGTGACAAGCGGCTAATTAATTTACCTAAAATCTCTTCAAAGGGGATATATTCACCCAATGGTACGAGTTTGGATTTATCATATCTGCTGGTAGTTTCACCCTGGCTATTGACAGTAAACAAACTGTTTGTATAACTGCGTCCTTTTTCCCCAAATGCACCAACCCAAACTACTACACCTTTTTCCTGTACTGCTGCAAATAGAGGGGTGTCTCCAAAATTGCGCTGAAAAATTGGTAACGCGCCTTCGGGTGTGAGAACTGCATTTACACCTTGTTCGGCTAGAGTTAAATAGCCGCTGGTGTACCCTGTAATCGCGCGAAGATATCCTTCAGGTTTGACTTTGATTTTGTTGGGGATGTTACCTTGAACAACGCCTATTTTTAAGGCTGCTGCTGGTGGTTGGGCGATGGGTTGGCTATATAAAAACCAGCCGATGAGATGTAAGGTGATGAATAGCCCTGTGGCTAGTACTAAATATTTATTGACGAAGCGCCGAGGTGTAGAAGATAGGTAGGCTTCGGCGATTAGACCATTGAAGGCGGCGATCGCAGCTGTTACAGTATTCGGGCCAGACAGTTGCCCAAGATGTAAAATGACTAAGTTATGTGGTGATTGAGTATAAGCGAGAGAACTCCACCACAAAGAACCGGAACTCCATAAGCTTTCTAAACCACACCAGACGGCTGTACCAATCAGAACTCGTAACCAAGGTTTTGATTGATTCAGGCGCATCATCACAGCACCCCAAAGAATGACAAATAACCCGCCCCATAGGCTAATAAAGCCCCAGCAAAATATAGTAATAGCCAAACTCGGCCACCAAGGCACACCCAACCAATCCATCGGGTGAATCCCGGTAATCCAAAAGAGGGCGACGCTGTGATAACCAACACCCCAGAGTAAAGGTAAAAGGTAAAAGTGAGCCAGCGCGGTCTTGGGGGTTTCCCCCATGAGCGACTGGCGAACTCCGAAGGAGGTAAAAGGTAAAAGGAAGGGTTTTTGCTTTTTAGCTTCTAAATAAGAGTTACTTTTGTGAACAACTAATACCCAAAGTGGGGCTAAGGCTATCCAAGCCAAAAACCATGCACCGACAGGGGCGACGGTTAGCCCCATCAAAACACCGCTAATTAGCGAAAGTAAAAGGTAAAAGGCAAAAGTAAAAAATGAATTCTCGCCTTTTCCTTTTTCCTTTTTACTCTTGCTTTCATTCTGTTTCTTCTTCATCACCAGTATCAGGCGGAACGATCGCAACTCCGGTAATTGCGTCATCTTCGTCTAAGCGTTGGACTCTTACGCCAGTAGCTGATCGCGATTGGATGGAAATTGCATTGGTAGCCTGACGGATAATGATACCGCGATTTGTCACCATCATGATTTCATCGTCGCTGTTGACAATTTGCAAGGTGGCTAATTTGTCTTTGGTTTTGCGGTTTTTGAATTTGGTAGCCATTAAACCTTGACCTGCACGGTTTTGCAAACGGAATTGGGCAACGGGTACGCGTTTGCCGTAGCCGCCCATTGTAATAACTAGCACCCAAGGGCCAACATTACCTGTTACTTCTACTTCTGTGGTTTCTTCCACATTTTCGATATCTTCGGTTTCGATTTCTTCTATTTCTGACTCTTCCGTTCCCGTGTCGAGTGTGTCTAAAATAGCGGCGGGAATAATATCCATCCCTACGAGTTCATCACCCTTTTTGAGTTTCATCGATTTCACACCCCGCGTCGCCCTACCAAGAGGCCGCAGTTGTTCGTGGGTACATCTAAAGTGTATTGCCATCCCCAGACGGGAACCAATGATGATACTGTCTTCAACTCTAGCGCGGCGTACCCACCGCAGTTGATCCCCTTCTTCTAAGGAAATAGCAATTAAACCGTTAGCCCGAATATTACTAAAAGCGGCTAAGGCCGTTTTCTTAATATTGCCACCTTTGGTGAGCATGACTAAATATTCGTCGTCGCTGAATTCGTCAACGGGGACAATGGAGGTGATTTTTTCTTCTTTGGGAATGGGTAGCATTTGGACAATGGGTGTACCTCGACTGGTGCGGGAACCCACGGGAATTTGATAGGCTTTGAGGCAGTAAACTACGCCGCGATCGCTAAAGAATAAAACACTATCGTGATCACAACAAGTTAAGAAATGTTCTACGGTGTCATCGTCTTTGACCTTGGCGGCGGCTTTACCTCTGGTGGCGCGGCTTTGCGCCTCGAAGGTGTTGACGGGCATCCGTTTGATGTAACCTTGCTGTGTTAACAGAATAATTGCTTTTTCGTTGGCAATTAGGTCACGTTCATCGATTTCCCCTTCGGCGTGGGTAATAATTGTGCGTCTGGGTGTGGCAAAGCTGGTTTTAATTTGGGAAACTTCGGTTTCAATGATTTCTAAAATTCTTTCTCGCCGTGCCAGAATATCTCGCAAATCGCCGATGCGCTCTTGTAATTCTTCGTGTTCTAGGCGAATTTTATCTGCTTCGAGGGCAGTCAAGCGGCGCAGTTGCATTTGCAAAATTGCGTCGGCTTGCACTTCGGAGAGTCCGTAGTTTGTAATCAATTCACCTTTGGCTGTGGGTGCGTCAGGGGCATGGCGAATTAAGTTAATAATGGTATCTAAATGGGCTAAAGCAATCAATAACCCTTGTAAAAGATGGTCGCGTTCTTCGGCTTTTCGCAGTTCGTACTGGGTGCGTCTGGTAATGGAGATGATGCGGAAATCGAGGAATACTTCTAAAAACTGCTTCAGGGTGAGGATTTGCGGTTCCCCGTTCACCAAAGCTAGCATATTTGCCCCAAAGTTGGCTTGCAGTGGGGTTTGCTTGTAAAGGTTGTTCAAAACCACGCGAGGATAAGCATCGCGCTTGAGTTCGATAACAATTCGCATCCCGTCGCGATCGCTTTCATCGCGGATATCTGCAATGCCTTCAATCCGCTTGTCGTTGACTAATTCGGCAATTTTCTCAATTAATGCGGCTTTATTGGTTTGATAAGGCAATTCGGTGATGATAATTGCTTCTCGTTCGGGACGACCACGCTGTTCGATGGTTTCTATGTTGGCGACACCACGCATGGTAATGGAACCACGCCCTGTGGTGTAAGCTTCTTTAATAGCTGATGTGCCAAGAATTTGCGCCCCTGTCGGGAAGTCTGGCCCGTGGACGTACTGCATCAACTGGAGGTCGGTGATTTCGGGATTGTGAATTAAAGCGACTAATCCATCAATCAATTCGCCTAAGTTGTGGGGCGGAATGTTGGTAGCCATCCCCACAGCAATTCCCGATGAACCATTTAATAGGAGTTGGGGGATGCGCGACGGTAGAACTGTGGGTTCTTGTTGGGAACCGTCGAAGTTATCTGCAAAGTCTACGGTTTCTGATTCGATGTCTTGGAGTAGGGCGGCGCTGGTTAAAGCTTGCAGGCGACATTCTGTGTATCGCATTGCCGCTGGGGGATCGTTATCTACGGAACCAAAGTTACCATGTCCGTTAATTAAAGGCGATCGCATGGAAAAATCCTGCGCCATCCGCACCAAGGCATCGTATACTGCTGTGTCGCCGTGGGGGTGATATTTACCCAAAACTTCCCCAACCACACGAGCGCACTTTCTAAAGGGGCGATCGTGCAGTAAACCTAGTTCGTGCATGGCGTAGAGGATACGGCGATGCACAGGTTTCAGACCATCCCTGGCATCTGGGAGCGCCCGACCCACTATCACGCTCATAGCGTATTCCAGATAAGACCGGGACATTTCGTTCCGCAGATCTGTGGGGATAATCCTCTCCTGTGAGGTTGTCATAACCTAAATAACTCCAAAAATCGTAGGATTTAGCCTTTAAAGTTGGCAAAGCGTAAAATTATTCCAAATTACTCTTGAATAATTGACATATTTTGATACAATTCTAGCACGTATTGTTTTTTTTTGCCCGAAAAACTCACCTAAAGTAACTAGACAAACGCCTCTTTTAGACGCGATAAATAAGATTTAACGAAGATAGTTTGAGTTAAAAAGATTAATTTAGTAAATTTCCCCCAAACTAAAGCTAATTTGCCTAATTACAAGTTATGACTGAGCCTGCATCAGTAATAAGTAGGACATAGCATTTAGTTATGGATTGAGATAGAAACGGTAAGCAAAAAAAGTGGCAATCTAAAGGTAGTTGGATAAAATCTTGGGTTCTTAGTTTATCCGGCTTATCATGGTTAAGTTCGTCAATCAATTGTGATTTTCCCTGTCGTTATTCATCTGAGGCTCTGATGACATTTCAACAATTAGCCATAGGTAGCTATTTCCGTCTGCCTGGTGTAAGTTATGCTTGCGTGTATCGCAAGGCTAGTCATTCTTGTGGCAGCCTAAACGCATTGTTACAGACAATACGCCCAACAACAAAAGTGATTCCGTTGAATGCCGCAGCGATCGCTAAATATTTGGCAGCCAAACAAGAATCCCAAAATCATCTGAAGATGTAAAGAATTGATTGACTGTTTTTTGAGTTAATCAATCGCTTCTTGTTGAGACTTCAGTTGAGCAGCAATCAAAGGCACTTTCGGAGCCAGAAAAAATCCTACCAAACTGGCAAATAAAATTGGTGTAAACGGACTAAAGCTAGTTAGTTTCGATAGCAGTAAAGTCGTACTAATCGGTGTGCGTGTCACAGCCGCGTTAATCGCCGCCATTGTACAAATCATTGCTAAAGCCGGATTGATCCCCGGAATCAAAACTACTACTGCTTTGCCAATACAAGCACCAGTGAAAAATAAAGGGATAATAAATCCACCGCGCCACCCGCCTGTAACTGTCATACTAATGGCTGCCATTTTACCCAAAGCCAGCGTTAACAAGAAAACACCAGAAAAGCTGGTTTCTAGAATAATTTCTAACTCTTCATGGCCAAAATAACGGGTGAGGGGTAAAAAAGCCGCTAAACTACCAATTCCCAATCCTGCTAGAGTCGTGCGGACATAAACCGGGCCAGGAATCAGGTGAAAAGCGCGATCGCAAGTGCGAAAAATCCACATAAAAATCCATCCAGCGATCGCCCCAATGATCCCAAACAGAATTGCGAAGGCAAAATCATCGATATTTTCCAAGCGATATTGGGGAAAATGCCAAGTTGGCGCAATTCCTAAATGAGTAATCGCCGTAAATACCAAATAACTAGCACAACTAGAAACAATAGCTGGCATTAAAGCTTCGTAATACTCCACAATATGCTGATGGTGTAAGATTTCTAGGGCAAACATCGCCCCACCCAAAGGTGCGCCAAACAAAGCCGTAAAACCCGCCGCCATCGCCGCCAAACTCATAGAACGCAAATCTTCACCTTGGAGTTTCAGGCGATCGCCTACCCAAGTCCCAAAGGAACCTGTAACCTGTACTAATGGTGCTTCTGGGCCAGCACTACCACCAGCAGCAATACTAATTAGGGAAGCCAAAATCATCGAGGGATTTTTTCGCCCATCCAAGCGTCCACCACGAAAATGAATATTATCCACAATCACGGCGATTTCCCCAGGATTTCCGAGAAAATGAATCACTAGCCCAACAATTAAACCCGCTAGTGGCATGACAATTAACAAACTTAAACCTTGAAACCTTTGCAACTGGTGAGTTAACAGTTCTAAAACATTCCAGTACAATCCGGCAAATAAACCACTCACTGTCCCCACCATAACCCAACGCAGCACCCATCGAGAAATCATCAACGGATTGCGACTTGCTAGTCCGAACAGTTGAGTAAATGTCCAGCGTTGGGTTTGATTGTTGGGAGGTGGCTGATTTAATGGCACTGTTGATGTCCTATTGATAAAACCTAAAATATTGAATAACCATTAATTATCCTGCCTGATTTTTACTATCTTTGCAAAAGCCGGGATGTTCCCTTGCATACTATCTACTATCCTGTACAATAATTGCGTTATACCTGCTCACTATTGATGAGCAATGAAGTATTTTTGAGCTATTGAATATGAGTAGTGTAATTTTTGACGTACTGCCTGAAATATCAATTATTATTTGTACTTACAATCGGGCAAAACATTTAAACCATTGTATTAATAGCGTGATTTCCCAAACTTTTCAAGATTGGGAACTGATTATAGTGGATGATGGCAGTACCGATAATACTTTTGAAATTGTCGATCAATATATTAATATTTTACCAAATATCCGTTATTTAAAACATCAAAATAAAAAACAATGTCATGCTAAAAATGCTGGTATTCAAGCATCTTTTGGTAAATACATCACATTTTTAGATAGCGATGATGCCTATTTACCAGAACACCTAGATACACGCATTAAATATATGCAGCAACATCCAGAAATTGATTTAATTGAAGGGGGGTTTGTTACAGATGAAGAGATTTGGGTAGCAGATTATTTTCAACCAGGTAAAACAATAAATCTCCGAGAATGCGTACTTGGCCCCACTTTTTTTGGCAAGAGACAAGTATTTTTTGCATTGAAAGGTTTTAATAATATGATTTATGGAGAAGATACAGATTTTTGGGAACGTGCAGAGAAAATCTGCCAAACTCGAAAATTACCCGATTTGCAAACTTATGTTTATACAAGGGCAGAAACTAGTGTTACTAAAAGTTTTTTATCTTCTCAATCCACATCATCAAAAATAGTTCAAGACTAGCATAAAACCGAAAAATCAAGGATATGGGGGTGTATTTTACGCATCACCCTCATCATTCATGGATTTTGTGAGTTATTGTTACCTAAATATTTCGCTTTCAATTCTTCTAACTCTTGATCTATTTCGCTTTTACTTGCAGGTTGAGATGTTGGATTTGTTGGCTGGACTTGATTTGCTTGAGGTTTCCCGCCCATAAATTGAGTTTTTAATTCTTCTAGTTCTAAATCAATTTGGCTAGGTGTGTTGCTCACAACCGTCGGCGGTAAGGTAGGTGATGACTGAACATGAGGTTTTACAGGTATCTGTGACTGATTAGCTACTGGCGACTGTGTATTTAAGTCTTGCAGAACTTCATCTACTGTTTGGTAACGTCTAGCTGGGATACTTTCGAGCATTTTATTGAAAATTCGGCTCAAGTGATCACTCACGGGAGTTGTTAAGTATTTCTGCCAAACCCAAGTATCGTTATTAGTGTCATAAGAATCGAAAGGCGATCGCCCAGTTAATAAGTTAATGCAGGTAGCTCCTAAACTATAAATATCACTGGCAAAAACTGCTCTACCTCTAATTTGTTCTGGTGCAACATATTCAGGACTACCAATACTAGTACCAGTTTGATTTAATGCTGCGCCAGTTGCAGATTTAGCAGCACCAAAATCAACTAAAACTAGTTTGCGATCGCTCTCACGTAAGATAATATTTTCTGGTTTAATATCGCGGTGGATTACTTGTTTTGTATGACAAAACTGCAATACTAATAATAAATCATTCAATAATTGGTAAATCCGCGTTTCACTAAAAGTTCCATTTTTTGCTAATTCCTGTGCTAAGTTCAATCCATTGATAAATTCTTGGACTAAATACTGTCGATCATCTTGAGTAAAGTATGCCAAAAGTTCAGGAATTTGTGGATGTTTACCCAATTCATCCAACTGCACCGCTTCTTGGATAAATAATTCCACAGCTTTTTTAACTGTGTTTGTGCCTTGGGCTTGAGGATAAAATTGCTTAATTACACAACGTGGTTTTGACGGTTTATCTTCATCTACAGCCAAAAAAGTTCTGCCAAAACCACCTTGTCCTATCGGCCTAATGGCGCGGTAGCGTTCTTTAAGTAGCAACTTAGAACCACAAGTCGTACAGAACTTAACATCAGCCGGATTTTCAGGTTTGGGACATCGAGGATTAAGGCAGTAGCTCATGCGTTGCGGACTGAGGGATACTTGTTTTTATTGTCCCCTTTCCGTGGGAGAAGAGTGCTGATATTTGCTAAATGTAATTTCAATTGACAATGGAGAGAAATGCTTGCTTTTCCTCTTTTGAAAATTCTATGCAGCTTTTTCTTCTTGGTTCAACACCTGCAACCAGTTAACCAGCCTTTGACGTTGCACCTCTTCTACCTTAATACTTGCCGAACGCAAAGCAGACCTGGGAAATATTTCCCGTAAGTCAGCCACCATTTCTAGAGTTTCACAAGCCTCTAAGCATTCGGCAATGTAATCAATTGATTTTATTTTGAGCCATTCTGGAGTCGCTTCCAAGCCGCAAATGTGATAATTCATAGTTTGATGTTTGGACTAGGCGATCGCTTGATAATTTTTAAATCAAAATCTGTGGGTAGTATCAGTATAAAACCAGAAGTGATGAAAGTCTTGGCAACCAAGGATACATGTCTTTCATTTTTTTACAAATGACATTAGATTATATAGCAGAAGGACGACAGTCGCTTCTCCTAATCGGAGAAGCTGCGCGAACAAGTCGGGCATTTCCCGCCCAATGCGCTGCCTCCAAAAGGCAGAAGGAAAAGTCTGACTATTCCTGGCATTCAAGCTTTCAAGTTGTCCTAACATATCTGACTACATCTATATTACATATCTTGCTGATATGTGGTTAATAATGCTGGGATGTGATCATAGCCATCAACACCAATAATCGCCATGATTTTAGAACGGTGTTGTTGTAACATACTTTGGAATGCTTCTTTGCCTATTTGTCCTTGCAAAATTGTTAATAAACCTGCTGGCTGTTTCCATTCATTAGAAGCAATCTGCTCTAAAAGATACATTCCTAAACCACCAGTATAAATGGCTTTTTCGGCATTTTGTAGTTGATAATAAGCTTCAGCTAAATATGCTAAATTTCGTCCTTGAAGATATAAGTCTCCACAAGTTTGTGCTGTTTTAAAACCATCTTCTAAATATTTAATTGCCGTAGGCGCTTCATCAATCACAAGATAGGCAATGCCTAAACTACTCAAACACAAGGCTTTACTTTGGATATCTCCTAATTTATCTAATAACTTTAAACCTTGTTCTAAATAATTAATTGGCATCTCATAGCTTTCTGGTTCAATTTGTTCTAATTGTTGCGCCTGCATAACTTCGCTGTAACCAAGATTGACCAAAGCGTTGGCTTCACCTGTACGATCGCCTGCTTGCCGACTCAAGATTAACGCTCGTTGGCTATAATTAATCGCCTCACCATAATCTTTTTCCTGCACATAGGTGCGGCTGAGGTGGTTGAGATTGGCAATTTCACAGGGGCGATCGCCTGCATATCGCGCTATTTCTAATGCTTGCTGATGAAAATTAATTGAGCGTTGATATTGTCCTAAAGCTCGCTGCGAATAACCTAATAGAGTCAAAATTCTAGCTTTTTCTTGGGTTCCCTCAACTTGGCGTAACGGTTCATCTAAATAATCTAAGGCGTTGCGTAAATAACTACCCGAAAAGGAAGCGAATATTCCACCATATAGGGGAAAATATGCCCGCTGGGCAAAGTTCCGCAGAATTTGCAGCATGATTTGGGAACCACCATCACCATAAATAGCCGCAGTGTTACCAAAACCACTCGCTAACTGACTCCAAATCACGGCAAAGGTCAAAAAAGTCGAAATCGATAATTTTGAGCCTGCTTGCACATTATATGGTTGTTGGTCAAACCAACTCACTAACCCGCGTTGCAAATACTGTAATATCAACGCCATTTCTACCCAGTCACTCAAGGTAAGACGGCGTTGTTGTTGGGCAAATTCAATTGCCGATTGTTCCAAAGCTAAACTGCGAAACAGTGCTTGCGGAAACTCGCTGTTAACTTTTTTTGCCCAAATTGCCCAAGGGCCGTTTTCTCCCGGTACGCCGCCAAATCCTAATTCTCGATTTTGCTCATACATCCAACTAATCAAGTGGTCTTGGAGTTTTTGCCAACCCGCCAAACCACGCATAATGCCTTGTAAGATTTGTTCAATATCAGTATCTAATTGAGCAAATTGTTGTAAGCCTTTGGCTAACTGGTGTAATTGTGATGAATTAAATGGTTGTTTTTGATTGGGGTCAGTGAAACGCAAGAATGTAGCGAGGCGTTCATCTGCGGAAGCAGTGGTAATTTCTCGAACTGCTAAGGCGATCGCTTCTATGGCTTTATTCTGTTCCCAATAACGTTGCCATTGGTTTTGAATTGTTTTAATTGCTCTGAGGCTGCGGTTAGCCTTAGCTTTTTTGAGTTCATCCTTTTCGCTGTCTACCTGACTTTGGATGTTACTCAAGCGATCGCTCAACGCTAACTCAAATATTTCCCCTGTACCAGATGTTATATTTTTTTGCAACATTTGGTACACCATCTCCACAGAGCTAATTTTGCCCTGGAGGGTGAGTTGCACAATTTCGTCAATTAAAGCGAGGTAGCGATCGCGCAATGGCAGAGAGTCTGACACTTTGGCTATGGGATAACTTTACATTAATCTCCATTCTAATGTTAGGGGAGAAAGTAGGAACTTTAATTGCATGAAAAGAGCGATCGCACAAATAAAAAAAGGTAGGAAGCCCTACCTTATACCCAAAAAAAAGCATTTTGTAACCAAATACAGCATTTAATATCACATACAGTTGTGACGACCATATTGCGAACACACGACGATGTTGTGAATAATTTTATCTTGTGGCTGTTTGCACTAACTTGCCATCTTCCATCTGCACAATGCGATCGGCAATGTCTAAAATCCGATGGTCGTGAGTCACCATCAAGATGGTACAGCCTTGTTCTTTAGCGAGTTTTTGCATCAGGTTAACTACATCTCGACCGGATTGGCTATCAAGGGCGGCTGTTGGTTCATCGGCTAAGACAATTTTGGGATAACTCACCAAAGCGCGGGCGATCGCTACTCGTTGTTTTTGTCCGCCTGAGAGTTTATCAGGATAGTAATGCAAGTGATTTCCCAAACCAACCTGTTCTAGCATCCAAATTGAGCGCGTTTGGATTTCTTGGTGACTAATATGTGGGTGTAATTCTAAACCGATTTTGACGTTCTGCACGGCAGTCAAACTACCATGCAGGTTGTGTGCTTGAAAGATATAACCGTTATGGCGGCGTGTCTGCACTAATTGTTCGGCTGTACCGCCGCAAAGTTCTTTTCCTAAAACCTGCAAGCTGCCAAATTGTGGAGAGCGCAACCCACCGACTAAAGTTAATAAAGTAGTTTTACCAGAACCAGAAGGGCCTGTCAAAATAATAATTTCGCCAGCGTTAATTTCTAAGTTGATTTTAAACAAGACTTGCTTACGTAACTGTCCATAACCAAAATAATGGTTGAGATTATGGATAGAAATAATAGGTTTGTTTGTCATAAGTAATGTGTGGGGTTCAAATCATCGACTTTTTCAAGAAGTCGGTAATTTTAGTTATCACGAATGATTGAGGATTGCTATACAAAAACGATACTAAAATTGAAAAATATATTGCTGCTTTTTGTACTTGTTTTAGATTTGATGGAAATATTTTAAAACATATCCGCAGGATCAGCAGACTGTAGTTTACGAGTAGCGATCGCCCCAGAAATCGCACACATCATAAAAGTGAGAATTATGACTTGTAATCCTCGCATTAAAGTCATATACATTGGTAGATTTGTCGCCGCGCGAGTTAGCTGATAAAGTCCCAATGATACACCTACACCGGGGATGAAACCTAGCAAGGCTAAAATTAAGGCCTCTTCAAAAACTACACTTAGTAAATAGTAATTACGATAGCCAATAGCTTTAAAAGTGGCATATTCCCTAATATGGGCATTAACATCAGTCGAAAGAACTTGGTAAACAATAATTACTCCGACAACAAACCCCATTGATACACCCAGACTAAAAATAAATCCAATCGGTGAATTTGTTCGCCAAAAGTTATTTTCAAATTCAATAAATTCGGCATGAGTTAACACCTTGACATCATCTCTAAGGTGTGATTTCAAAGCTATTGCTACCTGTTTTGCATCATAGCCAGGTTTGACTTTAATTAACCCCAAGCTAATACTACTGGACTGTCGCCGGGGAAATATCCGCAAAAAGTTTTGGTCGCTAGTCATCAAGCTACCATCTGCCCCAAATGATGCACCAACTTGGAATAATCCACTAATTCTAATAGTGCGTCGTTCTATTTCTGTAGTGAGAATTTTACCTTGATCAATTTGGGCGATCGCTTTTTGATAATCACCTCTAGCACCACGGTCAAACAGCACATGATCCGGTAAGGCGATAGTTTGTAATTGTTGGTTGACATCGGGTAAATCAAAGGCTGGCTTATTGGGATTGAACCCAATTACTAACACCCCAGTTTCGCGTCGGGTTTGGGGATTCTTCCAAATACTGTTACTAAAATAAACTGGTTCGGCTGACTTTACACCAGGTATATCCATCGCTTGATACAAGCGTCGCCGCGAAAACGAAGACATACTTTGTAAGTTACGAGCTTGAGGGCTGAGTAACACAATATCTGCTTGTAAACTGCGATGCAGTCTTGTATTACTGTCATATAGTGCGGTCTCAAAGCCAAGCTGCATAAACATCAGCACATCAGCAAAAGCAATGCCTGATAATGCTACCAACAGCCGACTTTTTTCATGACTCAGTTGCAGCCATCCTAAAGGTGTGCGTCGCTGCATTTGTTTGAAAAGCCACATCATCATAAAGAAATAGTATTTTTTTGACCAATGACAAACAGTAATCAAAGTTGAATCACTACTTTGACTTGCAAATTGCTGAGAGTGGCTGCTTTTTGGCAGGATGCTTGATCTAGTCGGATATGGACTTCTACGACTCGGTTATCAATATTACTCAGAGGGTCAGTATTAACTAAATTTTGTCGCCGCACTTGCAAGCCTTTACGTTCTACTGTCCCTTGCAATTCAATTGGCAAAAAATCACCGACTATTTGCACTTTTTGCCCTGGACTGACTTTGCCAATATCGCTTTCGTAAACTTCCGCGACAACATACATCTGGCTGGTTTGTCCAATGTCCGCAATGCCATCATTGCCAATTAATTCCCCTGGCTGGGCGTGAATTTCAATGACTTGACCATCTTGGCGCGATCGCACGTAAGCTTGTTGTAAATTTACCTTAGCCCGATTCATTGTTGCGATCGCACGATTAACTTCGGCTTGGGCTGCTTCAACATCAACTTTCGGTACATCGGTAATTTGGTCTAGTGTGGCTGTGGCTTCTTTAAGTTGTTGCTGACTAGATGCTTGAATGCGTTTTAACTGGGTTTGGGCTTCTTGGAGAGTTTTTTGGGCAGTTTCTAAATTTAAGCGTTTGCTATCTCGTTGGGAAACCGAAATTGCACCTTCTTTAAACAGAGTTTGATAACGATTGTTTTCAATTACAGCATTTGCGACTTCAGCTTGTAAACGGGCAACAGTGAGTGTTTGAGAAGCAATATTGCCTTGGCGTTCTGCTTCTAGACTGGCAATTTTTGCTGTTTGGGCAGCAACTTCGCCACGTTTTGCCCCTGCTTGGATACGATTTAGATTCGCTTGGGCAACTTTTACTTGTTCTTGTGCTTCTTTAAATGCTGCCTCTAAGCGATCGCGATTATCTAAAATGGCAATTACTTGTCCTGCTTTTACCTTATCCCCTTCATTAATTAACAATTGTTCGACTCGACTAACTTCAGTTGATGTCGCAGCGGAAAGTTTTATCAGTTTTCCCTTCGGTTCGATGCGCCCCAAAGCTGTGACTGTTTTGATTTCAGGTAATAATACAACTGGAATTTGCGCCCTTTGATTAGCCGTTTCCCGAAATTTTAATACAGTAAAAATACTGCTACCAATTACGGTTAAAGATACAATAGTGGCTATAAAAAAGGGGGGACGGAAAATTGACTGACGAGATATCGGCCTGCCTAGCTTTGAGTTCTGCACGATAGCATACCTTTGAAACCATTCCAAATTGGTTGATTCAAATTCGGGAGAAATCGAGTTCTGGTAAATGTCTTAACTTAGTTTGGATATAGAAAAGAATATAGAGGTGTAAAATCACACCTACACCCTTACCTCCTTATACTCTTACACCCTTATCTATGTCAGTTCTGATGTAGATGCTCAACGGTTATGAGAGAGCAATGAAGCGGGAAATACAAAACTAAACCGTATAGTTATATAATTAGGATTATACTAAACCGAGTAGTTTAGTCAAGCGATCGCCGAAAAGTATTTACTATTTAAGAGCATTGCCAAAAAGGCTTCCGACTCAAGTGTTACAGCTACAGAAATTTTTAAGGTAGATTGCAAAATAAGGAATATTAAAAAATGGCACGCCCAAAAGTAGGGGAAATTGACCGTTCAAATTCAACCGAAAAAGTAGAAAAGATTCTCCAAGGAGCAATGCAAGAGTTTCTCGCCCACGGCTACGCGGCTACGAGTATGGATAAAGTCGCAGAAGCCGCCAGTGTTTCTAAAGCCACGGTATATAGTCATTTTCAAGATAAAGAAGGGTTATTTCGGGCATTAATCGAAAAGCTGGCCAGAAAGCGGTTTCATTCGATTTTAGGGACACAACCCCTTCAGGGAGAACCTTACATTGTGCTGCGGCGGTTAGCCAAAACAGCATTAGACCAGATGGTGAATGACCAAGAATATCAAGCATTTGAAAGGCTGTTGATGGGAGAGTCAGCCCGTTTTCCTGAATTGGCGCAGGTATTTATTGCTAGTATTGCCAAACCTGCAATTGAGACTATCAGTAAATATTTAGCCTCTTGTTCCGAATTGAACATCCCTGACCCGGAAGCCACAGCCAGGATACTTATTGGTTCACTGGTGCATTTTGTGATGACACAAGAAATTATGCACGGTAAGAATATTATGCCAATGGAGAGCGATCGCATAATCGATGCTTTAACACACCTGATTGTCAATTGTGCTGATTAACAGCGTCTAATTTCCATAAACCTAGAACTGGATTTTTCCCTATGTAAACAGGTGATAAATTATAGTTAATCTTTAGATATTTGTATAACTTTCTTGATGGATAAAATAAAAATAAATTCTCTTTTGTTTTTGGAATCAGCAAATCTTGAGGCTGAGTAGCTAATTGAAAATTCACATCAGACTTAAGTATATGAGTTAATCCTAAAATATAAGGAAATTTAGCATCACTTACTACTACAGAATCAGAAGTTTGATTGATGACAACAGCGACTTGATCCAACCTTAAATTATTTGCCGCACCTTTATTCCACCAAATCCCAGCCGGAGAGATAATTACACAAGATACAACACCACAAGAAATTATAAAAATAGTAATTAATCTCCAGATTGTTTGCCATTTTAGACTCTGAATCAAGACTAATTTACTAGCTAATAAATAAGCTATTACCAGTTGAATTCCTAAAAATGAAGGTATCAGATATCGAATAACTCCCGAACTTCTACTGCCAAAGATAATATCAGGAATTATTAATGCTATCGCTGTTGTAAAAATCAATGTGAGTATAAATAGCCATGTAGTTTTAGGAGTTGAACGACAAACATAGTACAATCCATAGCCAATCAAAATGAGAAATCCCAAAGTGAATGGTATCAACCAAACTATTGCTTTAATTGATGTATTTTCGTTAATAATTATCAAATCTAAAAAAATTCGTGTAATATTCAGCAGCCACTTCCCAATTAAAGCTGGTAAACTAGTCTTTTCTATCAACCAATCTAATCGCTGAATTCTGCCAGATGTTTTACCTTGGTAAATAACTATTAGCCAAGGAGCAAAAGTTATAATTGCTGCTACTAGAGATAATAAATACGCAATTAATATCTTAGTTGTTTTGTAACTCTTGATTCCTAATATATAAATTCCATGACCAAGGGCGACAAAGATTGAGAACAAAAATGTGTAAAAACTTATAGTGAGTGTGATTGCATAAATTAACCAACTGAAAAATGATTTTTTTCTTAAAGCTAATAGTAATGAATAATTAGAAATTATAATCGTCAATGTCCACAGACTATATTCTCTAGCTTCCTGGGCATATAATAGATGAAACGGCGAGATAGCTATCAGTGAAATAGCAACCCACTTTGTTAAAGATAATTCAAATAATTCTTGACATAAATAATATATACCAGCTAAAGAAAACACACTAATAATGGCAGATAGGCTTCTAATTGTAGCTACAGAATTACCAAACCAAGCTGACCAAAACCAAGCAAGACAGTAATATAGTGGTGGATGCTGAGAGTCTTCTAAAGCCAGACGAGTAATTGCACTACTAATACCTTGGGCAATATTTATCTGTTGATATTCTTTTAATATGCCAAGATTAACGATTTCACCATGATAAAATTTTTCGATAATCTCTAAACTAGAATGACCAGAAAGCCATAATGATGTATAGACTTCGTCTGTCCAATAAACTTTGTGACCAATATTAGCAAACCGAAAGCAAATTCCTAAAAGTACGATAGAAATAACCAAAATTTTCAGCCAGAAAAAGTCTCTTTTATGATGTGGAATAGCTAGAGTTTTCATTATAAAATCAGTAGGCAAAACATAAATTTTAGTTATCCCATATCTTGCATCATACCCAATCAGGGTGTACTGTCATAAGTAAGCTATCTAAAGTTTCTTGATCAAACAAATACTAAACAGGCGCATTATTGATTTCGGTTTATACCGTAATGATCAATCCCTTCTATAGAAATCCGCTTTGATTCCTGAAATGATCTGGGTAGGAAGGGAACAGGGAACGGGGAACAGGTAAGCAGGAATAAAAGTGTACTGAGTTTTTTCTCCAAATCAAATATGAGTGCTATGGCTAAGGCAACTCATCATCAAGACTGTAACGGGGAGACAAACAAAATAAAGCTTCCATAGGCGGAATCACGACTTTGGTTGTAATTTAAGGGCAATCAAGGCTAATAGTTACCAAAATAACTGTTGGTAACTATTCCTTTACAGGATTTGATAACTAGCCCCTATAAATCAAATAATTTTAGTAAAAGTTAGTATTTTACTTAACTTTTTGTCATATCACCAATTGCCTTGATTAGCCGTCAGCAATCTAAAGTCCCAATGATTCGTCATTTTTTTTGATGAACAGACATTTAACTTTTTTGCTGTTCCCCGTTGCTTTTTATCTACTCTTTCCACACGGAGTTCCAGTCATCAAACTGGATTCCTATAATTAATTCGGGCTATTTCACCAATTCTGGAATTGTAGCTTCTAATTTTAAACAATTAGCGCCGTTAACTTGTAATTGGTACTCTACCTTATCCATTAGACGATTCATAATTAGCCATCCATAACCCCCTTCTTGCTTGTCTACAGGATTGGGTGCTAAGTAAGTAGACATATCATAGCCTTCACCATAGTCCCAGATTTCTAGGGAAATGTCTCGGTCTTTGAGTTCCAAACGCAGTAATACTGGTAAATTTGGCTGCTCTTTGTGGGCATGACGTACCACATTAGAGTAGGCTTCTACCAAAGCCAGTCGTAAACGACTGGATTGCCGAGACCAATCAACAGATTCTCCTAGCTTGACTTTCAAGCATCCCAGCAACCAGGCTTCGACGATATTTAAATAATTCAAATCACTTGGTATATGAAGCTCACTTTTCATTACTTATAAAACCTCTAGTGAAAGTATAGTTTGATCGTCTTCTTGAACTTGATTATTTGCTTGGATGCGAGCTAGTAAATGGTTGAGAGAAAGTGGTTGTGGCTCTGTTTGGAGAAGTTGCCACAGGCCTTCTTGATTCAGCATAGAGTGAGTACCTGCCGAAAAATTACCATCTATTTTTTCGCATTTTAGTAACTCATTTGATACTGTTGCTTCAGTAATCCCATCACTAGCTAACAATAAAGTATCTCCAGAAGAGAGATGTAATCGTCCTGACTGTGCCTGCCAGATAGGTAAAATACCTAGAGGAATGCCACGGACTTTCAGATAGTTGGGTTCTTGTGTTGAGGTAGCTTGGTGTGACCATAGCAGAGGATAAATATGCCCGGCATTGGCGTAGACTAGTTCTCCTGTAGTAGGGGTATAACAAGCTAACACAAGAGTAATAAAGCAATTATTGCTAATTAAGTCATTACACAGGGCATGATTAAGATTCTGGACAATCACATGGGGTTCGGCTGGTGTTTCTTGAGATAATTCGCGGCGCAATACAGAAATGGCACTAGCCATGAATAAAGCCGCAGGTACACCTTTTCCAGAAACATCGCCCACAGCCAACCATAAATCTCCTTTGGGGTGGACAAATACTTCAAAAAAATCGCCTCCCACTTCTCGCGCCGGATAGCAGCAGGCTTGTAGCTTCGCCTCTTTAATATCAGGTAAACTTTGCCGCAGCAGATTATTTTGAATTTGGCGTGCTACTTCCAACTCGGCTCTAATTTGCTCTTGTTTTTCTTGCAGGCGTTGGTAGAGTTTTGCTTGGAAAAGGGCTAATGCTGCTTGGTCAGCTACACCTGTAATTAATTTAATGTCTTCATCTGGCCAAAGTTCATCTCGTCCCACCTGATAAAGAGCCAGTACCGCTAATAATTGCTGCTGATAGGTAAGAGGTACTACCAGATAGTTACAAGGGTGGCCGTCAAAGGTTTCTTGATTCAGTTGATAGTGACGAGTTTCGACAACTTTTTCAAATAGACTGTGGTCAAAAGCAAAATTTAATATAGAAGAGTTGGCATCTTGATAAGAGAATTTATCCCCAGTCAAGCGATCGCCTTCTACAGGTATCAGCAAGCAACAAGTAGCATCAAATGTTTGTCCAATAGTGGCGACAATTTTTTGCAACATATTGCCATAGTCGAGAGATTCTCGAATTGCTGTCGTCACCTCATTAAATAAAGATTCTCGTCGCAGAGAACGACGCAACTCTTGGGTACGTTGCTTGACTAAGCGATATGTCTCAGTAGCTTGTTCAACTAGTAACTTTAGCCGTTCAGGATTCCAAGGTTTTGTGATGTATTTGAAAACTTGACCGGAGTTAATTGCATCCACCAAATCTTCAACATCAGTAAAACCAGTCAGAAGAATCCTAATCGTATCGGGAAACCGTTCTACCGTGCGACTGAGAAATTCGGTGCCATTCATTTCTGGCATTCTTTGATCTGAGATGATCACGGCCATCTCACCTTCTTTCTCCAATATGTCCAGCGCACTTAGGGCATGATTGGCTTTAAATACTTGAAAATCTCGCCTAAAAGTGCGGTAGAGTAAATCCAAATTATCTAGCTCATCATCAACAATCATGAGCTTGAGTTTTTCTACCTCTGTCTCAGTCATATTTGACTTTAATTTCCGATACTTGTGTGGCGAGATAGTACAATTTTTATCCCACCCGATGACAACCTACAAAAAAATTAAAAAACTAGCCCTAATCCAGAGAAATCACCTGCTTTGAACTGATAAATTCACTCAAAGTTAGCTTCTTCCTCAATATATTTCAGGGTTTCTATATCCTGAAATCACCTTATCCAACCAACCCAGAACGCAAAGCTCTGACTGCTGCTTGAGTACGGTCATCAGCGCATAGCTTATTTAAAATATTACGGACATGTGTTTTTACAGTCCCAACTGTAATATAAAGTCGTTCAGCTATAACTGCATTGCTACAACCTTCGACAATTAACTGTAACACTTCTAACTCGCGTTCTGTCAGGGTATAAGGGTCAATTATTTCCTCACTTTCCCCAAGACCTTGATTTTGGGGGATATTTTTGTTGTCTGTTGGAACTGTTTCCTGTTTAGGAGAATTTTGTTGTGCCTGTTGTAACACAATTCTGGCGATCGCTGGATCAATCCAAGCGTTGCCATTGTACGTAACTCGTACTGCTTCTAGCAAATTATCAAATTTAATATCTTTCATACAATAAGAGTCTGCTCCAGCTGCAAAAGCTGCAAGTACGGCTTCTTTGTTATCTCGAAGTGTTAAAATTAACACCTTTGTGGCATCTTCTCCTGTGGCAATAGCTTTAATTTCTCTGGTAAGGGCGATACCATCTTTATCGGGTAAACCAATATCAACGATCGCAATATCTGGTTGTAAGATTTTTAACAATTTTAAGCCTTCCGCAGCATTGCCAGCTTCGCCAAGCACTTCAATCTCGTCTTTTTGCTGTAGTGCTGTGCGAATACCAACACGGGTGAGGTCATGATCTTCGATCAAAACAATCCGAATTTTACTCATTATCAACTTCCGCCCGTTAAACTAACTGAACTGTCAAACCGAGTTAATGCAAAAATCTTAGTAGATTGTCGTTGAACAACATTCGTAAAAAGTAAATATAGAAGTTTTGCCTAGATAAGCCTAGTATTTAGTAGTTTTGCTGACTGATTGGGTAATTAATTCCCACTTGAACCTTTCCCTAGAATATGAAATGTCAGGTTATACCTGAGATACAAGTACTGTTGCCAATTAGTTAGATTTTGTTGGATATTTTGACTGGTAAGCAAACTTACTTAAGTTATGTAAAAGCCAACCTCCTTTTTTATGAGTATACTGGTTGATTTACGACAGATTCACATTTTTCAACTACTGATTGTGATAGCTAAAATGCGATCGCTAGTAAAAATTACATGCCGATGAAGGTTCGCTATGAAACATTGCAAATCAATAGAATACCAGAAGGTCTAAACATTAGAAATTTTTATCGCCAAAAATCCTGGTATACATCACAACTTTCTGGTGTACTCTTCTCTGAGAGAAAGGACTGAAGGACTTTTATCGATGTAACTTTCTCACTAATATTTGCCCAAAATTGCCTAGGCGACTGATTAAAATATTTGATAAACTATCGTTCGAGACAATCTGGTGTGATGCGAGGCTAATCAATAGGCTATGTCTAAACCGCCTAAAGTTTTTTCGGTATTAGGAATACCAGTTCATGTCATGAGTAACTATCCAGGCTGGTTGCTAGAATGCCTGCAACACAGCAGAGGTACTCATGTAGTGACGCTGAATGCAGAAATGACGATGCAAGCAGAACGAAACAGCGCACTAGCCCAGGTAATTCACGATGCTGAGTTAGTGATTCCCGATGGTGCTGGTGTTGTTTTGTATTTGCAGTGGCTTTTCTGGCAAAAAGTTCAGCGTTGTCCAGGAATTGAACTAGCAGAGACATTACTGCGAGAAATTGGACAAAAGCAAAAAGGTGCAAAAGTATTTTTTTACGGCGGCGCACCAGGAGTCGCAGCCAAAGCCGCAGATTTTTGGCAGCAACAAGCCCCAGATTTAAATATAGTTGGTACTCATTCTGGATATCATTCTCCAGACGAAGAAGCTCAACTACACCAAACTCTCACCCAACTACAGCCTCAAGTAATTTTGGTTGGTTTGGGAGTACCACGTCAAGAATTATGGATTGCCAAAAATCGCCATTTATGCTCCCAAGCAATTTGGATTGGTGTTGGTGGTAGCTTGGATATTTGGTCAGGAAGCAAAACCCGCGCTCCCGCTTGGTTGGGTAATAATAATCTGGAATGGCTGTATCGGTTATATCAAGAACCTTGGCGTTGGCGACGGATGTTAGCTTTGCCAGAGTTTGCACTCAAAGCGTTTGTTTACCGCTTGACCGCCAAAAGTGCAGTCTAGAAAATAGGGAGTAGGAAGGCAAAAGGCAAAAATCAGAAGGTAAAAGTCAAAAGAAATCTAGGGCGTGTTTTAAAACTCGGTAAAATGGTTGAGAATACTAAAAATTAACGAAGTTAACATTTATCTATGATCCTTCCACCGCAAAGTCGGGGCGACTTGACAGAGCGACAATGGAAGCTCCTGATGCCGCTGCTTCCCGCTCAAAAACCAAAAACAGGCCGTCCGAGCAAAGACCACCGCACAATGATTAACGGTATGTTGTGGATTTTACGAACCGGAGCGCCGTGGCGCGACCTCCCAGAACGTTATGGAGAGTGGGAGACAGTCGCAGGTAGATTTTACCGTTGGCGTAGAAGTGGCATCTGGCAAAAGATTCTACAGTCCTTGCAACAACAAGCTGATGCTTCGGGGCAACTGGATTGGGAAGTACATTATGTAGATGGTAGCGTTATCCGTGCCCACCAACATTCGGCCGGAGCAAAAAGGGGGAGCTAGACCCCGAAAGTGAGTTATCTGTAATTGAACAGGTACAACAAAGAGAGGCTTTGGGACGTTCTAAAGGTGGTTTTAGCACCAAGATTCATCTGCGTTGCGATGGTAATGGCAAACCTATTACATTTTTGCTGACTGTTGGTGAACGTCATGAAGCAGTGGTATTTGAGCAACTAATGGCACAAGGCGCGGTCAAACGCCCAGGTGTTGGTCGTCCTCGCTTACGCCCAAAGCGATTAGTCGGTGATAAAGGTTACAGCAG
The DNA here is from genome assembly GCA_003990705.1 of Nostoc sp. HK-01. Classification (GTDB taxonomy): domain Bacteria; phylum Cyanobacteriota; class Cyanobacteriia; order Cyanobacteriales; family Nostocaceae; genus Nostoc_B. The sequence continues at coordinate 847,972 of AP018318.1, forward strand.
TGGTAATATTCGTCGCTATTTGCAGCGACGTGGCATTCGCTTAACCATTCCACGTAGGTCGAACGAACGCAGACGCGGTAAGTTTGATAAATCTATTTATCGCCAAAGAAATCGGGTCGAGCGATGTTTCAACCGTTTGAAGCAATTTCGTCGGATTGCTACACGCTATGAGAAGAAAGCTGATAACTATCTTGCAATGTTGACGCTTGCTTCTATCATTCTTTGGCTATAGTTTTAGTTTTAAAACACACCCTAGTTTTTTACCTTTTCACTTTTTGCTTGATTTCTACCAAATCCCAAATTAGGCTTGCGGTTAGTACTGAAAACTTCCAAAAAATTTAATTTTTGCGCTTGAACTTGAGATTCCTAGGCCTGTCCTGGGAATCATTATTTTTAAGACAATCTTAAATTGAAATTTTTTGAGTGTTTAGTTCTAATCAGGTGTATACATTTTCCAATGAGAACAGTTGTAAAAACTCCAGTTAAAACTGATCAAAATATTCCTGCAAAGGATAATAAGCTTCCACAGGAAAGCGGTAGTAATACTCCCATTGTGCAGTTACGCTCTGTGACAAAAACATATAACAATGGCTGTCATGGATTGTTAGATGTGAGTTTAGAGGTTAAGCCGAAAGAATTCTTGTTTATTACAGGGCCAAGCGGTTCTGGTAAATCAACACTTTTGAAACTCTTATATGGTGAAGAGTTACCGACTCAAGGAGAAGTGATTGTTAATGAATGCAATGTAACAGATTTGCGGGGCGATCGCTTATCACTGTTACGGCGACGGATTGGCATTGTCTTTCAAGATTACAAACTCATTCCCCAAAGAACTGTAGCAGAAAATGTGACATTTGTACTGCAAGCACAAGGTTACACTCGCAAAGAAATTCAGCGACGTTTAGAACCGACTTTAAAGCTGGTGGGTTTACTGTCTAAAGCTGACTGTTTTCCCGATCAGCTTTCGGGGGGAGAACAACAACGGGTGAGTGTTGCAAGGGCGATAGTAGGGACACCACCATTACTTTTAGCTGATGAACCCACAGGAAACCTCGACCCAGACAATTCTTGGCAAGTGATCCAAATTCTGCAAAAGTTAAATTCTTTTGGGGCTACAGTTATTGTGACCACCCACGATGAACAACTGGTGCGTCGGTGCAATCATCCTGTGGTGCAAGTTCGTAATGGCAGACTGTATCGGAAATAGTCAAGAGTCAATGGTCAAAGGTCAATCAAGCTTTGACTCAAAACTCAGCACTCAGCACTTTGCTGTGAGACTTTTGGGTTTGGACTTTTAACTTGACTGGTTGTAAAGGCGTAGCTGTGCTGGATGGTAGATTCTGTAGCTTATCTAAGGTTTGTAAACTCTCAAAAGCCACCTCTCGAATGATCGTTTCTTCCTCTTTAGTTAAAAGAAGTTGCAAACATTGGACAACTTCTTGCTGTAGCGCAGCATTAACTGGTTGACGAGAGACAAATTTAGTAATGCGGCGTACAGCTATTAATCGTTTTAATGGGTCTTGTTCGGTTAAGTTGAGTAACAACTGCTCAAAGATATCTGGTTCTTGATTGGAATAACGGCTGAGAATTTGCCAAAGCAGTAAAACTAACGTGAATAAAGTTCCCAAGCCTTGCAAAATCGCACCAGTCGCCATCCACCGGCTGTGATAGTCAACCCAAATAGCAGCTGCCATATAAGTGCTAATAGTAGCCAGACCACCACTACCGACAGCTAAGACTAACCGACGATTTGGCCCTTGGAGAAATTTCTGAATTTCTACCCAACGTAGTTGCCAGTTCCATTGTTGGGTTGAGTAGGTAATTAGCATCACCCCAACGCCAACAACAAGAGCTAATAGCAGTTTCCAGTTCCATAAAAGCATGGCAATGACTATTGTCAGTGAGCCAAGAATGCCTCCTGAACTGGAAAAAGGCTTGAAATTTTGCTGCTTTGGACTTCCTAGCAAAAATGCTGGAAGTGACCAGTTGGGTATCTGGCTAATTAGTTGCTGCAAAGAAAACGAAGCCTTTGCCACAGTATTTACCTAATTTGTTTACGAGATTTTCTAATATATCTTTTACCAGGGATTAGGCACATGATGAAGTCAAAATTACTGATTATTGATAAGTCTATATGACAAGTTTTGAGTTAAGTGGCTTACCTGTAACTCATACATCAAGTAGGAGACAGGGAACCGACTAAAGACAAAAACGAAAATCGTCGATGGTGAATTGACCGTCAAACGCACAGAAAGTCACAAAATGAATGTTGTTGGCTGTGACAGACAATAAGGTATTCGGGGGTACGGCTGAGTCAGAATTGGCGAGATTAGCACCCGGAAGCACCGTTTGGTTGAGAAGTTGCCGATCGCCATCATAGGCAGACATTACTAGCCGTTGCGAACTAGTAACATAGGCACTAACGTAGTTGACTGGATTGACAAAACTCGCTTCGAGAAATCCGCCTTTTGGTGAACCCATCAATACTATCTGACCAGAATGAGTGGGAAATGCCGGGTTTGAAGGTTGTATGGCAATCGAATTGCGGAAAGTTACACCCCAACGCTCATACTGAGTCTCTACAGATTCAAAACATTTTAAATCTTCTAAGTTTAAACACACACAAATAGGGATACCGACTTTGGCTGTTTCTAGAGTTTCTGCTAACTGTCCCCGCCAAGCTGAAGCTATATGCACATCGCAGTTTTCCAGTACATCTTTAAAATCTGCCAACGTTGGTGCTTTATCCGATTGAAGAGTAGCCTGCTTTACCACAACACCCCGCCTTACCATTACCTAGAGAACGATTTAGATAAGTAATTATATCTAAAGCTGCTTTTGCTGAACGCAGAATCGTTGTTAATCTTAGGTATTTCAACTATTCTGGACGCTCAAAACTTTACGTGAGTTTTCTGATAGATTACCATAAAAAACTGATGACCCTTATATGACTAAAGTAATACAAGCTACTTAGTTAAAGCCTTTAGCTAAAGTGTTTCCAGGCAAATACACGGCAAATGAGAGACAAAAAAATCACTGAATCTTTACACGTAAGCCAGTGATTTTACATCTGCTTAATCTGGCGGAAGCTAGAGGTGCAAAAATGAGAGTTTGCTAATAATAGCAATAGAGAATTTCTAGGAAATCTCATTAAAGTACGGGGTGTTAGGGGTAAAGCGAGTGTTAGTTCCACTCAATAACGTGATTTATTCATAAATTAACGACAAATATATATGTTTCAGCCACAGGGATTTGAGCAAAGCTCAATCATCACATCGCTAGGAAGAATGGTATATTACACTGCCACTGGCTCACTTTGGCAAAATAAAGCGATCGCCAAATCAGAAGCAGAAACTTTAGTATTTCTACATGGTTTTGGCGGTGGGTCTTCTGCTTATGAATGGTCGAAGGTTTATCCAGCTTTTGCTAGTGAATATCGCATTCTCGCCCCAGATTTAATCGGGTGGGGTAAATCAGAACATCCAGTGCGGAATTACCAAATTGAAGATTATTTAACAACGATTCGGGAATTTTTGCAGCAAACTTGTACAGCACCAGTGACAGTAATCGCTTCTTCCTTAACCGCGGCGTTGACAATTCGCGTAGCGATCGCTCATCCTGAATTATTCAAATCTTTAATTCTCACCACACCCGCTGGACTATCTGATTTTGGCACAGACTACTCCCGCAGTTTTTTTGCTCAGTTGGTCAGTGTGCCAATTATTGACCGTGTACTCTACAGTACTGGTATTGCTACAGAAGCAGGGATTCGCAGTTTTTTAGAGCAAAGACAATTTGCTCAAGCTAGTCGAGTCTATCAAGAAATTGCTGAAGCTTATCTCCAGTCTGCCCAGCAGCCGAATGCTGAATATGCAGCACTATCTTTTGTGCGGGGTGACTTATGCTTTGATTTGTCGCTGCATATTCAACAGCTGACCACTCCCACTGCGATTATTTGGGGGCAGAAATCCCAATTTACTGGCCCCGACATCGGTCGTCGTTTGGCACAGATAAACCCCCAAGCAATTCGCGTATTTCAAGAATTAGACGATGTAGGATTAACACCCCAGTTGGAACTACCAGCAGTCACTATTGGATTAATTCGCCAGTTTTTGCCTTTAGTCAATGAGCAATAATGGTCAATAAACTTTTGACTCTGGATTATTGACCATTGACTCTTCCTATTTATTCTGCACGCGCACATCAATCACAGTGGCGTTGAAGTTGTAGTTATAGCCTTCTAACTCAAAAGGCATACCAATTTTGACTTTACTGTTACCTAAAACTGGGCCACTTTCCGTGACTTGAGCTTTACCTTCCAAAGTTAACAGCATATCTGTACTGAAATTGTTACTTCTAGGATCTGGTAATTCTTTCACAGAACCATCTGGTTGAGTTGCAGTCACTGTTCTTGGTAGCAGTTGCACAGATTTAATCCCAATTTGACCATAAGGCTGATTGCGGATAATGACGTTAGTTTTACCGCCTTTTTTAAATCCATTGTCAAATAAGCGTTCAGGGTCACGCACATTCAAACCCCGCACAGCTAAATCTACCTCAATCGGGACAGTTTTTGACCCAACTTGGGCGACAGAACCAGAGGTTCCAGGAAAAATGAAAATTCCCACTATGACTAGCAGAATGACGAGTGCAGCGCCTAAATCAAGAATATTGATTTTCCCGAACAAGCGACCTTTGGAATCAAAAATAGCCATAAAAACTTTTCCTATATACAAACAAAGTATTTGATTTTAGCAACAAAGTTGATCAGGGACACGGCAGATTTTCCCACTGAAGCCAGACTGAAAAATGCCTGGGCGTATAGTCTTGCGACAGTGTATCACGAGTTGAAAAAATCGGCGTACAGTCGGCAATCCCATATACCTACACTTTTACCTGTCACCTGTCACCTAATCTAAATACCTCTAGGGATAATATGGGCGATCGCCTCCGTAGTCATAAGATGAAAATGCAACTTCAAAAGCTGTAATTTCGTCTCATATTTTGTCTTAATTATTTTCCCTTGTCCCGAAACTATTATCAGAAATGCTTATGATGACTTGGAAAGGTTTTGCAGCAAATTATCGTCAGTGGCGACGTAGTTGGTTATACCCAATAATTTCGGTGGTAGTCGCCCTGAGTTTGTGTCTGAGTACTCCCTCGCCTGGACGAGCTATAGATTTATTACCGCTGTTGTTCCAAGGAGCGCAAATACTTCAGCTATCTAATATATCCGATCGCCAAGAAGTGGAACTGGGTAAACAGATGAATGATGAACTCAAAAATGGGGAAATTCGTCTGTACCGAAATGAAGCAGTGAATCGTTATGTGCAGGAAATTGGTCAAAAATTAGCAGCCAATAGCGATCGCCCCAATCTTCCCTATACTTTTCAGGTAGTAGAAGATAATTCTGTGAATGCTTTTGCCACTACTGGGGGTTTTGTTTATATCAACACTGGTTTACTCAAAACTGCCGACAATGAAGCAGAACTAGCCAGTGTGATGGCTCATGAAATTGGTCACATTGGTGGTAAGCACTTAGTTAAACAAATGCGACAAAGAGCGCTTGCTAGTGGGGTGGCTACAGCCGCAGGTTTAGACCGGAATCAAGCGGTAGCTATTGGTGTAGACTTAGCCCTCAACCGTCCTCGTAGTCGTCAAGATGAGTTTGATGCTGATAAAAGAGGTTTAAGAACTTTAACAAGAGCAGGCTATGCCCAGTCAGGTATGGTTTCCTTTATGCAAAAGCTGTTGAAAAGTGGTTCTGGCCCAACGTTCTTGAGTACACACCCGGCTACAAGCGATCGCATTACTAATCTCAAACGTGCAATTAACGCTCAACCTAGTAGTAGGCGTGATGGCTTAGATAATGCTGCTTATCGAGCTAATATCCGACCGTTAGTTTAGTTTTATTTTATTGTGCAATCAACAACCAAACACTATGCTCGCTGCGGATGGCGGCGAGCTTTGATTTGGGAAGGCTCAACCGTAACTACCCCATCTTCTAAAGCTAAGGTACGCACACTATCTTGAAAAACATTCACTTGATAAATTAGCTGATTGGTAATATCTAATCCAGTTAACCAACCACTGCGGGGATGATAGGCTCCCGTATCTATATCTAGCCAGCCTCTACCTTCGGCTAGTTTACCGGGAGTAACGTTTGGTAAAGTAAAAGTGATAGTATGCCCAACAATAATGAGCTTATCAGGAAAATACGGCTTTTCTATCCCGTGAAATTCGTCTCTAATCCAGCAAAACTGATCGGCCGTTTGTTCGGCTAGAGGCATATTAGGGTTTAATCCGGCGTGAGTTAACCAAATGTCACCCAAATCTAGATAAGTGGGCAACGCTTGAAACCAATCTAAATGGTCTTGGGGAACAGTAGATGTTTGGTAACTGCTGAGGGTGGCTTGTCCGCCGCTGTATAGCCAGGCTTGCATGGCTGGTGGGGGAACATTTTTTTGGGTGAGAATATTCAATAACATCTGCTCGTGGTTGCCTAGCAGACAGGGATAATTATTCTGTTTGACAAAGTTAACTACATGGTAGCTATGGGGGCCGCGATCAATTAAGTCGCCGAGAAAATAAACTTGATCATTTGATGTTGGTGCGATCGCCTCTAACAGAGTCATCAAGCCTTCATAATGGCCATGCACATCCCCAATAACTATTCGCCGTTGCCTAGTTTCGCTCATCTGCTTTTAACTGGAATAAAATCAGTTTAATATTTTTGCTACAGTATAAGCGCTGGTTATTCCGTAAATAAAGATAAATATTACTTGAGTAAATTTAAATTTTATTTGAAGTCTTAATCTTTACCAAACACGCTAAATCTCCAAACACACGTTAACACTAAAAATTTGCTTTACATTAGCTTAAAATTTAGGCTGTTGTGTTTATTTAGTTTGCCCAATGTCTGAACAATTTTCTCCCGAAATTAGCTCACGCATCTGCACTCACATGAACGAAGATCATGCTGAAGCGGTACTACTATATGCAAAAGCTTTTGCTAGTGTCACAGAGGCGACAGCCGCCCAAATGCTATCAATTGATGCCCAAGGTATGGATTTAAGCGCACAAGTAAATGGAGAAATGACACCAGTGCGTATCCAATTTGACCATGTTTTAGCTGATGCGGAAGATGCCCATCAAACCTTGATTGCGATGGTAAGACAGGCGCGGGTGACAGGTGACAGGTGATATCGTGTCCGGTAAAAGACTTATCATCAAGACCGCAGGGTGCAGGGGGAGGAAAAGTTTTGTCTTTCTGCACAGATATGCCAAATCATAACTAATTTGTCGGATATGACAGAGTTAAAAGTTTTGTGCAGTTGTTTTAATTACTTTGGTTATGGCAAAAATTATTTATTCAATCAATTCGCTTTGTAATAACCAAAAACCGCTGTAAGTCATCCCAGAATCATCAGGTTGAATTAACAAAAAGTGTAATCCTCGACTTTGTTGTTGACGCTGTGCATAAACTTTGGCGGCGGCGGCGACTTCAGCATCTTCAAAGGTGGCTAAGACCCATCTATCAACCAAACCAGCTTCTAAAATTAAACCATCGGGCGCACCAGCTATGTAATTTAAAGCTACAGGTTTGGCTGTGGCTAACCAGCGTGCCAAACGCATAGATTGCCTACCGCCATAAATTACTACACCAGGAACGGGTATTGTTGAAGCTAAACCCAGATTTATAGGTGTAAGAAATTCTGGCATAGATAAAATAGGAATGGGGCGATCGCTAAATTCCGTTTCTAAATCCCCAGCTGCTAAAGTTGCAAACCGCCACTGTTCACCCCACAGATTTTCCGGTAATGGTAAGGGTGCAGGTTTTTCTAAACTAAAACCTGCTTGTCTTTCCTCTAACCACTGTTTTAATGCAAAAGTCCGACGGGTAGGTTCTACCACAATACCTAAATTGCGTCCGGCTGTTTCGATTAAACTTAACGACTGGGGACGAAAAACTTGGATTAAATCTGGTAATTCTGTACCTGCGGCTTGTTGAATTTGAGCAGTTACCCAATTTGAATTTGCCTCTGACTGCAAACAGGTAGCTATATACTCAAAACTGCGATTTGCATCACAAATCAACAACTCCCACAATACTTGTCCAGATGTATCTGATTGCGAACTCCGATAAAAATCAGCTTGCCATATACGCATATTAGTTAATAGCTCAGATTACAGATAATAATGAAGTATTATGAAGTGACAAAAAAAGGGGTGGTTAACCCACCCCTCTATTGAACCAGGAAAATTACGATTCTTTTAAGACTCTATAGCAATACCTTAGCCAAAATTGGTTCAACACGGGCAGCAATTTCTGGGACATACACCTGTGATACGTAATCAGCAATCATTCTATCTGTATTGAACAGAGGTGCATTGGTCTTAATTGATGTTTTCATCATCTGTATCCAGCGGTGCGGAATACCTTGAGCATCTTGGTCGTAATATAGGGGAACGATTTCTGACTCTAAAAGCTGATACAGTGATTGAGAATCTATGCGGTCTTGCAATTCTTGGTCGCTGGTGTGAGCATCTTCACCAATTGCCCAACCGTTAATTCCTTTACCATCTGCACCAGTTAAATAGCCTTCACACCACCAACCATCTAAAACGCTGCAATTGAGTCCACCGTTAAAGCAGACTTTTTGACCGCTTGTCCCGGATGCTTCGAGGGGACGACGGGGGTTATTTAACCAAACATCAACGCCTTGAACGAGTTTTTGTCCAGTGTAAATGTCGTAATCTTCAATAAAGGCAACACGGTGGATAATGCCTGAATTATGGCACCACTCCATTAAGCGTTGGATAATGCGTTTACCTTCTTCATCGGCTGGGTGAGCCTTCCCGGCAAAGATAATCTGAACTGGACGCTGGGCATTGCCAAAAATTTTCACAGCCCGTTCGGCATCCCGTAAAATTAAATCACCACGCTTATAAGGGCTAAAGCGTCGCGCAAAGCCAATGGTGAGGATATTCGGGTCAAGCAAATTATCAACGGCTTGAATACTTTGATGATCTTCACCGCGCTGTTCTCGTGATTTTTTGACTTTATAACGAGTGTAGGCAATGAGTCTTTCTTTAAGTATTTGATGTCTTGTCCAGAGTTCTGCGTCGGGAATGTCGTCAACTTTTGCCCACATCTGGGGATCAATGGCATGAGTTTTCCAGTCTTTTCCTAAATACTGGTCATATAAGTCTGCTAGTAAAGGTGCAGTCCAAGTAGGTGCATGAACGCCATTGGTAATGTAACCAATTGGTACTGTGTCTTCTGTATGTTGTGGATAGAGGACTGTCCACATTTTGCGGGAGACTTTGCCGTGTAGTTCGCTTACGCCGTTGCAAGCACGACACATCCGCAATGCTAAAACGGTCATACCAAAGGGTTCCCAAGGGTCGCCTAGTCGTCTAGCACCCAAGGCTAAAAATTGTTCGCGGGATAGTCGCAGTTGCGGCCAGTATTGGGCAAAGTAAGAGTCGATTAAATCAGGTGAGAAGACATCGTGACCTGCGGGAACAGGTGTATGGGTGGTAAATACGCAACTTTTTTTAACGCTGGCTTCAATATCGTAGAAGGATTTACCTGTACTTTCAATTTCTTGGCGGGCAATTTCTAGGGTACAAAAGGCGGCGTGTCCTTCGTTGAGGTGATGCACAGAGGGTTTAATTCCCAAGGCGGTTAACGCCCTAACGCCACCAATTCCTAAGACGACTTCTTGGGCGATGCGAGTTTCTAAGTTACCGCCATACAAGTGGCCTGTTAGCCAGCGGTCGATGGGATCGTTGTCTTGGCGATCGCTATCTAGTAAATATAAAGTTACCCGCCCAACTTGTACTTGCCAAATTTGAACTTTTACCTGTCGTTGGCGAATCTCTATCTGGATGGTAAGTGCTTCCCCTTGGGCGTTTTTAATTAACTCTAGGGGCATTTTGTGAAAGGGATTATCCAGATAATAATCTTCTTGCCAACCGTTGCGGTTCAAACGTTGGCGAAAGTAACCTTGGCGATATAACAAGCCAACACCAATCAAGGGTACACCCAAATCTGAGGATGATTTCAGGTGATCCCCGGCTAGAATACCCAACCCACCAGAGTAAACGGGTAGAGATTCATGGATGCCAAATTCGGCACAAAAATAAGCAATCGGATGTTCGGCAGAAACTTGCGGTGCGACTCGACTCACCCAAGTGTCTTTCTGCGCCATGTATTGGTCAAATTCTTGGACTAAAGCAGAAATCTGCTTAAGGTAAAGGGGGTCTTCGGCTAATTGGGTCAAACGTTCGTAACTGGCTGATTCTAAAATCGCCACTGGGTTATGGCCACAACGTTCCCATTCTTGGGGATCAATGGTTTGAAATAAGGATATGCGATCGCTACTCCAACTCCACCAATAGTTATAAGCTAAATCTGCTAAACGCTTGAGGGGAAAAGGCATCTTTTCGCTTAAACGTAACGCTGCGGTCATTGCACTGCTGTTAGCCATACAAGTCTTAAGCTCTCTCTTAACTTTTTCGATTTCACTCATCATCTGCTTTCATATAGTTACCTTCAGGTTGATTACGCCGGAGTCTTCATTTGTGAATTCTCCCCTGAAGACGAAGCAGGTTATCTCATCAATACTCTGCCAATATTAATGATTTTTCTTTCTCTGACTTTTTTAGTATTATCCCTGGTTCAACAACTTTTGCACATCAATTTGCATCACTTTTGTTTACAAAAATTTTTGTATTATTAACTTTTGTTTCAATACAATTATTTGTCACAAAATTATGATTTCTCAAAAAGCCAATTATGCAAAAATTTGCTGATTTCTTTACTCACGAATTACAAAAACCTCAGCTTTGGTTTGGGGCGATTGAGGAGAAAGCCAAAACTGATAATTTTTGAAAATTTTTATTTTTGACAAGACAATTTTGTGTATGGAAGAAACAGTGAGCAACAAAGAAGGCACAGAAAAATTTACTGATTAAACCTCAAATGTAAGCTTCATATAAATACAAAAGGGAGAAAGAAAAAGAAAGCTGTCATGACAAATTTCCTCTTCTTTCTCTTCCTTAGCTTGTCTTCAAACCTTTGCTTTTATCAGAATGTAAATTTACATTCTACTGAACTCTATCTAAGAGTAGCTTAAACTTGAAGTTTCTCGGTGTGTATCTATAATATGGTAGAGATGATAAATATACTTTAATGTGGATGCGATCGCTAAAACAATCAATATGATTAATGATGAGTTTGCTTGAGCTAAAAATCGTTAATTAAAGTTTCCATTTTTAATTTTCAGAATCAGATTAGTATTAAAAAACTGCATCAGTCCCGTTGCTAAAAGAACTTATACATTATGCCGCAATATTTTGGAAAACTCCCAACTACAAACCAACCGTGGAAAACAGTTGGCGCAGGGGAATTGGTAAACAAAAATGAGCGTAGTATTTATTTTGCATCTGGTGATTCGCGCCTCAGTATCAGCATAATTGCCGCGAATTTAATTCGAGTGCGTTTTGCATCCACAGGCGAATTTTTGCCTCGTCGTCCTTGGGCGATAACTATGGATGATAGTGAATGGGAACAGGTATTTTATGAGATACAAGAAACTGATACAACTTTAGAAATTACAACAGAAAAAATTCGCATCTGTATCCAAAAGCAAAATTGTCATCTTAGCTGCTTTGATTTAGCGGATCGTCCTTTTGCTGAAGATGCAGATATGGGGATTGGTTGGCGTTTAGGTGCAGTTGCTAACTGGAAAAAAATTGCCCCCGATGAACATTTTTATGGTTTTGGTGAACGCACAGGCTTTTTGGATAAACTCAGTCAAGTTAAAACAAACTGGACAGTTGATGCTTTAGATTACGATGCACTCACCGATGAAATGTACCAAGCGATTCCATTTTTTATGGCGTTGCGTCCCCATGTTGGCTACGGCATTTTTTTGAATACCACCTTCTGGAGTCAATTTGATATCGGTGCAGCCCAACCAGGTGTGTGGAAAATGGAAACTCGCGGTGGGGAGTTGGACTATTACATTATTTACGGCCCTGAACCTAGGGAAATTCTTTGCACCTATACTCAGTTAACCGGGAGAATGCCTTTACCGCCCAAGTGGGCTTTAGGATATCACCAATGTCGTTGGAGTTATGAATCAGAAACTGTGGTGCGAGAATTAGCACAGGAATTTCGTCAGCGGCGCATTCCTTGTGATGTGATTCACCTAGATATTGACTATATGCGCGGTTATCGCGTCTTTACTTGGAGTCCTACTCGTTTTCCTCACCCAGCACAATTAATTGGAGACTTAGCAAAAAATGGCTTTAAAACAGTTACGATTATTGACCCTGGTGTGAAGTATGAGCCAGAAGCTAATTATCACGTTTTTGACCAAGGATTAGCCAATGATTATTTTGTACGAAAGGCTGATGGGGCGCTGTTTCATGGTTATGTTTGGCCAGAAAAAGCCGTCTTTCCTGACTTTATGCGGGCGGATGTGCGTAATTGGTGGGGGAATCTGCACAAAAGCCTGACAGATGTTGGTGTTGCAGGTATTTGGAATGATATGAATGAACCTGCGATTGATAGTCGTCCCTTTGGGGATGGCGGGGAAAAGATTTGGTTTCCCTTGGATGCACCGCAGGGGGGAGCAGGGGAGAATAGCACTACTCATCAAGAGGTGCATAATTTGTATGGGTTGATGATGGCGAAGGCTTGTTGGGAAGGGTTGCAGGAACATCGTCAACAAGAGCGATCGTTTGTATTAACTCGTTCGGGGTATGCTGGGGTGCAGCGTTGGTCTTCTGTGTGGATGGGAGACAACCATTCTTTGTGGGAACATTTGGAAATGTCTCTACCCATGCTTTGCAATATGGGACTTTCGGGCGTGGGGTTTGTGGGTTGTGATATTGGCGGATTTGCGGGAAATGCAACGGCTGAACTGTTTGCTCGTTGGATGCAGGTGGGAATGCTTTACCCCTTAATGCGCGCTCATTCTGCCATGTCTACAGCGCGTCATGAACCTTGGGTATTTGGCGATCGCACTGAAAATATCTGTAGAGAATATATTAATCTGCGTTACCAACTTTTGCCTTATATTTACAGTTTATTTTGGGAAGCAGCCACCACAGGCGCACCAATTTTAAGACCATTACTCTACCACTTTCCTAACGATCCTCAAACTTACACCCTTTATGATCAAGTACTTTTAGGCTCATCACTCATGGCTGCGCCAATTTACCGTCCTGGTGTGGAACATCGAGCCGTCTATTTACCCGCAGGTACTTGGTATGACTGGTGGAGTGGCGAATGTTATCAAGGCGCAACTCATATTTTGGCGGATGCACCCCTCGAAAAAATGCCCCTTTATGTGCGTGGCGGTGCAGTTATTCCTATGCAGCCAGTGATGCAATATGTGAATGAATTACCACCTGATGAAATTCGCTTGCGGGTTTGGCCTGGTAATAGTGAATATAGTTTTTATGAAGATGATGGGCAAACATTCGAGTACCGTAATCAAAATTTCTCCCTCATAAAAATTAACGTCCTGACACAGACAAATCAAATAATAGTCAACATAAGTATGCGTGAGGGAAAATGGACACCACCACAGCGGCAAATAATTGTAGAACTTGTAGGTGTAGGCCAGCAGCAATTTATCGATGATGGTCAAGAACGAAGCTTGTTATTTTAATTAGCAATAAGATTTGGCTATGAAAATCATTTGTGTGGGGAGGGAAGAAGAAAGAAGCAATCAAGATGGAGATAGCAGCGCAAAAATGAAATTAGAGCCATATTATAGATAGATGAAAAGATAGCCAATTAATACTAATATCCCAAAGGAACAATAAAAGATGTAAAACTATAAAAAACTCAAATTTCAGCACGCTAGTCTAGTTAGAGATGCAGTGACAAAAATATCAATGCTAAACAGCAAACGCTTGCAACTGCAAGATGTACGGAATTCAATAGTAGTCAAGGTTGCAGCAGCGATCGCCATCCTCACAGGTAGTTTTGTCCTATTTGGGTGGATGTTCGACATTGAATTTCTCAAAATGGGGAACAACCCTAGTTTGTTCACAATGAAGGCCAACACAGCGCTGTGTTTTATCTTATTAGGTATGTCGCTGTGGTTGTCACAAATCAACAAAAACAAGCAGACTGATGTAGATTTTAGACAGAAACTCAAGCGCAGACGGCAAGTTATTTATTTATGGCTGGCTAGAGCATTGAGTTTAATACCAATCATAATTGCCTTACTGACAATTATTCAATATTTATTTGGCAGGAATTTTGGAGTTGACGAGCTACTGTTTCGGGACACACAAACTCCTTTATTGACATCTTATCCAGGCAGGATGGGATTAAATACAGCAGCTAACTTTTTTTTCCTAGGCTGTGCTTTAGAACTTTTGATTTATCCAAAAGGTGAACGCCATCATTGGTATAGTCAAATTCTGACGCTGATGGCTGGGGTGATTTCCTTAGAAGCGCTCATCGGCTACACCTACAAAATCAAAATTCTCTATAGTCTCTTTGCTAATGGAACATCGATGGCATTACACACAGTATTACTGTTTAGTGTGCTGTGTATGGGAATTCTCTGGTCAAATGTAGACCAAGGATTTATGCGCGTAATTACCAGTGAAAATTATGGCGGGTTACTGGCGCGTCGTTTATTAATAGCGGCGATCGCTGTTCCGCTATTATTAGGCTGGTTGATTGTTCAAGGCCAGCGAGCCGGACATTATGACCCGGATTTTGCTATAGCAGTGTTTGCACTAATTTTAATTATTATTTTTGCTCTGTTGATTTGGCAATGTGCCGCAGTGGTAGAACGCCTGTGGTTCAACAACGAACGCACGCAAACAGCCCTGAGAACCTATGAAGAAAAACTCAAAAGTTTCGTAGATGCGAACGTCATTGGGATCTTGTTTGGTGATGTGTACGGCAATATTCACCAAGCAAATGACGAATTTCTCAGAATGGTTGATTATACCCGTGAAGATTTACTCGCAGGTCAATTGAAGCGGGATACTATCACACCTCTAGAGTATCAGCATTTAGATGAACAAGCGATCGCCCAAGCCAAAACAAATACCAATGGCGCTTGTACACCATATAAAAAAGAATATCTTCGCCAAGATGGTAGCCGCATACCAGTTTTAGTTGGTTACGTATTAGTGGGAGAACAACAGCAAGAATCTGTAGCCTTTATTCTGGACTTAAGCGAACGCCAACAAGCACAAGAAAAAATCCTGCAATTAAATCGAGATTTACAGCGGCGGGTTGTGGAGTTGCAAACCTTGTTGGATGTGATTCCTATAGGAATTGGCATTGCGGAAGATGTTGAATGTAGCACAATTCGCGTTAATCCTTGTTTTGCCAAGCAATTGGGTATCCCAACAGATATTAATGCTTCTCTCACCGCCCCTGTTGGAGAACGACCCACAACATTTAAAGTTTACTGTGAGGGTCGAGAACTCTTGCCAGAAGAACTACCTATGCAGTATGCCGCCACGCATGGTGTAGAAGTTCTCGATTTTGAATTAGATATTATTCATAACAACGGCCAAGTCACCAAGTTGTTAGAATATGTCGCCCCTTTATTTGATGAAGAAGGTAATAGCAGGGGTTGTATTGGCGCATTCTTAGATATTACGAGCCGCAAGCAAGCCGAGGAATTACAGCAGAACCAACAAAAATGGCTGGAAGATGTGTTAAATCTTATGCCCAGACCATTGCTATTGATTGAGCCAGGAACTGCACGGGTAAAATTTGCGAATCGCACTGCGAACGAATTAGCAGGGGGCGAATTTCCTCAAGATATCCCCGCCGAAGATTATCACACAGCCTACTATTACACAGATGCCACAGGCAACCGCATACTCAATGAGCAAATGCCAGGGGTACGAGTGGCCCGTGGTGAACGTTTGGATGGAGTGGAAATAGATTGGCATACCAGCCAAGGTGTATATTCTTTATTAATATTTGCAGATACACTGCCGACAATGCACGGCTATCCAGCTACCTGTGTGTTGGTATTTCAAGATATCACTAAACTCAAGCAAGCAGAAAAAGCATTGTCACTAGGTAATAAAAGGCTGCAATTATTATTTAGTACAGCCAGCGCTCTTTTATCTAGCCAGCAACCTGTGGCGCTGATAGACAGAGTTTTCCGTGATCTTCAAGAACAAATTAATTTAGATGTTTACTTCAATTATTTGATTGAAGATAACTCTCAAGTAATGCGTCTCGCTTCTTATGGCGGCGTGACAGTAGAACTAGCAAAAGAAATTGAGTTATTAGAATTTGGTAAAGCAGTCTGCGGTACAGCAGCCCAATGTCGCCAATTTATATATGTAGAAGATGTCCAGCAATCAAGCGACCCCAAAACAGAATTAATTCGCTCACTAGGTGTGAAGGCTTACTACTGTTATCCATTAATTGCTCAAGGTAAGTTGTTCGGTACCCTTTCTTTTGGTAGTTGCCGACGGGATTTCTTCACTGAAAATCAAAGAGGAATGATGCAGGCGATTTGCGACCAAATTGCGATCGCAATGGAAAGGGCAAGTTTAATTAGTTCCTTGCAGCAACAAACCGAACAGTTGCAAGAAGCCAACCGGATGAAAGACGAGTTTTTAGCCATACTTTCTCACGAATTGCGATCGCCCCTCAATGCAATTCTCGGCTGGGCGCAGCTGCTACGTAGTCGTAACCTGAGTGAAACTCAAATTGCCAAAGCCTTAGAAACCATTGAGCGCAATGCAAGAACACAAACTCAGATGATTGAAGACTTACTCGATATCTCTCGGATGATTAGGGGTAAGTTAAATCTCAAAGTTTCTCCGTGCAATCTGATCACTATTATTGAATCAACCATTGAAACTGTGACTTTAGCCGCCCAAGCCAAAGAAATTGAGTTGCAATTTTCTAGTATTAATCAGGGCGATTTACAGTACAACGCCAGCCAATTTTTAATTTCTGGTGATAGCGATCGCTTACAGCAGATTATGTGGAATCTACTCTCTAATGCCATTAAGTTTACACCCCAAGGCGGAAGAGTGGAAATTCAAATTTCCAAGAGCGTTGGTCATGTGACCGAATCTCTCAGCTACGCACAAATTCAAATCATTGATACAGGTGTGGGCATTCAGCACGAGTTTTTGCCTTACGTTTTTGATCGCTTTCGTCAAGCCGATAGTTCTAGCACCAGGGCGCACGGTGGCTTAGGATTAGGTTTAGCAATCGTCCGTCACTTAGTAGAATTACACGGTGGGATTGTAAATGTAGATAGCCCAGGAGAAGGACAAGGTACGACTTTTACAGTCAAACTACCCTTACTTCTGCCCAACAAAGAAACTATTTTTGCGCCAGGAAGCATACCAGAAGTAGACATTATTCTATCTGCATCTCCCTCATTAGCTGGTGTACGCGTCCTGGTAGTGGATGACGAAACCGACGCCAGGGAATACATGTACACAGTACTGCAACAATGTCAAGCTCAAGTCCAAGCAGTGAGTTCAGTTAAAGAAGCATTACAAGTAATTTCTCAGTGGAAACCTGATGTGTTAGTTAGTGACATCGGTATGCCTGGGGAAGATGGTTATTCATTGATTCGCCAATTGCGATCGCAACCGCCAGAACAAGGCGGTAAAATTCCCGCAGCCGCTTTAACCGCCTACGCTAGAGCCGAAGACCGAATGCGTGCGATTCAAGAAGGTTTTCAACTACATTTACCTAAACCAATACAACCTGCTGAGTTAGCTACCGTAGTTGCCAGCCTTGTAGGTAGAACTTAAAGTTGGGTTTCTCTTCATTTCACCCAACCTAAGAATTACCAGCTAGAAAATTTTTCTCCAGAGAAAGGATATATTTATCTGTTTTAACTGTATTTATTTACAGTTAATTATTTTTTCGTACAGTACTTATGCGTAAATCACTATTAAGAAATTGTACTAATATTTAGCACTAATCATTACTAAAAATTAATGTCCGGTTTACATGGTTTTTACCTCCTCTTATTAAACCGGATTTATATTTCAATCGCTAAGTTTTGCTTATTTTCTGTAATCAATACAGAGAAAACTTTGCTCTGTTTATACAAATAACAACAAATGCAGAAGTCTAAATTTTTCAAGTTTATTCTACCTATTGCTTTACCAGCAGCAGCTTTTGCCATATTTAATTCTGTCCAAAAGCCCCTAACTGCTCAAAGCAATGTAAATCATTTAGCAATGGGAAATCCCACTAATGCAGGTAGTAGTCTCAATAATTTATTATTAAGCAAATTTCAGTATGCTACTTCACATAACTGTTTCCGAGGAACACCAAATTGGGTAAGTTGGCAATTAAACTCATCATGGTTAGGAAGTGCGCCTCGCCAAGATGATTTTCGTGCAGATACTACCTTACCTTCGGGCTGCTATCGAGTCCAAGGTACAGATTACACAGGTAGCGGCTTTGACAGAGGACACATGACTCCTTCCGCCGATAGAACCAACACAATTGCTAACAATTCTGCTACCTTCTTGATGACAAATATCATTCCCCAAGCTCCTGATAATAATCAAGGTGTATGGGCAAATTTGGAAAACTATACTCGAAGTTTAGTCACCTCAACCAAAGAACTCTATATAATTGCTGGTTCTTATGGTACTGGTGGTACAGGGTCAAATGGTGCGAGAAACACAATTACAACACCTACTGGTGGTACAATTACTGTCCCAGCCAGAACTTACAAAGTGATTGTGGTTTTAGATAAACCAAATTCTGGAGCTAGTAGCGTAACTACCAATACAAGAGTTATTGCGGTAGATATACCCAATACACAGGGTGTGAGAAATGCAGATTGGAGAAGTTATAGAATTAGTGTTGATACTTTAGAATCAAGACTTACTAGTGCCACAGGAACTACCTACAACTTTCTTTCTAACGTTCCTAGCTCTGTGCAAAATGTAATTGAGGCTAGAGTTGATAATTTATAAACAGGACTTACGCAAAACGAACATATTTTCGTCATTGCGACCGTAGGGAAGCAATCTCAAAGCCTTTATTTGCGTGGCGAGTGTGTAAGTCCTAGTCAAAATAGTTAATTGAGTTTATACCAAGTTGTCTTAGTTTGAATTATTGGTTTTTAATTTTCAACAAAACTAACTTTGGCAACTTGGTATCAAGCTTCAAGCCTGTCTGTGCAGACAGGCAAATAAAATTAGGTTTCTACAACTTTTGTAGAAATTCCTGCTAAATCACCAGATGCCGTTTTACCAATAATATAGACATCAATATTTATCATTCCTAAACGATAAACTTGGATATCTGTGAGATTATCCTTGAGTGTTTTAAGCATAGCTTGAAATTTTTGTACATCTTGTTTTTGAATTTCATCATGCCATTCTTTGTCTTCAGCACAATTACGAAAAAAATAATCTAAGTCTACTATTTCCATTGGGGTTTCTCGCGGATGACTTGTTAACTGGAGAAGTTTTTCATTAGTCAAAGGCTCTTGAGCTTGACCTGTCCAGAAAACAACGTCAAAGGGATATTCTGATTCACTCATCATGAGCAAACCATGAGAAGTTTGCTTCAGATTTTCCGTAACTTGATTAATCATACAGTTGAGATTGTGATAATAAATTAAGCCTTAAAAATTACAACATATTTAGAGAAAATTGCGGAAATCTTAATACTATCCTAATTACTGAAGCGATCGCTTATTTTTTATGTAAATATATTGATTTTCTAGGTGCTGATCCAAAGAAAAAACTCTGTGAACGCCCATAGATGAGACGAAAGAATTATACTTTGTTGATAAATGAGGATTTGGATATGTCACCTTGAACTAGTCTCATCACGGCCTTAACACTACTGCTGTATTCAGTGATCACAATTAATGTTGGTCGAGCTAGAGCAAAATACAAAGTAATGCCTCCCCAAATGACGGGAGACCCCAACTTTGAACGTGTACTGCGCGTCCAACAAAACACCCTAGAACAAACTATTTTATTCTTACCAGGTTTATGGTTGTTCTCTTTTTATATCAACCCATTTTGGGGGGCAATTATCGGTGCTATCTGGCTAGTAGGTAGAATTATCTATGCTTGGGGATATTATCAGGCCGCAGAAAAGCGCATGATTGGCTTTGCCATTACTACTATTAGTGGGACAGTGCTACTTTTAGGTTCGCTGATTGGCATCATTCTCACTTTGGTAAAGTTATAAACTGCTGTAGAGCGTTAATTTAACGCTCTACAAAACTTAGAAAATGTTTTGAAATCCATTATTCATATACGAATACTTGTAGCTCCGTCCTGTCCTTATAAAGAGGGAATAGCCTACTCAAAATCCCCTTATTTAAGGGAGATTTAGAGTGAGAATAATAAAACTTAGTATTTAACAATATCTTCTGACTGATAGTTCTATAAAACCGTATAACCGTTGAAATCCTAGAAAATCAGCAAATTTATTAAAAACAATACTTCGATGTTAAAGGAGGTAAATTACCGGGAATACTAAGGGCAGTTAAATTTTTTTGAATATCACTGCAATGTTAGTATTATCTGAAAAAGTGTTCTCCTTGCCTGGGTATCGAATTGTAGAACAAATTTATTGTGGTAGCAAAACTTTAGTTTATCGAGGTATTAAAGAACAAGATAAACAACCAATAGTAATTAAACTTATACGAAATGAGTATCCTACTTTCAGTGAAATTGCTCAATTCCGTAATCAGTATACAATCACCAAAAACCTCAATTTACCAGGCATAGTTCAACCTCTGTGTTTAGAAAATTATCGCAATGGCTATGCTTTAATCATGGAGGACTTTGGCGGGATATCGCTCAAAGATTGGGGACGGCAAAATAAAGCAACACAAGAGTTTGGGATTACACTACAAGAATTTTTCCCTATTGCTATAGCGATCGCATCTATTTTAGAAGGTCTACATCGCAGTCGCATTATCCATAAAGATATCAAACCTGCGAATGTCCTGATTAACCCTATTACTTTAGAAATTAAAATTATCGACTTCAGTATTGCTACTCTCCTACCAAGAGAAATTCAATACCTGACAAATCCCAACGTCTTAGAAGGAACACTAGCTTACATCTCTCCTGAACAAACAGGTAGAATGAACCGTGGTATTGATTACCGCAGCGATTTTTATTCTTTAGGAGTCACATTTTTTGAACTCTTAACCGGACAATTACCCTTCGCCAACACTGAACCGATGGAGTTGGTTCACTCTCACATTGCTAAACAACCACCAACCGTACAGCAAATTAATCCTCATCACCCGCCAATTTTGTCTGCAATTGTTAGCAAGTTAATGGCTAAAAATGCCGAAGACCGCTATCAAAGTGCTTACGGACTTAAGTATGACTTAGAAGCTTGCTATCAGCAATGGCTAGAAATCGGTAATATTAACAGCTTTGAGTTAGCCACTAAAGATGTTTCCGACCGTTTTCTCATCCCAGAAAAACTCTATGGTCGTGAAAAAGAAGTTGCTACCTTACTTACAGCCTTTGAGCGCGTAGCCAGAGGTACGAC
Organism: Nostoc sp. HK-01; assembly: GCA_003990705.1. Taxonomy (GTDB): domain Bacteria; phylum Cyanobacteriota; class Cyanobacteriia; order Cyanobacteriales; family Nostocaceae; genus Nostoc_B. Next base: position 869,516 of record AP018318.1, read on the forward strand.
AGAAATGATCCTAGTCGCTGGGTTTTCTGGGATTGGTAAAACCGCCGTAGTCAACGAAGTACATAAACCGATTTCCAGACAGCGCAGTTATTTCATCAAAGGTAAATTTGACCAATTCCAAAGAGACATTCCTTTATCAGCATTAGTACAAGCTTTTCAAGACTTGATAGGGCAAATTCTGGTAGAAACTGATGCTCAAATTCAACAATGGAAAGACAAAATTCTCTTAGCATTGGGTGAACAAGCACAGGTAATTATCGATGTAATTCCTGGTCTAGAACAGATTATTGGTAAACAACCGGCAATTGCAGAACTTTCTGGAACTGCTGCTCAAAATCGATTTAATCTATTATTTCAAAGGTTTATTCAGGTATTTAGTACTAAAGATTATCCTTTAGTGATTTTTCTAGATGACTTGCAATGGGCAGACTCAGCCTCTTTGCAGTTTATACAACTATTGATGAGCCAAAATAATGCTAATAATCAAACTTCTGTTTTAGTTACTCCTGAACCTACAAATAACTTGTGGAACCCTATATTTGATGGGGTAGTTTGGGAATTTGATGAAGAGCCAAAAGTTACTCAAACTGAAGGAAACTTTTTACTAATTGGTGCATATCGTGATAACGAAGTTTACCCAGCCCACCCACTTTGCCTAACATTACAGCAAATTGAAAAAGCTGGGACAAGGATTAATCAGATTAACCTAGCACCTTTAAATCAAGGTAATTTAAATTCCTTGATTACTGATACTCTTGGTTGCCATCAAGAGATAGCAACTCCTTTGGGACAAATGGTGTTTGCTAAAACCAAAGGTAATCCATTTTTTGCAACTCAATTCTTGAAATCTTTACATCAAGATGGCATCATTAAATTTAATTTTGATGTAGGTTATTGGCAGTATGATTTTGCTGCAATACAGGCATTAGTACTGACAGATGATGTTGTTGATTTTATGGCACGGCAAATAGGAAAGTTGCCAATAGTGACGCAAAATGTCTTAAAAATGGCTGCTTGTATTGGACATGAATTTGACTTAAAAACTCTGGCGATCGTCAACGAAAAATCTGTAGTAGATACAGCATCAGAATTATGGATAGCCTTACATGAAGGAATAATTTTACCTCAAACTGATATTTATAAGTTATTCCAAAATGAGCCTAGTTCAGCAGAAATTGTTCCGAATTCAAATTCTCCAGATTTCTTAAACAATAGTTTTCCAGTTCCTAAATATAAATTTATCCATGACAGAGTACAACAAGCTGCTTATTCTTTAATTTCCGAAACCCAAAGGCAGCAAACGCATTTAAAAATTGGCTTATTACTATTCAATAGTATTACAGTTACAGAACGCGAAGAAAAGATTTTTCAGATAGTAAATCAATTCAATATCGCATTAGAATTGATCACTGAGCAGACAAGGCGTGATGAAATAGCCCAAATGAATTTGATGGCTGGACGTAAAGCTTTAGGCGCAACAGCTTATACAGCCGGAATTAAGTATTTAACAACGGGGATTGAACTCCTATCATCTGATAGTTGGGAAACACAATATGAACTTTCTTTAGCTTTGTACGAAACAGCAGCGGAAGCAGCATACCTAGCTGGTGAATTTGAGCAGATGGAGCAATTAGTTGATGTCGTGTTAGCACAGGCTAAAACATTACTAGAAAAAGTGAAAGTTTATGAAGTAAAAATTCAAGCTTGCGGCGCAAAAAATAAAGCATTAGAAGCTGTTAATACTGCACTTACTGTTTTGAAGCAGTTAGGTGTGGAATTTCCTGAACATCCTAGCCAATCTGATATGCAATTAGCTATGGCAGAAATTACATCAAATCTGGCTGATAGAAAAATCAAGGATTTAATTGATCTACCAGAAATGACAGAAGCCTATCCTCTTGCAGCTATGGGTATATTATCAACCACCATTCCTGTAGCCTATGCCGTTGCTCCTGTGCTATTTCTGTTAATTGTCCTCAAGCAAATTAACTTGTCATTGAAATATGCCAATGCACCTTCATCTGCCTACGCATACGTTACTTATGCTGTAATACTCTGCGGATTATTAGGAGATATTGAATCTGGCTTTGAATTTGGCAAACTAGCTGCAAATCTATTAGAGAGGTTTAATTCTAAAGAAATCAAAGCTAAAACAATGAGTACCTTTCATGGAGTAATCAGACATTGGAAAGAACATCCAAAGAAAGGATTACATTCTCTATTAGAAGGTTACTCTACTGGACTTGAAACTGGAGATTTAGAATATGCTGCCTATTCTCTTTACAACTATTCTTACTCTTCATATTTTATCGGTAGAGAACTGATAGGTCTAGAGAGAGAAATAGCAAATTATGGTAACGCTATCATCCAAATTAACCAACAAAGAACATTTAACTGGAATAGTATCTATCAACAAACTGTATTAAACTTGTTGGGATTTGAGAAAAATCCCTGTTATTTAATCGGTGAAGCCTACAATGAAGAAGAAATGTTTCCGATTCACCTAGCAGCTAACGATAGAATCGGACTTTTATCTTTATATTTGAGTAAACTATATCTGTCTTACTTATTTCAAGATTACTCTCAAGCAGTTGAAAATTGCATTTTAGCAGAAAAGTATTTAGATGGGGGCATAGGACAACAGGCTATTCCTTTTTTCCATTTTTATGATTCTCTAGCACAGCTTGCTGTATATACTGATGCGGATGATTCTGAGAAAAAAGTCATTCTTGATAGAGTCCAAGTTAATCAGGAAAAGATGGATAAATGGGCGCATCATGCTCCGATGAATTATCTGCATAAATTTTATTTAGTAGAGGCTGAACGATATCGAGTTACAGGTCAATATCTCGAAGCAATAGAATCTTACGATCGCGCCATTACTTTGGCTAAAGAAAATGAGTACATTAATGAAGAAGCTCTCGCTAATGAATTAGCAGCTAGATTCTATCTGGAATGGGGTAAAGAGAAAATTGCTCAAACCTATCTCACTGATGCTTATTATTGTTATGTGCGTTGGGGCGCAAAAGCCAAAGTAGATGATTTGGCAAAACGCTATCCACAATTACTCATGCCAATACTTCAGCAAGAGAAACTGAGCCTACAATTATCTGACAAAATCACTATCTCTACTTATCAATCTATATCACATCAAAGTAGTTATCAAACATTAGTCGGTTCTAAAACAAGTATTTCTGAATCACTAGATTTAGCCTCTGTGATTAAAGCTTCTCAAGCACTCTCTGGAGAAATTGAGATGGAGCAACTACTTTCTAAATTAATGCAACTTGTGATGGAAAATGCTGGAGCGTCTAAATCTGCTTTAATTTTGATTGAGGATGATAATTTGGAATTAAAGGTAATAGCTATTAGTGCTAGTGCCAATTTTTCATCGATCTCTACACAGTTCCCATCAATTGATGTTGAGTCTAGCAACGATGTTCCGATTACTTTGATGAAATATGTTAACCGCACTAAAGAAGTGTTTGTGGTTGATGATGCTAAGACTGTTGATTTTTTAACTGGCGATCGCTATATTATGCGTGAGCCGCCAAAGAGCCTTTTGTGCATCCCAATTATTAATCAAGGTAAATTATTGGGGATTCTTTACCTCGAAAATAATCTTACTACAGGAGCATTCACACGCGATCGCGTTGAAGTTTTGAAACTGCTTACTACCCAAGCTGCAATTTCCTTAGAGAACGCGATTCTCTATAAAAATTTAGCACAAGCAAATCAAAATCTGGAAGAATACAACCATAGCTTAGAAGAAAAAGTAGAAGCAAGAACACAAGAACTACATCACAAAAATCAACATCTACAAGAAGCTCTCCAAGAATTGCAACACACACAAACCCAACTAATTCAAAGTGAAAAAATGTCTTCGTTGGGTCAAATGGTGGCGGGTATTGCTCATGAAATTAATAATCCCATCAACTTTATTCATGGCAATATTAATCATACTAGTGAATATGTCCAAGATTTACTAGATTTATTAGCTATTTATCAGCAAGAATGCTCTCATTCTTCAGATTTAGTCAAAGCAAAATCAGCAGAAATAGATGTAGATTTCTTGGCTAAAGATTTGCCGAAAATTCTTGATTCTATGAAGGTTGGCAGTTCCCGAATTCGTAATATAGTTTTAGGTTTACGTAACTTCTCCCGCTTGGATGAATCGGAAATGAAGGCTGTTGATATTCATGAAGGTATTGACAACACGTTAATGATTTTGCAGCATCGACTTAAAGAAAAGAGTGATTCCCCGGAAATCGAAGTTATCAAAGAATATGCAAAAATACCCAATATTAGTTGTTATGCCGGTCAACTAAATCAGGTATTTATGAATATTTTGAGTAATGCGATCGATGCGTTAGATGAGTCAATGATTAATAGTCAAAATGAACTGTTAACTAAACCTCAGATTCGCATTTGTACTACCTTGATAAACTCAAATACCTTGCGGATTAGCATTGCTGATAATGGTTCTGGGATGACAGAAATAGTCAAGAAAAAAATCTTTGATCCATTTTTTACGACTAAACCAGTAGGTAGTGGTACAGGGTTGGGATTATCTATTAGTTATCAGGTAATTGTAGATAAACATAAGGGTCAGTTAACCTGTGATTCTACTCCCGGAAAAGGAACTGAGTTTGTGATTGAAATACCAATCAAGCCGTGAGACGCTGCATTAATGGGCTGGTGCAGTTGCTGTAGGTACTTGAGACCTTTGGCGCATACGCCGCCCTTTAATTACCATCTTGACTCCATTGCCTGGTGCAAGGGTAACTCCTCGACGTTGAGGTCGTTCTGGTTGACTATCCGCTAATACAAGTTCATAGCTAGACAGAATTTTTGCCAAAACAAGCTTAATTTCAAACATGGCTAAAGCCTCACCAATACAGCGACGGAGACCACCAAAGGGAAGAAATTCATAGGGAGAAAATTGGCGCTCTAAAAAGCGTTCTGGGCGAAATTCATTGGGCTGGGCATATAAATCCTCACGTTGATGAATCAAATATATGCTGCCATTCACTATCGTACCTGGCTCTAACGAATGACCTAGTAATTCAACTGATTCTTGCACTACAGCAGGCAACGTTAACATCAAAATGGGGTGAATTCGCAAGGTTTCATTACAAACAGCAGTGAGATAAGGTAGTCGGAAAATACTCATAGGGTCAGGTGAATCACCAAGAGTATCCAATTCTTGAAGCAGTTTTTCCCGAACTTGAGGCTTATGGTGAATCCAATACAATGCCCAAGCCATTGCTGTTGCCGTAGTTTCATATCCACCAAACATCAAAGCTTTTAATTCATCGCACAACTCTTGATTAGTCATAGATTGTCCAGCTTCGTCCTGCGCTGATATCAGCAAAGAGAGGATATCGATGCGGTCTGGATATTGTTGAGTTCGGCGTTCAGCAATTTCGGCGTAGAGCAATTCATCTACCTGCTGCCGTTGACGCAAAAACTTTCCCCAAGGACTCCAAGCTCCTAAATCTTGTTGCAGAAATGAGAACAAAAGGAATCCAGAAGTTAGTGGAGAGCGAAAAAAATCCAACATCGATATTAATAAATGCTTGAGTTGTTCACAACGTTCTCCTTCATATATGCCAAAGACAATCTGTAAGATGACTTGCAGAGAAATTTCCTGCATAGCAGTACGAGCTAGGAAAGGCTGGTCTATTGGTAACTTACTAAAAACTGTTTCCGTAAGATGAGAAAATAGCTGACCGTAGGCTCGCATCCGATCGCCGTGAAAGTTTGGCATTAGGAGTTGTCGTCGCTTTTTGTGGGGATTACCCCCTAACATGATGATTGAATGGTCTCCTAATAATGGTTGCAAAACTTTGTTTAGCTCACCAACGGCAACAAACTTCTTTCTCTCATTGGTTAAAATTTCCTGGATGGCTTGAGGATGATTTACAAATACCAAGGTATCACCAAAACCAACTATCTCAGCCGTGAAAATATCAGGATATTGCTGGGCTGCTCTTTCCATGTATCCCATAGGATCAACAACCCATTCGAGCTTCTGAATAAACGAGGGGGTTTTCAGAGGATTAGGTAGTTGCATATAATTTCTCCGATTGAAATTGTGTTGATGTTCTAAGCTCTGTTATGGAGTAATATCAATTCACATAGAAAAAGCAAGATTTCTGTTCCGATATATCACAATCTCTCTGATTCAACATGATTGAGGTATTAATCCATAGAAAAAATCAGATGAAATAGTATAACCCTTATTCAGGAGCATCAGGCAGTATTGTCTGATTTGAAGTTTGTTAATTACCTTAACATTTAACTAAATCTAGATTTTCTACAGAATTATAGCGAGCAGTTTTAGTACACCAGTCGAAGTTACCACGAATCCAATCATGTATTCCTGATAAGTATTTTGCAATTTCAGTATCTAATTCTTCTCCGAAAGAAGGAAGTGATTTTTCTAATTCTAGTAATGCTTGTAATTCTCGATTGTGCATGTCCACAGCATAATCAATAGACTGTTCTAGAGAAAGTTGCTGTTGATAATGTAATACTAATACTAGATTATGAACATCATTACTAGCTAACTCTTTGGGAAAGGAAAATATATCATTACACCAAGCAAGAATGTTAATTGTCATTTCATTGATTCTTTCTATAATTTGGTGCTTTCGTAAAATATTGGGAATTCTCAAGCAATTGAAATATTCAATCCAGGCAAGTACAAGATCTCCCGCTAAACTTAGCCTGCGTGTCTTGATATAAGTCTCCAAATCGGGTATTGTCTTTCGCGAGTGATTATCTGCTTGTAAGACACATCCGTTAAAATAGTCTTCAAGACAAGGTATTAAAAGATGAAAGTACCTTGCACCCCACATTTTAATCATGCGCTTTCGTAAATCACTTAAGGCATGAGTAAGTGGGATATCTTTGCTAGTTGCTTCTTCTGATCCTGTGAATATTTCCAGAAATCTTTTGTGAACAACTTTTAGTACTTGAGGTTGCTTTCTTAAATCTGATAAATCGCAATGGTCATCCCAAATAAATAACCAACTCAACCAATCATTTCCAATCTTTAGTTCTTCTAGTTGGTAATGAGGGTAGGTATTTGCTGTAAGCCAAAAGAAATTAGTCTTCAAAAAATGTTGATAAGTTGATTCATTAGACAAAAGATTAAAACGCAGCACCCATTCAAAAGCATAATCTTCTAAAACATCTACATACTGATTAACTTGAGATGGAAATGGGCAGTATAAATCGGGAAAAATTAACTTTTCCATAAGTCCTCTGAAGTGTTTCAAGTTTTTAAATAAATGGCATAGTCGTTAGTGGCTAATTTGCAATTAGCCACTTAGATAGCAATATTTACAGCTATTAATTTATGCAGGTAAAAATCCACTATTTGAATTCTTACTAATGTCTTTTCTGCATTTTAGACACAAAGCATAGCTGCAAAATTACCCCTAATTTTGAAGACATATTCTTGATATCTGCATAAATTTATCAAAAGTTTGATGCAGAGTCTGATTTTTCGCTGATTATGTATGTCCCATAGCAGCTACAAGTCATTTGTGAGAAATAACTAAATATCAGGAAGAGTCAACACAAAAATTCTCACAAATTAATTATGTTACGCTACAGTATTGTCGAAATCTGAATGAACAGCACTCTTGACCTTTACACTGCGTTTCATACGGTGTAAAATTTTTTCTTGTGATTTATGACACTATGCTTAACTTCACTTGAGACTCTGTTTAAGTAAAATCTCAGTTTTATTACCCAACTTCTTTTATTATTATTTAATTATTTTGTCAAAAAGATAACTGTAATTTTGTGTAATTACAAGGTTATACTAAAGCTTATTTATACAAAGTAAAATAAAATACTTTACTTTTATAAGTAATTACTAAATTTATTTGACTAATTTAGTAATTATGTAGACGTTTTTATCAAAAATTTACCTTTTAACAAGTAAATACGTATGTTAAAAAAATATGCCCCTCTTAAGTTTAAATACTGAAATGTTATGAATTTATGACATACTAATTATTGCAATTAATGGTAATTACCAAATATTTGTAAAGTAAATATAAAAAAACTCAATAACCATAGAGTTTTTTTACTAAGAAAAGATGCAAATGAAGCAAGTATATAGCAGATAACCGATGCAATAAATAATACCTATAAAAAAATATATATTAAGTAATACTTGTTTTCATCCAAATAGTAGTTGAAGAATTCAAGTTTTTATGTGTAGCCGCTGATACACTGGTTTAGATCTATGGCTAGTAGATCAGTATAGTGAACTTTTCGGTGAGTAAATAATTTAACGGCTACTGGGTTAGAACTGCTTGCTAGGATTTGGGTTTACTTAGTAAGAACCACCAAAGTTGTAAACCGATTAAACTTAATCCGCCCAGAGTGACGGCTACTTTGTTTTCTAAGGGCTGATTGATCCGTTGGAATTGATTTGTGTGGAATGTTGTAGATGAGGGTGGAGCATGAGAGGTTTGTACGATCGCCGCTGTCTTGATGATGCTGGGCGATCGCGCGATCGCTTGAACATCTGCAATTGCCAATACAACTCCCAGCAGCAATCCAAATCCTGCTTTACGGCACATTGTTATTTCCTTAATTAGAATGTTTTAGCTTGAAAGTTACGCAAACGTAGCGCATTAGTGACTACAGAAACTGAACTAAAAGCCATTGCTGCACCTGCAATAATCGGGTTCAGCAACCAACCAAATACAGGGAACAGAATTCCGGCGGCGATGGGAATACCAGCAACGTTGTAAATAAAGGCGAAGAATAGGTTTTGGCGAATGTTACGCATTGTGGCGCGGCTAAGTTGAATGGCTGTGACTATACCTTGCAAGTCACCAGAGATTAAGGTGATGTCACTAGCTGCGATCGCCACATCTGTACCCGTACCGATGGCGATTCCGACATCAGCTTGCGCTAAAGCTGGTGCATCATTAATCCCATCACCAACCATTGCGACAATTGAGTGCTGAGTTTTTCTTCTGCTCCCCTGCTTCTCTGCTTGCAGTGACTTAATCACCTCTGCTTTTTGATCAGGACGGACTTCTGCCAAAACCTGCTTGATACCAACTTCACGGGCAATACTTTCGGCGGTGCGTTGGTTGTCGCCTGTAAGCATAACAACTTCTAAACCAAGTTTTTGTAATGCTTTCACAGCCTGGGGTGAAGTGGGTTTAATTGCATCAGCAATCCCGATTAACCCTTGGATTTCGCCGTCAACTGCTAACCAAACTGCGGTTTTACCCAGGTATTCTAAGCGTTCTTTGTCTTGTTGCAAGACTTGGGTATGAATATCTAATTCTTCCATCCAGCGTTGTGTACCAATTTGCACCAGATGATGAGAAACAATACCTTGTACGCCGCTACCTGCTACGGCTGCAAAATCTCTGACATCTGCTAAGGTTACTTCTTGAGATTGGGCATATCGCACAACGGCTTCTGCTAACGGATGTTCAGAATTGCGTTCTAAGGATGCTGCTAGTTGTATTAGCTGAATTTCGTTACTGTTAGCTGTACCGTTAACTGTGACAAAATCTGTCACTGTGGGTTTACCTTGAGTAATTGTGCCGGTTTTGTCTAAGACAATGATTTGAATTTGGTGTGCCAATTCTAAACTTTCTGCACCTTTAATTAAAATGCCATTTTCTGCACCTTTACCTGTACCTACCATCACAGAAGTTGGTGTAGCTAAACCCAAAGCACAAGGACAAGCGATAATTAACACCCCGACTGTGGTAATTAAGGCTAGGGTGAGGTTGCCCGTGATGTTGTACCATACGACAAAGGTAAGAATAGCGATCGCAATTACCCCAGGTACAAACCAACCAGTAATTTGGTCTGCTAGTCTTTGAATAGGAGCTTTTGAGCCTTGAGCTTGCTGTACTAGTTGCACAATCTGTGCCAATACAGTATCCGCACCAACTCTTGTCGCCCGAAATCGGAAACTTCCAGTTTTGTTGATAGTTGCGCCAATAACTTCATCTCCTAGTTGCTTTTTCACTGGTACACTTTCACCAGTCACCATCGCTTCATCAACAGTGGATGTCCCCTCCACCACTTCGCCATCAACAGGAATCTTTTCTCCAGGACGAACCAGCACAACATCGCCAATTTGGACTTCCGCAATTGGTACATCTACTTCTGTTCCGTGACGAATCAACCGAGCAGTTTTCGCCTGCAAACCAATTAGCTTACGGATAGCTTCTGAGGTTTGTCCTTTGGCACGGCTTTCAAATAATCGCCCTAACAAAATTAAGGTAATGACAATCGCCGCAGTTTCATAATACACATCTGGCATCAATCCCTGAGCAATGAAAAAGCCAGGAAATAAAGTAGCAAATAAAGAATAGAAATATGCAGCACTTGTACCCAAAGCTATTAAGGTATCCATTGTGGCAGCATGGCGCTTGAAAGCTTTCCAGGCATTGACATAAAAAGTTTTACCGCACCAAAACTGCACAGGAGTAGTCAGAACTAATTGCAACCAAGGGTTATGCAGCCATGTAGGAATCAAGGGTAAGTGTAATCCTGTCATCATTGGCAGTGAACCAATTACTAGTAAACTGCCAATAATCCCCCCTACAGTTAACTTGCGTTGCAAATCACGAGATTCTTTCTGGCGATGTCTGATTTCTGCATCATCTTCGCCAGCCATTAGATTTTGTGATTGCAGCGGGTAGGCTGAATAACCTGCGGCATCTACAGCATTTTGGATGGCTTGTAAATTTGTGGTTCTGGGGTCATAATCAACTGTTGCTTGTTCTGCCCCAAAGTTCACACTACATTCATTCACACCAGGGACAGAACGAATTGCATCTTCTACACTTCTGGCACAGGAAGCGCAACTCATACCGCGCAATTTCAAGGTGGCATTTTCCATTTGAAAACTCCAATTATCAAGTCGTTTTCCAGACTGACTTTATCTTGACTTCTCCAGTGAACTGGAGTGTCAAGGGGTATAAGGAAAAATTGGAATTAGCAGAAAAGCCCCTTCTTTAATTTATAGCAGGAGGCAGGAGGCAGTAAGAAAAGTCTTACTATTCCTGGTATTCAAGCTTTCCAGTTGTCCTAACATATCTGATATGATGTCCTGCGAATTACCCTTAATATGTCATTGCGAGCGGAACAAAGTGAAGCAATCACTTGGACTCTGCGATTGCTTCACTTCGTTCGCAATGACGGGCATTTGAACGGACATGATATGACTACCGCTATATCATTCGGCAATTGACAACAACTTACGTCAAATTTTTCAAACCGATCGCAATTTTACTGTGTTTCTCAATTTGCCCCATGACTTGTTTCGCCCGTTGAATCACCACGGCGGGTAAACCGGCTAATCTTCCCGCTTCAATACCGTAGGATTTATCAGCACCACCGGGTTGAACTTGGTGTAAAAAGATAATTTGGTCTGGTAATTCTTTGACGGTTACTTGATAATTAGCCACATTAGGTAACATTGCCGCCAACTCATTTAGTTCGTGGTAGTGAGTGGCAAAAATTGTCCGCGAACGAATCTCAATTGCTAAATATTCTGCTACCGCCCAAGCAATGGATAGACCATCAAAAGTTGCTGTCCCGCGCCCAATTTCGTCTAATAATACTAACGACCGAGATGTAGCATGGTTGAGAATATTGGCAGTTTCATTCATCTCCACCATAAAGGTAGATTGACCAGTTGCCAAATCATCCACAGCGCCGACACGGGTAAAAATGCGATCGCATATTCCCAACTTTGCCGACTTCACGGGGACAAAACTCCCAATTTGCGCCATTAACTGAATTAACCCTACCTGACGCAAGTAACAACTTTTACCACTAGCGTTTGGCCCCGTAAGAATGATTAAATCGGGGTTGTCCTTTGTTGATGAATCTTGTCCTAACTGAGTGGAATTAGGGACGAAGAAACCCGCAGGTAAGGACTGTTCTACCACTGGGTGACGACCATCTACAATTTCTAGTTCTCGCCCTGATATCATTTCGGGACGAAAATAACCTTGTTGTACCGCCAACTCAGCTAAACCACACAACACATCCGCCGCAGCAACAGCGCGAGAAAGTTGACGAATAGCCTCGGCTTGTTCGCCGACTTCTTCGCGCAACGCCACAAAAATTTCATACTCCAACTTATATAAATCATCCCGCGCACTGAGAATTCTCGCTTCTCGTTCCTTTAGTTCTGGGGTGATATATCGTTCCTCATTCTTCAGGGTTTGCTTGCGGATATAGTTAGCGGGTACTTGGTCAGCTTTGGTGCGGGAAATACTAATGTAGTAACCAAAGGTTTCGTTAAATCCTACCTTCAAAGTCGGGATTCCGGTTTTCGCCCTTTCATCAACTTCTAAATTGGCAATCCATTGGTGGTCTGCTTCGACAGTCGCCTTTCTTTCATCTAATAATACATTCACACCAGGACGAATTAACCCGCCTTCTTTTAAATGTATGGGTGGTGCTTCGACAAGGTGGGCTTGAATTTTCTGTGCCAATTCTTCTAATACAGGCGGGACTTTTTGCAAAGCTTTCAAAAAGGGAGAACCCGCATCAGCGACTACACGGGCTAATTCTGGTAAACGGGAGAGAGAATCAGCTAAGGCGATTAAATCTCGTGCATTCGCAGTACCAGAACTCGCCCGTCCTGTAAGGCGTTCTAAATCGTAAATTTGCCGTAATAAATAGCGCAAATCTTGGCGTAGAGGTGTATTTTCTTTTAATTCTTGAATTGTATCTTGCCGCGATCGGATGCCTTTAATATCGAGTAACGGTTGTAATAACCAGCGTCGTAAAGCCCGACTTCCCATTGCGGTGCTAGTTCTATCTAACGCCCACAACAGCGAACCGTGAAAAGTTCCATCGCGGACGGTTTGGGTAATTTCTAAGTTACGGCGGGTTTGATGGTCAATAATTAGGTAGTCTGTGAGTGTGTAAGTGCGGAGTCTTTGCAGAGAAACAGTGTTTTCCTTTTGGGTATCTTCCACATATTCTAAAAGACCACCAGCCGCCCGCACTGCTAGAGGAAGATGGTCACAGCCCAAACCTTCGAGCGATCGCACCTTAAATTTCTGCAATAATTTACTTCTAGCTTCCCCTTGAGAAAAAGGTACTTGCGATCGCAAACTATAACAAAATGATGGTGGTAAACATTGGGGAAGATGGGGCGAAGTTTCCCCAGGACGCAGCAACACACCCAAATCAGGCGCATTTGTGGGAACCAACACCTCGGAAGGTTGCAAACGCATTAATTCTTGCGTCAAGTGTTCTAAATCGCTACCTTGAGTTGTGAGAAATTCCCCAGTGGAGATATCTGCATAAGCTAAACCCCAATGGGTAGCCGCAATGACAACCGCCGCCAAATAATTATTGCGGCTAGACTTTAACATTCCCTCTTCTAACAAAGTTCCAGGGGTGAGGATGCGCGTCACTTCCCGGCGCACCAAACCCACCGCTTCTGAAGCATCTTCTACTTGGTCACAAATGACAACTGCATAACCTTTTTCCACCAACTGGGTAGTATAGCGTTCCCAAGCGTGGTGCGGTACACCAGTCATGGCGACTCGTCCTGCTTCACCGCCATGCTTGCTAGTGAGAACTAATTCTAATTCCCGCGAAACAGTCACCGCATCTTGGAAAAAAGTTTCAAAGAAATCCCCCACCCGATATAGCAACAGCGCATGAGGATACTGATCTTTAACTTCCACATAATGCTGATACATTTTACTCAGCTTACTGCGGTCTACCAATCGCGTATCCGCGTGAGGCGCAGGGGGTTGATGAGATTCCGTTGACTGGTTGTCAGAGTCAGAAGCGGTCATAGATAGATGCAGGAAGTTATGCACACAAAAGCCACAATACTCGATGATAACGTGATGTGGAGTTGAGTTGCGATCGCTCCAGAATTTTTTATGCTTCTATTTTATCTTTTAAGGTGGTGAATAGGCGATCACAGTATGGTGAAGCTTGACGAACGGCCGCTACATCCAGCAATTCCAAGAGTTTTGAGGCATGGTTAATTTTGTGATACTCTCCTTTAGTCGTTTTGCTAGTAGCAGTCTTTAAACTTGGTTCTAGACTATCTTTGGCAATAGTCTCTACATTCGGATTTTTGGAAATAGAATTTTCCTTAAAATCTTGACCATAGAACTTTTTGAGAGTTGCAATATCAGCAATAAACCAAGCCTCAACAGCTTGCACCATCAAATGACACTGGCTGTCATCAACTCCTGATGGTTTATCCCAATTATCCCTTAACTTTAAATGCTGCCAAGGTGACTCTACTTTTACAGGTGCCTCGGCATCAACCAATAATACATTAAAAGCTTCTGGATGGTCGTTTAAAGCATTTTTGAAATCCTCAAAAGCACTATTACGCGAGCCACAAATAATAATATTCCACTTGACTTTTTTACTTCTTGCTAGTTCAACTAATGGTTTAAAAAATTGACTAAACCCCTGTCTAATTAACGCTTTTGTATTTTTACCATCACCGCCACCTTCTATATAAATTCGCACCTCCTTTACCATCTATTTCCCCCAATTTCACCCATACGCCACAGGTCTCCAAGAGTATATTTTTCTAGCCAATTCTTCAGCTTATCTTGTTCAATACGGCGAAGATGAGAGCCTTTTTCATCGCGTTCACAAACTAATATTGCTTCAGGATATTGGCTTAAAGCAGAAACCAAAGCATCAGAATGTGTTGTTACAATCAATTGTGTTCTCTGAGATGCTTCAACTAGCATTTCAGCGATAGTTGGTAAAATATCTGGATGTAACCCAATTTCTGGTTCTTCCAAACAAATAAGTGGTGGTGGAGTTGGGTCAAGCAGTAACGCCATTAAAAATAAATAACGGAGTGTCCCATCAGATAATCGACTTGCAGGAATTGGTTGAATCAAATCTTCTTCACGAATAAATATTTGTACTGTACCGCCATATATTCTTACGTCTATTTCCTCAGCAGAACTATAAAAAATTTTCAGTTTTTCAATAATTTTTTTACCACCAATTTTATATTTTAAGTTATTTAATACTAAACCTAAATTACTACCATCTTCTAAAAGAGGATGTTCAGGCAAATCAACTTTTTGGACATCTCTTAATTTCCCATGACAACCCACAGGAAAATCACGATATAGAGCAATATTGGCAAATTGATTGCGAAGATATGTTATTTCTGGATATCTACGTGCTTCTTGTACTTGAGATAATATTGATTGATCTACCAATAATTCTAATGCCCAAAATTCTTCATATCTTCTTTCTATGCCTGAATTATCTTTTTCTCGAATAGTAAAAGCTGGTTCACCATAATTATCAAAACGATAATAAAAATTTGATTCATTTTCTCCAGGAGTTGAATATTCATCATCTACAACTTCATCTACTATTTCAACCCTTTGAGCAACCGCAGTAAAATTTAATTTATAACGCAGATTTTGTAATTTTATAGGATAATCAATAACAGCTTGCAATTCTGCTGTTGAACTCTCCTCATCACCCTTCCAAAGGAACTCACTAACTCCTCCACCTTGACGAAATGAAGCAGGTAAGTCTGTAGGTGTTGCTCTTAAAATTCCAATAGCTTCAATTAAATTTGATTTACCTGATGTATTCGGCCCAATTAAGACATTCAGTGGTTGCAGTTCAATGTCGTCTCCCTCACTTCCATAGGAGAGAAAGTTTTGTAATTTAATTTTATGAATGAATCTTTTGCCTTCCATGTGCTTCTAACTATTCCACTACTTACTTTAAGCTTACTGCGGTCTACTACTCCCGTGTCTTTGTGGGGTGCAGGGTGTTGATAGATTCCTTGAGGGGGTAATAACAGTCAGAAGCCGTCATAGATAGATGCCAGGATTCACACACGCAAAAGCCACAACACTTGATGATAGCGTGATGTGGTGTTGAGTTGCGATCGCTCCTGCTTTTTTATGCTTCTTTGCAGTGTTGACAAAATTCCCAATTTGCGGTATTTACTTAAATAGTAGAAAAACTGTATCTCAATCAGTAATTAATTACCGAAAAAGCAAAACTCCATCGCAGCTATTTTGCGCCAACTGCGACAGAGAAGAAAGAAATTGAAACACCAAGGTAAAGCACAAGCGAAAATTTATGCTTCAACGCTAACATTGAAGCAAAATATTAGGAAATAACCTACTATTTTTGCCTATTCTCTCCCTTGGTGCTTCCTACTGTGCTAGACATGTTCAATATATAGTGTTTACTTTTTGGGAACAGTATTCTATCGATCAGTTTTCGGGTATTGCCTAACAAAGCTAATATCATCGGTGATTGCTGACTAACTTAACTACAACATCCAACACAAAAGATTCTCACTACCGACGAAATTTATGGGTGGGGATTGGGTTTCAACGAAGTAGTTCGCCACAGTTGATTGCAATAGCTATTGAAGAAGTATTTCAAAAAAATCTCCTCGACGAAAGTGCGATCGCCGGAATTGCTACCATCGATACAAAAGCCTCAGATATTGCTTTAGCAGAACTCTGTCAACTCCGCAATTGGCTGTTACAAACATTTTCCGCAGAAAAGTTGGCTACTGTTGCAGTTCCCAACCCATCTGCAATCATCACCAAAGCCACAGGAACACCTAGTGTTGCAGAAGCGGCGGCGATTTTGGCTGCTGCTAAAAATGCCCAACTGGGGGCTAAGTTATTGGTTCCTAAAAATATTTTCCGCTTATCAGCACTACCTGGGGTAGTCACTGTAGCGGTGGCTGAAGCAATGCAGCCATGATTAATCATATTTTCTTCTATTCAACGACTCTGAGAAAATAATTAATCACACTCGAAACAATTGATAGCACAATAGACCCAAGCAAAGCGGGTAAAAAGCCTTTAATCTCAAAACCAGTACCAGGAGTGATAGCACTGGCTAACCACAGAGATAAAGCATTAATGACAAATGTAAATAAACCAAAAGTCAACAAAGTAATGGGAAATGCCAAAAGCTGCAAAATTGGCCTGACAAAAGCATTAACTAATCCAATAATAAATACCGCAACCAAAGCTGCAACAAAATTATTGACAATAAAACCATCCACAATTCTAGAGGTAATCAGTAAAGCCACCGCAGTAGCTAACCAAGTTAACAAAAAGTGTTTCATATACAGCAGGTATGACTTCCATTAAATGAATTTAGTAGAGATGCCATACATCCATCTCTACTGAGAACTGGTATAACTACGTATTAGCCTATCGCTGCCCAGGCGATCGCCGCAAGAGAATATCCCAAGTAGCGCCACCAGCTACACCATCCTCTTCTAAACCATAGCGCCTTTGCAATGCCTTAACTGCTGTTTCGGTAGTGCGGCCAAAATCACCATCTATTCCGCCACTCAAAAAACCAACCCTTTGTAATTGTTTTTGCAACGTCAGTACATCTTCACCACTCATCCCTAAACGCAAAATGGGATATCCTTCGGCTGTGTACTGAATACCAGGAACCTTACGAAAGGTAATAGTTGATGATGGCCGTGCGGGGGTTTTGCGTTGAGTTGTAGGAGTTTTCCTGCTAACTGGTCTTGGTTCTGGTGCGAGGGTTGGGACTTGGGTGGCGCGAGTTTTGGGATTAGCAGGTCTGGGTTCTGGTTTAGCAACAGTGGTGCTAGACAAAGACGCAGCCGTGTTAGATGTAGATGCTGGTTCTTTGGGAAACAGTTTTTGCCAAGTAGCAGCATCAGCCACCCCATCAGGATTTAAGCCAACTGCTTGCTTAAAGCGAGACACAGCATTTGCTGTATTTTCGTTATAAACTCCATCCACTGTCCCTGAGTAAAAGCCCAAAAGCTTGAGTGCTGCTTGCAACTCCGAGACACGTTCCCCTTGAGAGCCAACTTTCAGGGTTGGACGACTAATTGCAGCACTTGGCGCGGCTTGAGCAATTTTCGGTGGTGCTGCAAATGAAACTACAGACGAGGAAGCAATCAGTAAAGATGTGGAAGATAACAGCAGCAAGCAATACAACTGATTAGCGCTCAAGGAGCGAAACCCTGGTGGTGAGTCTAAGTACTTCAATATACATACTGTTAGGCTGCCTTTCATGGAATTTACTCCCAGAATCTTCTGTTGCTAATATTACAGCCGCTTGAGTCCAGAAAAAAGCTAGTCCAGCATATATTATGGAGTGTGATTGCGATCGCCCCAAGTCAACAGATAATTACAATGGACTAAAAGTAAGCAAATTCAGCCCTGCATTTCTTACTAATACTTGTCATCACCCAGATAAATCAATGGTTTTGAAAGCCAATGCTGTGCATCTATATTGCGAGGTAAAGGCTGTGGTTCCTAGCGTCACCTTCGCTATAAAAATAGCTCACTCACTTATTCAGTTTAATATGAATGACTCTGCTGCACCACTTTTTGATACATTCAAAATCAGCATATAAAGTTTTTACAAAAATGAAGAATAAAGATTTATCATTTCAAGCTTTGCGCGGGTTAGCAATTACAGCAGTTGTTGCAATTCATGCGTCTGGTATTAATAATGAGACTGAGTTAAATTATGGTTTATCTATGATTTTTAGGCAGTTGGTTAATTTTGCCGTCCCCGTGTTTATTTTCATTTCTGGTTATTTTACACCTAGTTATGAGTTTACGAAACTATCAGATTATTTAGATTTTTATAGAAAAAGACTTAGCAGGATACTGGTTCCTTATTTATTATGGTGTATTTTAATAATTTTGTTTTATAAGCATAATTATCAATGGAATTGGAGCAAAATTTTTATAGATGTGATAACAGGGCAGATTTTAGGCCCTTATTACTTCATAATTGTTCTTGTTCAGTTAATTTTGCTGATACCTTTAATGGCTACGTCTACAAAAAGCATAGTGAAAAACTTTTTATGGTTATCACTGTCTCCTTTGTCGTTGCTTGGGTTGTACTTTTCTCGCTTGTATCTTAATTATGATGTTCAGTTTCCTTGGTATGCGCTTCCTTTTACTGTATGGGTTAGTTTTTACTATTTAGGCATTCTAGCCACTCAAAGTAAACTAACTATTAAAAATAGAAATATTAGAAAAATTATTTTACTGTATATAGCTTCTATATTTTTAGCTATACTTGAAGCGTTTTTCCTTTGGAAGGTTTACAACCTAACTAGTTTTGCAGATTCACAAATTAAGATATCATCCTTTTTGTCGTCATTTTTATTAATATTAATATTCCTGGGAGTGCGAAAGTCAATTGAGAATTGGTCAAGATTTTTAATTATTCTTGGTGAATTTTCTTTTGGTATCTATTTATTTCATATACCAGTACTCGATTTGATGAATAGAATAACTAGCAAGTTTGGCTTTCAAAATTTTTGGATAGCACAATTATTGATAAATTCTTGCGGAGTAATAGCTTTATGC
Source organism: Nostoc sp. HK-01 (assembly GCA_003990705.1). GTDB lineage: Bacteria > Cyanobacteriota > Cyanobacteriia > Cyanobacteriales > Nostocaceae > Nostoc_B. The sequence continues at coordinate 888,913 of AP018318.1, forward strand.
TGTCTTATAATTGCTGTGGTAAGAAAAGTTACAGGTGTTCAGTTTTCGCAGAAATATTTAGGAATGTAGAAGGTAACCACCTACCTAAAGTGAAGCCTGCTGTTCTTTGTTTTTGTCATTTTTATTAAACCACGACTTCGCAAGGAAGTTATGCAGCAATGGCTATTATAAAGTCTGTATGTAAAAAATTAACAGACTTTACAAAATCGTGTTTATTTGCTGATTTTCCTAGTTGGCAAAAGTAAATGAATCAACCACCCGATGTGCGGACATAAATTTCTTGTCCTTGGGAATTGTAGATGACAATGGGTAAATTAGCATTCTCACTAATAACTGTGAGAGCTTCTTGTAAAATTTGCCAGTGACTATTGGTATTAGTTGTGGAGTCTGGATTTTCAGGATTAGCCGGTGACAACACGCCTTGAATAGCTTGTTCATATTCAGGTGTGGTTCTGACAATAATTCCGGTGTAATTTAAAGTAAAAGTGCAAATGCGAATTTCAGCAGTACAAGTTTTATTTAAATCTACACGGGTTTGTTGCCAAGTATTCATCAGTTCGACTTTGGCTTGTGCTTGCTTGAGTTCTTCAGAATAAGGTGCAATTAGACTTTGTGCTTGGGTGTAGTACAAGCTATCTTGAGAGATATTTTTAGCGGTTTGTAAAGCTTGTTGCCAGTATGCGGCGGCGGCTTGCCACTGGTTGAGTTTTTCGTAGTCTTTGGCTTGTTTAGCAATGCTAAGTGCTTGTAAGTAGCTTTTAGCGGCCAATTGTTCTAGAGTAGCGCGATCGCGCGCCCTGGCAAATTGTGGTTTATATTCTATTAACAGCTTTTGTGCTTGGGGATAAGCTGGACTAGTTTGAGGAATGACACTTAAAGCGTTCACCGCAACTTGCCAAGTAGACTGTACCTTTTGCCATTCTCTTAAAGATTTAGCCGAAGTTTGCCACTTTATCGCTACACTAGCTACCTCTTTGGCGGCTGTTAGTTTTTTCAGCCATTGTTCTTGAGCAACTAACCGCTTATTAACAGTTTGCAAATTAATCCGATACTTCAGTAATTTAGGCTGAATGAAATTATAAAGTTCGCTATTGGGATTAACTGTCTCTAATGGAACGATCGCTTGCCGCCAGAGGTGTTGTCTAGCTTCTAATTCCTCTAAACTATTGGTGGCTGTTTGGGTTTTTTGTTCAGCCGCAGCACCTGTTTGCAAAGCTGTTACCACTTGATTAATTTTGTCTGACTGTTCGGACAGGGTAGTTTTGAGTTCCTCGGCTTGTTGATGACGGGGAGACCACTGAGGAATCACGTTCAACGCCGCACTAGTCGCCTCTAGTTGTTGTTTAACTCTAACTAATTCATTTTCTGACTTCGCACGATACATTAGCTGGCGAGATTCTGTTTTGAGTTGCATCGCTGTTTCTAACTCTTTGCACTCAGATATTACACAAGGCTGAGTTAATAAATAACCACTAACTCCGAAAACAACAATCACCAGTAAACCTACACCCAGCAACACAGGTGAGAATACTAATAAAGGTTTGCGGCGGCGCATTGTGCTTAAATCTGGTGCATCCTCTAGGGGATCATAAAGTGTTTCCGCTTCTGGCTCTTCTAAAGTTTCTGCAATAAATGCAGAGTTGATATTGATATTGTTAGCTCCAGAAAATGAGCCACTAGCTGGAAATGAGCCAGAATCAGAAAAGTCTTGTGTATTCCCAGTTTCCCAAATCCCTAAGTCTTCTTCTCTTTGCTTAACAGTAATTCCCCGCTTGGCATAAGGAAGTTTTTCACTAGTCACTCTGAGAAAGCATTGTATCCGTTGTTCCCTGTAGGTAGGTAGGGACTGGAGTGCATCCTCAAGCACCGCAAATACTTGTTCGATGTCAACCTTCACGCCGGGTGGATGTTGAATCAGAATCATTAACTCGTCTTTGTTAACCGCACACCTAATTTGGAAGACTTTACCCGATGGAACTTGTGCCAGAAGTTGTTCTTGCAAGGTTCTAGCTAACAGCTGTAAATCTTCTTGCTGGACTGCTACTTTCATAGAGCGTTCCCGCTGATTATCTATAATTGTTTTTTTATCTTTGAGCGAAATAAATGAATGACTTGAGTTTGTTGAATCCAGATGCACAATTTAACCAACCATAACCAGAGATAAAATAAACCAACTTTCTAACATAGATTTTGGCTGTTCTGGCGAAATCTAATATCAGTGATTATTCGTATTTTTATGATGAGACTTTTTTACCTGCGCGAATTTACTAATTCCGAATTAATTTAATCATGAGAATTAATGAGTCGAGAATTTATACCTGCTACCAAATTTAGACTACTAAATTGGCAACTTAATGCGGTCTTTTATCATGTATTGATACATTAGCAGTACAGAATTCATGCCTAATTCTGAATCCAGACTCATAAATTATTTTGAGTTCAGAAGTAATTACAAATCAAAAATTGGGAATAATAAAATTTTTACCTTTAAACATAGTTTTTGGTCACGAGGAAACACTGTGTGCTTAATGTTTAACACACTCTTAACTTATTTGTTAACAGCCTCAAGTATAAGAAATCGACGATAGCGATCGCACTATTAGTTGAGTCGGTTGATAAGTCAAGTCTGAATGTTGTATTAGTTACAAAAATCTTTCAACTTAGAGAAAAAATACTAAGCTAGAGTTTTTGACACAACAGCTAATTTTGTTATATGCTGTCAATTTCACTGAGAATATTGGATAATATATAACTTTAGTTCTATGGGTTGAAGCTGGAAATTCATTTGCTGCATTTGCTGAATTCGATAGAATTGATCCATCAAAAATTAATGTATACAGATGAACTAGACTTAATTCTGCAATTATGCTGCTGTAAAAAATCAACAACAGCACCACAAAAATACTTTTAGTAGTGGTAAAACAAGGTGCATAACGATGGATTTATTAGAATATCAAGTTAAAGAATGGTTTGGGAACATAGGCATTCCTGTTTTGCCATCTCAAAGGATAGATCATCCGACAGATCTCAAACGCCTAAAAATTAATTATCCCATTGTCCTCAAATCCCAAGTATACGCAGGCGAAAGGATTCACGCTGGTGGAGTCAGAATTGTCGAAACAACTATTGATGCGATCGCCGCAGCCCAAACTATTTTTAATTTGCCAATTTGGGGTCAATTACCAGAAGTTTTATTGGCAGAAACTAGATATGATAGCAAACAAGAATTTTATTTAGCAGTAGTTTTAGATACCGCTGTTTGCCGACCAGTACTTTTAGGTTGTAAAGAAGCAGATATTGACTGGGAATCAGCCGGAGAGAAATTACAGTACGTGGTGGTGGAACAAGAATTTTCGCCTTTTTATGCGCGACGACTAGCTTTGAAAATGGGTCTGCAAGGTGCGCTGATGCAGTCAGTCAGCAACGTTGTAGAAAAGATGTATGAGTTATTTATCCAAAAAGATTTAGATTTAGTAGAAATTAATCCCTTAGCAGTGAATGCAGCAGATGAGGTGATGGCCTTAAATGGCAAAGTCAGCATTAACGAACGGGCTATTGGTCGTCATCCAGAACTGGCTGAATTAGCCACAAAAATTAGCAACCGTCACAGCAGCAACAACAATAACAGCAGATTAAAAGACTTGAACAGTGCTGAAACCCAAGGCAAAATCGGGATTTTGGGGAATGGTGCAGGTTCGATTATGGCTACCTTTGATTTAGTCATGAGTCTCGGAGGTAAGCCCAGTCATCCGCTGAATCTCCGACATGGTTTGTTAACTGATACTTTACCCACAAGTTTTGGCGATCGCCTAGCTAAAGGTCTGAATCTCCTCGCTGCTGACAAAAATATTCAAGTTATTCTAATTAACCTCCTCGGTAGTATTCCCCAAGCTGAAGCTACCGCCCAAGTAATTGCCAAATTTATTCAAGATCATAGTGACCCTGAACGTACTCATAGCAGCCGCAGTCGTCGGGATTTATCTTTTCCTGGCTTAGTTGTGCGCTTGGCTGGTTCGGAATTGAATGTGGCTAAAGATTTACTAGGTACTTTAGAAAATCAAGGTGAAATTGTCTTGGTAGAAGATTTAGATGAAGCAGTAGCGCAAGCTGTTCGTCTGGCTAAACCAGCCACTTATCAATCTGTCAAGGTTAAACGTTAGGACTGATCAAATTTCCCATTTCCAACTTCAGACTTTTTATGAACTTAACGCCAGAGAGTAAAGTTATCATCCAAGGCTTCAGTGAATTTATCTCAGCAACTAATATTTTGCAAATGAAAGCTTATGGGACAAATTTGGTTGCTGGTGTTAATCCTGGTTTTGGTGGACAAACACAATACGATTTGCCAGTTTTTGATTTAGTTGAGGAAGTTGTTTCACAGTTCGGCACAATTGACACAACAATTATCTGTGTTCACCCATACCAATTATTAGATGCGGCTTTAGAAGCGATCGCCTCTAACATCCGCCAAATTATCATTATCACAGCGGGGATGCCACCATTAGATATGGTGCAATTACTCCGCAAAGCCGAAGCTTGTGAAACCTTGATAGTGGGGCCAAACAGTCCGGGGATCATCGTTCCCGGAAAAATTCTTTTAGGGACTCAGCCCAGCGAATTTTATACTCCCGGCCCTGTGGGAATTGTCAGCCGCAGCAGCACTTTAACCTACGAAGTCGCTAGGGAATTAACCAAAGCTGGTTTAGGACAATCAATTAGTGTCAGCATTGGGAGTGATGCAATCGTCGGTTCATCGTTTTTGCAATGGCTGCAAATTCTGGATGAAGATGAAAATACAGAAGCGATTGTGTTAGTTGGTCAACCCGGTGGTGGTAGCGAAGAAGCCGCAGCGCGATATATTACGGAAGCGATCGATAAACCAGTAATTGCCTATATTGCAGGTAGACAAGTACCACCAGTCAAAAATTGGCAACAAACTGGCACTTTAGCCGCAGTTATTGGCCGTGATCCTACTTTTGGTACAGCCCAAAGTAAATTAACAGCATTCAAAGAAGCAGAAGTTCCTGTGGCTGACCGTCCTTCCCTAATTCCTGAGTTGGTTAGGAATGAGTTGAAAGTCCTTTCGGTTGAATGACAGCAACAGCTTTGATGATCATGGGAAGAAATTAGTCTGAGTGCTGAGTATAAATCAACATTGACCGAATCTAACTGACTACAGCTATTGTTAAGTGAATCGCGCCAGTATACGCTGTCAAAGTTGTTTTAACCAGCGCCACAGATGACTCAGTCATCCCCCAAATTCTGGTTGAGGTTTCTGGTTCATCTTGTGGCGCAAGACGTTTAATGGCATAACAGCACTTGGCGAGACGCTTCAGTTATGGAATGAAGTTTGTGATTAATTAGTCACTTCAACACTCTCATTCAATCTACGAATGAGGCGTGATAACTCACGAATGATATTTACGGCAATTTCGGGAGTTTCTTCAATTGCGTCATAAAGTTGTTCTTGTGTTAGTTCTAAACATTCACAAGGTTCGATGGTAGTGGCGGTAGCAGAACGGGGCTGTGTATCAAATACTGCCATTTCGCCAAAGTATTTGCCCTGTTCTACTTCTGCCAAGAATTTATTGCCAATGTGGACTTTAACTCTACCTGATACCACAATGTAAAGCGATCGCCCTTCTTCACCCTGTCTAAAAATTGTGTAATTTGCTGGAAATGACAATTCGTGCATCACTGAAGTCAGTCGCACAATAAAATCATCCCGCAATTCCTTAAAAATCGGGACTCGGCGCACAAATAACAATCGATCAACACTACTGAGCATAATTAAGAGTTAAGACACACCCATGCAGAATATCGGGCAATTTTGGGATTTGGGAATATGCGATCGCCATATTAACCGATAAAAATCACAACTAAGTACTGAGTTTGATTAATTTGATCATCACATTTTTTTAGCAAATTCTCAAAAACAACAACCGCATACAGAAAAAATCTGGCTGGCGGTTGCTGTAGCTAAATCTATCACGACAAACGATAAATAGGGTGTTTATGAGTAAATTATATTACTGTTAATTTTATTAATACGTATTAACACTGAAATATTCCTAGAACAGAATTGTTGTTTCCCGCCAGAAGCTGAAAGGTAATCAACTGCGATCGCTGATGCTCATGTTTGATGAAATCTCGGTAATGAAGCATCAAACCATATTACTAATTACGAGAGAATTTTAGATATAGCGGTTCTCAGTTAGGTGCAATAGTGTTTAGCATGACCGTGGTCATACCTACCTCGGTAGCTACCCAAATAGATAATTTATGAAAATACAGATTTTTGACGAAAAATAAGGCTAATTTTCCGAAATAGTAATAAACAGTTTTGAAGTAATTTTTAGACTTAGAAAAAGTTTTCTAAAGTTCAACAATAATTGCACATCAAAGATTTAAGGTGAAAATTATGCTTGTTTCTACTTTTGAGCTTCTCGTCAAACGACAATTTCCTAAACAGGAAGATATTCCTGTAAAAGTGCCATTAGATTTAAAAGCTAAGGTTGACAAGCTTAGTCGTACAGTTATCCAAGGCTATTTTCTAACTATTAGTAATGTTAATGCTTTTGATGTAACTGTTTCTCTGATATTCACGATAGTCTCTAATCCTCCTGTAAATATTCAGGAACTTGTCGGCTTTATTGATGTAGATGAGAGTAATATGTTGGCTACTATTGAACCGGATTTTGCTCCTAACAAAATCAGATTTACTAGAACTATTCCAGCTAGTGACACAGGTTTATTTCTTCTACAGCCCAACATTCTTAAACCAGAATTATTAAAAAATGAAGAGTTTGAGGTTAGAGGTTATGTAGAAATTTTTATATCCTCTCTTTCGACAGGTTATAACTCAGCTAAATTACTCTTGACTCCTGAGCATCGAGGAACATTTTACAAAAACTTAGATGCAGAGGCAACTAAAGTTCAGCTAGATCAAATTGCCTACTCTCTGCCTACCTCTCATGGCGGTTCTCTGTTTGAACTTTCCTACCATTAAAATGTGAGTTAAGCTAACATAATTAGCTTTGTAACAAGCCTCATTCATGCTGAAATTGATTTAATTCATGAATGAGGCTTGTTTTCTCCTAAAAATATTTCTGTATTTCACCCAACGGAGAAGCGCTATATATTCTCAGCAATCTATAGTAAAGCTTTGTGCAATACAATCCTTAATAAATAGTTCATATTTTTGTCATATTTTTGCCATATATCTGTCAATAAGACGTGTGATGCTATAGCTCTGGATTGATATTCCAGTTTACGCATAAGAGTTCAATCAGGCATAAGCTCTGATTAAATCGACTCGTCAAATCAAAATTGTTAAATTCTTCATAATTAAGAAGGAAAAACACCATGAATTGGAAAGTAATTGCTTTAGTCCCGGCTCTAGCTCTAGCTACTGCTTTACCTGCATATTCTGTCACTAAAAAAACTCCTAATCCAACTACTACAACACAAGTTAAACCACAAAATCTCCAACAAAGTAATACTACGAAAAAAACTACTACTGCCCAAAAGTCTAATATTAGACAAAAATCTACTAATGTCGCCAAGCGTAGTAATGTGCTGACAGTAGGTAGCAAGGGAGATGCTGTCAAAAATGCTCAGATTTTGTTAAAGAAACAAGGATTCTATACCGCAAGTGTCAATGGTATTTTTGATAAGAATACACGCGCAGCAGTAATTAAATTTCAAAAATCTAAAGGCTTAAGAGCCGATGGCATAATTGGCAATAGAACTTTAACGGCTCTCCAGTAATTCTATTGTTTGTTCGGTATCTTTCAGAGCGCGGGTTAGCAGAGGTGCATACTTCGACTGCGCCGAGTAACTAGGGGAGAGAATTTAATCTTTCTCCCCTATGCACATAAAATTGATCCATGATTATTTAACCTTGCATACGAGCAATTACACAGTGAATCACTGTTACTTCATTAATAATGCGCTCTAGTTCTGTAGATAGAGGAGTTTGTTCACGTACTGCTTGTAATGTGGGAGTTAAAATCTGAGATTGTGTAGCAATTTCTGATAAACGAGCAGTATGTAACTGGTCAATTTGATTGTGAATCAATTCGAGATAATTATCCATATCTGGTAATGGTTGGGGTGGCTGTCCCTGTTGCAACGCATCGGCTAAGTTTTCCAAAACTTGCACAATGCTATCTGTAAGTTGTTGGAGTTCAGTAAATTGGTAGTCGCCGCTAAATTCTCGCAGATGTTCTGCAAGAGTTGTCACCGAACTGAACAAGCAACGAATGTAAAATATCAAGGTCATTACAGGTTCGATTTCGCCTTGAACATGACGAGGTTCGCTGAATAATCGTTGAGCCGCAGCTGTCGCATTGGCATTCTCTAGGGCTGCTTGATGGCGTAGAGTATTGATAGCAGCAAACACATTTTGTTCTGGATGAAGATAGTTAGCAATAACTTGCTGAAAGTAGGCAAGATTGGCGCGAATAGTTTTTTCTAGTTGTATGGGAAGTTGCTGTCGTTCCCAACGCGGGAACAGCACATAGCTACCAACCAAGGCTAAAACACCCCCAAATAGGCTATCAACAATCCGCAATACTCCCACTTGCCAGCCACCTGCACTAATCAAGTTGAGGAGTAAGATAATAGCGGGAGTGAGTAATATAGTAAATATGCTGTAGCTTAAAGGTCGCACTGACATAGCAATAAACACCAACAGCAGTAAACAAAATGCGATCGCACTTTGATTCTTAACTAATAAAATCAGTACAATCCCCATAATTCCCCCCAAAATCGTCCCGATGACTCTTTGGACTGTGGTCTCGGATGTGCCGCCAAAGTTGGGTTTGAGGGCGACTAAGGCTGTTAAAGTAATCCAGTAACCTCTAGGTAGTTGCAATATTGCGGCGATCAATTCTGCAAATGTTGTAATTATTGCTAGGCGCAGCGCATGGCGAAAGCTGACGGAATCAAAAGTGAAGTTATTTCGTAATGTGTCAATAATTGCCGCAGGCTTTGACTGAGGTAGGGGGGAAATTTCTGCTTGAGAAATACGACGCTGTTTTCCTTGACTTAAATCTGTAATAATCTCTGCATCAGTATGAATTTGTTGTGCCAGATTGAGCAAACTGCTGGTAATCTTCCGCAGTTGAACTAAATCGTTATAGTTATCTGTTTGAAAGTTTGTTGTTTTGATAACCTGAGAACGCAGAACTTGCCATTGATGTTGTAATACCTCAACTGCGCGATCTAAATCTCCTAAATGCACTGAGGGTTTCCCTGTAGCAATGGCTTTTGATAACATTTGTAGAGCAATTGCCAATTGTTCTATAACTTGTTGAATCTCTGTTTGTAACCGAGAAAATAATTGATGTTCTGATGCGATCGCTAATAATTCATTCAGTGCCACAACAGAATTGACAATTTGATTGGCATCCTCAATTAAAACTAATAAATTATTTCCTTGCTGGTTGGCACCTTTCTGCACAGTCCATCTGGCTGTCCAAACACTACGGGCAGATGTTAAGTTTTGAATTACCGTATCTTGAGCTTGTAAAAATTGTTCTGTCCACTCTTGAATATTCTGGGAATTTAATACTCTCTCGTTGGCTAAATCCACAAATTTACTCAATGAGAGATAACAGTTAGCTACAGTTTGCATTACAGGGTCATAAGGTTGCACCACCCAAATGCCTAATGAGAGTAAAGTTGTCCATGTTCCCCCAGCTAGACATAATAGACAGTGTAGAATCAGAGTCGGAAAATTGGTAAATGTCGCAAATCTAGCCAAGGCAATGACAAACATAATGGAAGTAACCAAGCTGATAGATGAGGCTACATTGCCATACAGACCTGCTAAACCTGCGATAAATATCACGACAAACGTCATCGGGATTGCTAACCAAAGATGACCGCTAACCAGGCTGGCTATTAAAAATACTGTCGTGACTGCAATGGTAGTTGCAATCATCGCCTTTAACTGCTGGCGATAAGTACCATCAACGTTTACCATCCCCACAAACCAAGCAGCCATAGTAGCGATCGCACTTGCAGCCGCATTACCAGTGATAATGCCAAAACCAATGGGAACACCCAGAATTAACAAGCTACGAAAACCTGAGAAAATAGCGGGTTTACCTGGCTTGAGTTGAAACTGCTGCAACAACCAACTAAAAGAACGTTTATTTGGGAATGGCATTATGATGCTGGTGATTCACTGATTTATTGTGCAGAAATTAGAGCATCTAGGAAATATGCCTCAAGGACGAAAACTGCGATCGCGCTTAAACCACTATGTTTCGCTCATCAACAAGAAAAGGCGATCGCCTAGGTTATGAGTGGTGCGATCGCCTTTTAAAATTAATCTATCAATTACTAATTATTCCCATTCGGACGTTGAATAATTGTTTCCACAACTCTTCGCTTCGCTTTTGGGTCAATTCCGACCAAACGCACATACTCACCGCTATATTCAGTTAGATGTGACTCTAACGTTGAGATCGCATCAGACTCAGCATCGATGTGAATTGTACCGCAACTCTGCCAAGCACCTGTGCGGAAACGGCGTTCATCTACATGTTCAAAAGTAACTTTGTGACCTTGAGATAAAATTTGCCGAATTTGTTCTTGTGTTTCTAGAGATACATGAGTATTTAATGGTTCCGATTGACGAGATCCATTAGTAGATGGCTGACTAATTGGTGTTTCTATCTTTGGTGGTGCTGCTTGATAACCTCTACCTCGATTCAAGCGATTATATTCATCCACCAACTGCGAATTTTCTACTCGTTTTTGTTCACCCACCATAAAATGACCAGACTCAATTAAATGAGACAAGTTGAAATTTGGCTTTTTAAATGTTGGTGGCCCTTCCACGCTATTTACTATACGCAAAGATATATGTTCAAACCCTATTTCATGGATAAATTTCCGGATTTGCTCATCATAAATTCGGGAACGCACAGCACTAAAAAAGTCTATTGATTGATTTGGAAAAGTATCAACAAACTGTTCAACTTCTCGTGCTGAAAGTCCATCGTCTGCAAAAATCCCACCAACAATTCCCACTTTTTCATCACGGTTAGGTTCCCAATAAAATTTTTCCATCCGTCCGTCCCTAATTAACGGTGCATACAAAGTGGAAAAATCATTACCTGTAACAATAATTGGTACACGCCGTATCGGGTTTGAATCATAACTTCCCGGTAATTGCACATCTGTGGGATTATCGGCAATATTCATCAGTGTGGCATTGACCAACTGTGTGTTGACAGTATATTGAGTGCCTTCATCAAAGCGTCCTGCACCTGCATCTAAGTCGTTAATCATCAGCACGCACATTCTACCGCGCACTTTGACTTGTTCTGCTGTTTCCCGATAGCGCAACCGAATCAACCGTGCGGGATCTCCTGCATCTGGACTTTCCAATTCACCACCAGAAATGAGTGTGACTTCCACACCCATTTTTTCAAAAGCTAACTCACACTGAAAGGTTTTTCCTTCACCTTTACGTCCATGAATGCCTAAAATCAAAGGAACTCTTACACCAGGAAGATTCAAGAAGTTCTTAGTGATGTGAACAGCAATTTTATCCAAAAATCGAGGAGCAATATAATAACTCATAATTATTGCGAGTGAGGACTAATTAAACAATGCTAAGTTTTTTTGGTGACTAATGTTGACTAATCTTTAGATATAAATTCAGCATCACTATCACAAACGCTTTATAGGGTAAGCATCAAAAATTTTACTACTTTCTCACAGTGATATTTTTAAATCAGATGCTGTCATAGCCAGAGACTTCCTAGGAATTTTCTTGCATCTAGCATAAGCAATTCTTATTTAAACCAATTTAACCAAGCATCCCAATTATCAACAATTTCAGCAAGTTCAGCATAACCTGTGGCTTGCGGATGAGCGCCATCATAATTTTTTGCTTCTTCTATCCAAGTGTTTGATTTAATTAATATCGGAAAAACGTTGAGATAAGGCACATCTAATTGCTGACAAACTAAAGCAAATTCTTGCGCTAAATTGCCAATTCTTTGATTCTGTTCTATCTCTGTACATGGTGGTGGACTAATCATTAGAACAGGATATAACTGTTTAGCTATGCTCAAGATATCATGAATATTGTTGAGTGATTCTGCAATAGCAACGCGAGTTTTACCATTCTCTAGAGTTGTATCATTTACTCCAAAAGAAAATACAACTCTACCATCATATTCTTTTGGTAAACGATAAGTAACTTCTCTATGCCAACGATTTTTCAGTTCAGTACTAGTTTCTCGCCTTACACCTAAATTATAGTAGGTGATTTCATGACCTTTTTTATGAGCATTCACACAGATTCTCCCTGTCCAACCAAGACATTCTGGATCGCCTGTCCCGTTAACAAAGGATTCACCTAAGAAGCAAATTCTAACTTCAGATAGAGGTTTTATATTCATAAATATAGTTTAAATTTTTGTGTTCTCTATTTTTTGGTAATCTTGAGCGATCGCATATTTTAGTAGATGTTACATAACCTCTCTCTGAAGATTCAGGAAAAATATTTTCAATTAATTTAATAATCAAATATATAAATACAAATTATTGTGATATGAACTCACAAACTTTAATCATCTGTATATAAATTATAAACTTATGGTGAAAAAAGTAGTTATTGTTGGTGCTGGGCCAAGTGGTCTATTATTGGCTCATTACTTGTTGCGTCGTGGAGATAATTATCAGATCGATATTTATGAACGTCGCAGTGATCCTCGGATTGTTTCATTTTCTAAATCCAGAACTTATCCCATTTCTCTTAACGAAAGAGGAATGAGTGCTTTGAGACAAATTGATGGATTAGAAGCCGCAATCAAAGCGATAAGTTTAGAGATGAATGGCACAGTTTTTCATCAGAGAAATGGCAAAACTAGATATACACCTCGACAAAATCCTTTATTTACTCTTGACCGGACAAATTTAGCGATCGCGCTTTTAGAAAACCTAAACAGCAAGTACAATCATTCTCAATTAAAGATTCACTTCGACTGTCAATGTCAGCAAGTTGATTTAACTGATAAGACAATAAAATTAACAACCATTGCCGAAGAATCAGAAAAACTCTTTATAGTGAATTATGATTTTTTGGTTGGTGCAGATGGAGCCTCTTCTGCGGTTAGAGAAAGTTTGAATTCGACAGATTGTTTTAACTGTGAACAAAAACCGATAACAACGGATTACAAATCATTTATATTACCTATCTCCCAGGAAAATTCAAACATTAATTTAGCAGGAGATAAAATTCACTCTTGGATGCTCAAGGATGGCACAGTGATTCTATTGCTGCATCAACTAGGCGGAATAATGAGTGGTATTATTCATTTTTCTCGTCAACAAAATCAAATAAATAATCTTGCCACAAAAGAAGAAGTACTACAATTATTTCGAGAAAATTTTCCAGAAATTGGTCAGTTAATGCCAGACTCAGAAGCAGAAGATTTTCTGCATAGACCAGCATCAACAGTTATAACAGTTCGGTGTAATAGTTACCATCATGGTGATAGTGTACTGCTAATAGGAGATGCTGCTCATGCTGTTTCCCCATCTATTGGTCAAGGTTGCAATGCAGCACTTGAAGATGTCTTGATATTTGACCAGCTTTTAGATAAATATTCAGACAATATCGAAGAAGCTATTGCACAATTTACTGTGCGCCGTCAGCCAGATGGTTATGCTTTAGTAGAACTTGGAGATAATGCGTTTCCTTTATCTCAAGGATTATTTATTGAGTTTATGTTAAGAGAGTGGATGGCAAAAATTATCCACAATATATTTCCTCAAGTTTTTTCTCAACCACTGTTTTATTTAATCTCAGAAACGACTGTTCCTTATTCAGAAATTTTAAATGTATACCAAGGTTGGATTGCCAAAGTTAAAAAATCTAATGCTAATTTCTAAATATGTTTGTTACAGTGGCGATCGTTCTAGTCTAAAATCCTCAAATTAATCATTCTCATCAGACTCAAAGATATTCACTTTCTCTTGAGTTTCTGTTACTTCACTCTGACTAAATTTAAATCCCATTGTTTTATTGATGCGTTTTACTCCACTCAGCGTAATCAATGTCAGCAGTCCTCCTAATAATCCCATTTGCCATAAACCACAGCCAATTGCCGCACCTAGTCCTGCGGCTGTCCATACGCAAGCAGCAGTAGTTAAATTCCGCACTTTAGGAGTAGCACTTTTTCTGGGAGATTCTTGTAAAATTAATCCGGCTCCGAGAAATCCTACCCCAGTAGCAACACCTTGAATTGTCCGACTTAGGGCATTAGTTGCGGCGTATGGACTATCACCTTCAGCCTGTAAGGGAATCATTACGAACAAGGCAGCACCCATACTTACTAACATAAATGTTCTCATTCCGGCTGGTCTACCACCTTGCTGACGGTTAAACCCAATCATACAACCTACTAGCAGTGCCATAATTAGCCGGAATCCTATATGTGGCCAATCATCTGAAGTAATAAACATCGGCCCCATTGCTTTATCTCCTTACATAGAAAACTAAATTTAGTACTTACTGCCAATAGCTAAATTGACTACTTAATGATGTGTATAAAATAAAGTACGGTAAAGCTATTGGTTTTATGTAATTTAAGGTTAGTTTAACAAAAAGATAACAATAAGTAAATTAATACACACTAGAAAAAAAGTAGGAAAAGATATAGTAAATCCAAAATTTTTAGGTTTCGTTTTGAGTTTTTTTCTTGATTAGCTAACCTGAAAATAGGAAAAAGGAAAATATTTTTATACTCTGTTTGTGTTGTTACTAGCACCTAGCAACCTCAGTTGCAAAAAATCCCTTGCTTACATGAGTTCAATGTGTGATACTCTTGATGCAAGATAAAATACGGTAAATCGATAAAGTTACCGTTTTTAATAAGGATAAGACTCATGCAGCTACTATGGTTCATCCCCACCCACGGCGATGGGCGTTACTTAGGAACAGCAACAGGCGGGAGGTCTGTTAGCTTTCCGTACTTTCGACAAATTGCCCAAGCCGTAGATGACCTTGGTTACACAGGGGCATTATTACCCACAGGTAGGTCTTGCGAAGATGCCTGGGTTGTCGCATCAACTTTAGTATCCCTCACCCAACGGATGCGTTTTTTAGTAGCAATACGTCCGGGGTTGATGTCGCCAGCTGTAGCAGCAAGGATGGCGGCGACGTTTGACCGTCTTTCTGGGGGAAGATTGCTAATTAATGTTGTGACTGGTGGTGATCCGGTGGAGTCGGCTGGAGATGGCTTGCATTTGAATCATGATCAGCGTTATGAGTTAACAGATGAATTTTTAACGGTATGGCGATCGCTAGTCAGCAGCGAAACAGCTAACTTTAAAGGTGAGTATTTAGATATTCAAGATGGCAAAATCTTGTTTCCGCCTGTGCAGCAACCTTATCCGCCGTTGTGGTTTGGCGGTTCTTCTGCTGTTGCCCAAAAAATCGCAGCCAAGCATGTCGATGTTTATTTAACTTGGGGTGAACCACCCGCACAAGTGGCGGAAAAAATTGCCGCAGTTCAAAGACTTGCAGAGGCAGAAGGTAGAACTTTGCGGTTTGGCATTCGTCTGCATGTAATTGTCCGGGAAACCAAGAGTCAGGCTTGGGATGCAGCAAATGAATTGATTCGTTATGTAGATGATGAAGCGATCGCCAAAGCCCAAAAAGCATATTCGCGTATGGATTCTGAAGGGCAACGTCGTATGAGTCAGTTACACAAAGGCAGTCGAGAAGCCCTAGAAATTAGTCCGAATCTCTGGGCTGGTGTGGGTTTAGTGAGGGGTGGTGCAGGTACAGCCTTAGTAGGCGATCCCGATACAATCGCCACCAGAATGCAGGAATATGCAGACTTGGGGATTGAAACCTTTATTCTGTCTGGTTATCCCCACTTAGAAGAAGCCTATCGCGTTGCAGAATTACTATTTCCCCGTCTGCCGTTAGAAAATTTACCCAAAGTCGAAACACAACATATCATCAGTCCCTTTGGGGAAATTGTTGCTAACCAAGATTTCCCCAAAAACAACGCGCGGGAAAAAGCCACATCTATATCTTAGTTTGAGAAATCAGGAACTTAATTATATGACTCGGATTTTAGCGATCGCTGGTAGTCCTTCCCATCCTTCCAGAACCTACGGAATTTTGGAATATGCCACCAAACTATTAGCAAAAGAAGGCTTACATATAGACATTATTTCTGTGCGGGATTTACCTGCGGAAGATTTATTGTTTGGCAAATATGACAGCCCCGCCTTAGAACAGCCTAAAGCTTTATTAGCCCAAGCCGACGGGGTAATTATTGCCACTCCAATCTACAAAGCTGCTTATACAGGTGTACTCAAAGCCTTTTTAGATTTATTGCCACAAAAATCATTGACAGGAAAAGTCGTGTTACCTCTGGCGACTGGCGGCACAATTGCCCATTTGTTAGCTATTGAATATGCCCTCAAACCCATCCTAGGCGAGTTAGGCGCACGCAATATTCTTGCCACAGTGTATGCAGTAGACAAACAAATTCAAAAACAACCTGATGATAGCGTCCTGCTAGACGAAGAACTTGAACAAAGGCTCAAAGATGTTCTACAAGAATTCATTAAAGCTGTGAAATTTTCTGCGATTGAATCTCCACAACTCGCACACGCCAATTAATCTCATGTTCGGTGAGAGAATCACCAGACATAATGTAAGGCACAAGTTTATACCTCCGCTTATTTGCTACAGATGGGTAAATTTTATCCATCTGTTTACTTTTTGAGAATATCTAGGTTTTTATTTTCAAACCAAAGACTAACCACGATATGATTCTCTGTGCATTTGTGGTTGGTTTTGCAAAAAATGCTTGATTGGCTTTATCGTTACCCTACCCTTTACCCTGGTGTTTTACTCAAGCGCTACAAGCGCTTTTTTGCTGATGTGCAACTTGCTGATGGCCAAATAGTAACAGCACATTGTCCCAATACAGGGCCAATGACGGGAGTCTCAACCCTTGGTAGTTTAGTACAGTTATCTAAAAGTGATAATCCTAACCGTAAACTGGCTTACACCTTGGAACTAATTCAAGTACAAGATAACGAACCAACTTGGGTAGGTGTAAATACAGCCTTACCTAATCGCATCGTTAAACTAGCTTTAGCAAAATATTTATTTCCAGAATTGGGTAATTACAACCAAATTAAAGGTGAAGTGGTTTATGGCTTAGATAAAAAAAGTCGTGTAGATTTTTTGTTAACAGGTAGTGATACAGAACGCCCGATATATTTAGAAGTAAAAAATACAACTTGGGCGCAAGGAACTTTAGCATTATTTCCTGATACAGAAACCACCAGAGGACAAAAACATTTACGAGAACTAATGGCGCTGTTACCCTTAACACGTTCTGTTATGTTGTACTTTATCAACCGAAGTGATTGTACAGAATTTGCTCCTGGTGATACTACAGATCCAGTATATGGGCAGTTATTACGGCAAGCGATCGCCCTTGGTCTAGAAGTGTTACCTTGTCGTTTTGATATTTCCCCCGAAGGTATCCGTTATTTAGGTTTGGCTAAATTAATCATTTAAACTACTTGGTGATTGACCAACATCAGCAACGCACTTCTTTTTAAAGGGGCAAACGGCCGTTCGCCCCTACTATTGCTTAAATTTGATGAGCCACGAGAAAAGATTCGACTTCTGCGGCGGTGGGTTGAGAAGCGATCGCACCTGGTTTAATCGTAGTCAATGCTCCCACAGCACTAGCATAAGTAACAATCCGCTTGGCTATATCGGCATCTGCTAATTTCTGAATACCATGCTGACTTAGTTGGTGGATAAATCCTGCCAAAAAGCTATCTCCTGCGCCAGTTGTGTCAGCTACTTTTACAGGAAAAGAAGGTAACACACCTTCGCTGCCACCTAAACAATAAGCGCAACCTTTGTCACCATCTGTCACCAGCACCCCTTCCACAGAATTTAAACGGTAAGTAATGGCTCCTGCATCTGCGGTATCAAATAACCATTCGGCTTCCTCTTTAGAGAGTTTGAGAAAGTCAATGCGCTTAAATATGTTTTGAATTTTTTGCCGCGCGATATTTTCGTCTTGCCAAAATACTGGTCGCCAGTTTACATCTAGCACAATTTTCAGGTCGAATTGTTCTGCTAAATCTAAAGCGCGATAAACTGCCTGTTCGCTGTCAGGATAGGCTAATTCTAAAGTACCCAAAACGAGAAAATCTGCCTCTTGAAACAGCAAGGTGGGTAATTGCTTGGCTTGTAGACGGGTGTCGGCAAATTCAGATGTATCATATTGACCAAAGCCAGCGAAAGTGCGATCGCCTGCTAAATCACGCACCACATACACCTGTCGCGTTGGCGCAGTCGGATGGCGTTGTACACCCGTTATATCTACACCAACTTCTTGTAGTAACTCAACCAGCGCATTTCCCGGTTCATCCTCACCCACGGCTCCGACAAATCCGGCGGTAGTTCCCAGTTTCACCAAAGCACAGGCCACATTAGCTGGCGCTCCTCCGGGATAAGGAGTCCAAGACTGTACCTCCTCTAGCTTTAGCCCCAACTGATCGGCTAAACAATCAAACAGAATTTCACCAAGACACAAAACACGGGGATTGCTCATCTCAATTTTAGATTTGCGATTTGGGTTTAGGAAGGAAAGAAGAATCCTGATATCAGAATTCAAAAATAAATACTGTTCAAAATTTTTCTACCTGAACTCTGAATTCTAAATTCTGAGTTTTCCCTGTTGACCCCTGACTTTTCAGGTCTTGTGAGGTCAGTATAAAATCTACAATAATCTTCATTATCTGTCGCCAGTCCTTCATAGAATTAAATAGCAATTTTTATCACTCTTACGGAATATGTAGGCTCTAATTCCTGCTTTTGCTTTTTAAGGATTAATACTTAATCAAATATTAAATAAAGTATAGTAAATAACTTATAGCCAAGTATTAGTAAATTTTTCACCCAGTTAAACTTGAAAAAAATTATTGTCAATCGTATTGCAGCTAACACTTCAAATCCCTACCAACAAAAGAATCTTCTAGAATTAAATAGAGTGATTAAGTACATATACCAAAGAGAGGATAGAATCAGTCATGGCTGGTGGCGAGTCTCAGACCCCTGTTACTCTGTCAGACAGAGAACTGCAAATTATCGACTTAGTGGCCGCTGGCTTAACTAACCAAGAAATTGCAGCAAAACTAGAAATTAGCAAACGAACAGTTGATAACCACATCAGCAATATTCTCACCAAAACCCAAACCGAAAACCGCGTGGCTCTCGTCCGTTGGGCTTTACAATGGGGAAAGGTTTGCTTGAATGATGTTAATTGCTGTTCCCTACCTAACCAGAACGAGTGAATTATGTGCTAGTACAGATGCGGTCAATGGCGTTTGGCAGATGCCATAAATCGCGTCTTAATATAGCGATAAATTTCGTCTGGCGTGCAGCTACGACAGTTAGACGGTTCACTGCTTGTTTTCCTCCTCACGCATCTATTTCAGCGTGAACCTTTAGTTCTCGCTCGCATCAACATCAGGCAGAACAGATTACTTAGTTATTAGTTATCGTGCAAGACTGTTACCGTTGATGCAGTTTTACCAAACTGCATCAACGGTATATTTCACCATATTTAAAAAGATATTTATCCAGTCATCAATAAAAATTAGCAATAAACCCTTGCCACAAGCGCTACATTTGTAAGAAATCTATATTGCTCCATCAGTTTAGGGAGCAGTGTTGCTATGGAAACTTCTGCTTCTGTTCAAAGTAACTTGTCTTCCTTTAACTTTTTTAACTTTGACTTCACTACGCCTCAATCTACCTTAGATGCTGATTTAGTCAGACAGCTATCATTCGTTCCTGGTTTAAAAGAAATACTTATGCTGCGGCAAGTTCACGCCCTAGAACATGCTACTGTCTGGGTTCTAAGTGAAACAAAAAACGCTCATACTCCCCCAGGAAGACCAAATACCATTCAACTTGATAACGAATTATTGGGCGGTTTATCTACTGATCAAGGATTTTACCTTTATGGTGAAGTGAATATTAGCAACTTGCGGCGTGCCGTAAGTCAAGCCCTGTATCGCCTAACACATGGCGAATGGGATTTAGCAGTACATCCCCGTTGTGGTACGAATTTATCAGTAACAATGTTGTTAACAGCTGGACTAGCTGTAGGTGTGAATTTGTTGTTACCTTTCCGGCCAGTTGAACAATTAATTGGTTTAGGACTAGCAGCGACAACAGCAGCAGAAATTGCCCCAGATATAGGTTCCATCGCTCAACGTTATTTGACAACGGCTATTCCTTTTAACCTGACCGTAGAAAATATTACTGTGAATCGTGATGTTTGGGGCAGGCAAGGGCATTTTATCAAGGTAAAATGGCGAGAACCTAATTCGTAATTTGTAATTTGTTATGCGAAAACTTTATTTCCTACTTCCTGGAACCAGTGGCAAGTTTGCCTGTGGTGGTCTCTGGGCAGAACTAAAAACATTGAAACTTGCTCAACAAATTTGTAGTGCGGAAGTTGTCACTTACCGCCAAAGAGAAACAGATAAGATATTTTTAAATGACTTACTCAAAGCACAAAATTTAAATGATGTAATTTTTGTTATTAGTTGGGGATTTGATGTTGCTAAATTAGCTCACAAACTGAAGCAACAAAATGTGGTTTATCATGCCCATAGTTCTGGTTACAAGTTTAATTTACCTGCAAGTATTCCCATTATTACTGTGAGTCGCAACACATTGGGTTATTGGGGTCAAAAGTCTCCCAATACCCTACTGTATTATTTGCCAAATGAAATTAGCCCTGAATTTAAAAATTTACATCTAAATCGAGATATTGATGTGTTAGTGCAGGCGCGAAAGTCTTCTGAATATTTATTAACCGAGCTAATTCCTGCATTAAAACAAAAATGCAATGTGCAGGTAATTGATTATTATGTAGAAGATTTACCTGGATTATTTAATCGGGCTAAGGTTTACCTTTACGATTCGGCAGAATACTGGGCGCAACAAGCTGTCAGCGAAGGTTTTGGATTGCAACCAATGGAAGCTTTAGCTTGTGGATGTCAGGTATTCTCTAGTATCAATGGTGGACTTTCAGATTATTTAGATCCTGGATTTAATTGTTATAAAATTGCTGGATATTCTCAAGAATATGATGTTGCTAGAATTCTGAAAGTAATTCAAGCTTCATCAGGTTTAAGTTTGTCAGAACAGGTGCTAAATGAGTACCGCTATGAAAATATTCTTCAAAGACTACAAGTGATTTTAGATGAATTAAATGAGTTTTTTGACCACAAACAAAATTATCAATCTAATATTAAAAATTTGACGCAAATAAGATTAAAAAAATTAATAATTAAAAGTATATATAATAAAGCGAAGAAAAAATATTTTCAGGGTTAATTAGTGCGGAAGAGTAAAATTACTGATATGGATATGGATGGACAAGTGTGACAGTTTTGCTAATGGAACACAGTAAAATTTACAGGAGATTACATTTGAGTTGGTTGCGGATAACATGGAATTGCACTTGTAGGTATCACATATAACTTAATTCAGGGGTTAAAGTATGAAACGCCCATTTATAACTTTAGCTGTGGTTGTCAGTGCGATCGCCCTTGCTCGTCCTGTCCAAGCTCAATCAGCCGAAATCGCACCACTGACTATCGAACGCAACGAAGCTGCTACCCTGATTATTGAACCAATTACAATCAACAGTAGCGCAATTAACGCCAGCGATCGCGCTCATACCTTAAGGCAAATTGCTAACTCTATCGGGCGAGTCCGCGAAGAAAAAGGATGTAAAAATATTAAACCTTTAGAAATTCTTAACGATCCTGAAGCAGCAATTAAGGAATGCGAAAAACCAAGTAATAGCGAACCAAATCAACGTAACGGTGAACCAGTAGATTACTTAAAAGTTCCTCGTCTAGATTCTGGTGGTGTCAGTTTGACGGTTACTCAGTTTTAAAACAATCTCCAAATAATATTGATTTGTGAAAATTAGTCAGCTTTAGATCCCCGACTTCTTGAATAAGTCGGGGATTTGGTTTTTGAGAAATTAACAATTTCAGGCTTTATTCAATCACAAAAGATTGAATCATTTTTTCCACTATCGGCAAAAATTTTTGATAATCTTCCAGGTTTGCAGTATAAGTAATGATATAGGCATTATCATTTTGTAAAGTCCAAACTTGTAGACTTTTTAACCGACCAGTATCACTCTTCCCTGTAAATACTAGTTGGTTTGCCCGTTTATTTGCCAGTGTTGTTTCATGGGAACTTTCTATTTGGGCATCATCTATAGTATTTTTAACTTCTCGAATAAATAAATCTTTTGACTCATCTAAAGTACTAGAAAGTGGTTCGACTCTAATAGTCAAAATTTCGGGAAACTGGTCAGCATCACTTTGTTTAGGTGATAAAAATGTGACTATATCTTGAGTCACTGCATTGGGTGTTGCTTGGACTGACCAATTTTCAGGATAGTTAATTTTTACTCCCTGAGCAGCATAGTTGAGAAAGTTAGTTGTGTTAATTTTCAGTTGAGATAAAATTATCACTCCGACTGCAACTGCTACTGTAATTCCTAAGCCCATCACAAATCTTTTTGGCAAAGATTGTTGTAGTTTAGTTAATGGTGCTTTGTCCAGCATTTCTAATGCTTGCAATACTGACTCGGCTGTAGGATAACGCTGACGAAAATCATAGCGCACCATTTTATCTAAAATACTGGCAAACTGTGGGCTAACTTTGACTTTGTTACGCCAATCAATTTCCCCTGTAGCTGGGTTTCTGGGTAATGAATGACTACCAGCGGCTGGATTTATCCCTGTTAAAGCCAAAATAGCAATGATACCCACTGCATAGATATCGCTACTTAAATGGGGATTGCTATTAGCTTGTTCACTCGGCATATAACCAGGTGTACCAATAGCCACAGTAAAACTTGTTTGCCCAGAGGTGCTAGTCATTTGGGTACTAACTTGTTTAACTGCTCCAAAGTCAATTAAAACTATTTTGCCATCTGATTCTCTGCGGCGAATATTCTCAGGTTTAATGTCACGATGAATGACATGATTTTGATGCACAAATGCTAAAACAGCCAGTAGGTCTTTTAACAGTTGAATAACAGCAGATTCAGTTAATTTATCACTGTAAGGTGGGAGTTCTTGTTTGAGATCATGACCGGGAATAAATTCCTGCACTAAAAAGAATTCTTCATTTTCGGCAAAGTGAGCCAATAATTGCGGAATTTGGTCATGTTTCCCTAACATTTCCAAAATAGCGGCTTCTAAATCAAAAAAGCGTTTAGCTGCATTTAAAGTGTAGGGATCATTAGCCAGTGGCTTAAATTGCTTGACAACACACTGGGGATTTCCCGGTCGTTGCATATCTTGAGCTACAAAAGTCGTGCCAAATCCGCCTCGTCCCAATTGAGTCAGAATTTGGTAGCGTCCCCCGACCGTTTGACCCAGCATGAAGTTTCCCCTCTCTTTGAGAATAACTACTCACTGATTTGTTAATCTTGATTTTTGCACATACAGCAGAATTCAGAATAAGTTTCTATCTGTCATCAAGTTCTAAGTAGAGGCTGACAACCAGTAGAGTTGACATATAGCAATCCGGTTTGATGGGTAAACTACTCGTAGAGACAGGGAGTAGATGTGTAAGCAACTGATTGAGGATTGCTAGATTAATTGTGATTTCTGAATTCTCAGTGCTGAGTTCTTGAAAGTGCATCTCCTATGTTTAATAAATACAAGTAAATAAATTGAAGTTTGCTTATGAGTATTAGTCTGTGCATGATTGTGAAAAATGAAGAAACTGCGCTACCAAAGTGCCTGAATAGTGTTAAAGATTTTGTTGATGAAATGGTAGTTTTAGATACAGGCTCTAGCGATCGCACTGCCGAAATTGCCCAACAATTTGGGGCAAAAGTACATCATTTTCAATGGTCAAATAACTTTAGTACTGCCCGCAATGCAGCTTTAAAATATGTCACTGGTGATTGGGTGCTGGTTTTAGATGCGGATGAAATATTGACTCCCAGCATTGTGCCACAGTTGCAAGAGGTAATCCAAAGTGATGAATATATCTTAATTAATCTGATCCGCCAAGAAGTAGGTGCAATTCAATCTCCCTATTCTTTAGTTTCGCGGTTGTTTCGCAATCATCCCGAAATTCGCTTTGAACGGCCTTATCATGCTTTAGTCGATGACAGTGTAGCGGCAATTTTACAAAAAGAACCTCATTGGCAAGTCGGTTATTTGCAGGGTGTAGCGATTCTGCATACAGGATATCAGAAGAGTGCGATCGCCCAAAATAATAAATCGGTCAAAGCTCAAGCCGCAATGTTAGAGTTTCTTTCCACCCATCCCAATGATCCTTATGTTTGCAGTAAACTAGGGGCGCTCTACGTTGAAACTGGCAAAATCTCTCAAGGTGTAGAGTTATTGCAACGTGGACTCAACCAAGCAACTGGTCAGTCAGTACCGCAAAAAAACTTAGCTTGTATAGCAGCAAATCAATCAGAAGAAAACTACGAAATCTTATATGAACTCCACTATCATTTAGGCATTGCTTATAATCATTTAAAAAAGCCACAACTATCCCTAGAACATTATCAAGCTGCCATTAAATTACCAATTTATCCGATGCTAAAATTGGGAGCATATAACAATTTAGGCAACTTACTTAAAGATGCAGGCGATTTAAACAGTGCCAAAAAAGCTTACGAAACAGCTTTAAAGATTGACCCAGATTTTGTGACTGGACACTATAACTTAGGAATGACATTAAAGGCTTTGAACTTGTTTACTGATGCGATCGCTTGTTATCAAAAAGCTATCAGATTGAATCCTTATTATGCAGAAGCATATCAGAATTTAGGTGTAGTGCAGCTAAAAGTTGGCAATCTCCAAGCTAGTAAGACAGCTTTTAAAAATGCCATTCTGCTACACGAACAACAGCATAATCTCGAAGAAGCAAAAAGACTGCGCCAAGGTTTATACGAAATAGGATTAATCAGATAAATAGGACTCACCCAAGTGTCAGATTTTTTTCGTTGAGGCTGTCAATAGTCAATGGTCAATAGTCCAAAAAAAACCTTGACTTTTGACTATTGACTCTTGTACCAAAAAATAGGTGTGCCAGTTGCGTTGCGTAAGTCCTGATAAAGACTCGTTCCCATTTGAGATTTGAGAATTTGGATGAGAAACTTGATTAGCTATTCCAGAATTTGGGATTGGGGCAACTTGTGAGTCGGAAAATTACGTAATAATAAGAGAAGAGTATTTTTTTAGCAGAGATATTGAGTATCAAATTCATACTTAATATCTCGCTGAAAACTAATGATTGCCTCTTTGAGCATTAATTAAGCATTTTAGAGGACTCACAAGCTAAAAACCTTATAAATTCGAGATAATGCGCGTAATTTTGATGACAGGCAAAGGCGGTGTGGGAAAAACCTCTGTTGCTGCCGCTACGGGACTTCGTTGTGCAGAACTTGGCTACCGTACACTCGTTTTGAGTACAGATCCTGCACACTCCCTAGCTGATAGTTTTGATTTAGACCTGGGTCATGCACCCAAACAAATTCGCCCAAATTTGTGGGGTGCAGAACTGGATGCACTGCAAGAACTCGAAGGTAATTGGGGCGCTGTGAAGCGCTACATTACCCAAGTTTTACAGGCGCGAGGTTTAGAAGGAGTCCAGGCGGAAGAATTGGCGATCTTACCAGGGATGGATGAAATTTTCAGCTTGGTAAGAATGAAACGCCACTATGATGAAGGGGATTTTGATGTTTTAATTATTGACTCAGCCCCCACTGGTACAGCTTTGCGTTTGTTGAGTTTGCCAGAAGTCGGTGGCTGGTATATGCGCCGCTTTTACAAACCGTTTCAAAATATCTCGGTAGCACTGCGTCCTTTAGTGGAACCAATTTTTAAACCTATTGCGGGTTTTTCTTTACCCGACAAAGAGGTAATGGATGCACCTTACGAGTTTTATGAACAAATTGAAGCACTGGAAAAAGTATTAACAGATAACACCCAAACTTCTGTGCGTCTTGTCACTAATCCAGAAAAGATGGTGATTAAAGAATCGCTACGCGCTCATGCTTATTTAAGTCTGTACAATGTAGCTACAGATTTAGTCATTGCTAATCGGATTATTCCTCCAGAAGTAGAAGATCCATTCTTTCAGCGTTGGAAACAAAATCAAGAAGAATATCGTCAAGAAATTCACGAAAATTTCCATCCTCTACCTGTCAAAGAAGTGCCGCTTTTCTCAGAAGAAATGTGTGGCTTGGCAGCCTTAGAAAGACTGAAGGATATTCTCTACAAAGATGAAGACCCTAGTCAAGTTTATTACAAAGAAACAACAGTTAGAGTGGTGCAAGAACAAAACGAATACAGTTTAGAACTGTATTTGCCAGGTATCCCAAAACACCAAATTCAACTCAGTAAAACAGGTGATGAGTTAAACATTACAATTGGCAACCATCGCCGCAACCTCGTACTGCCACAAGCTTTGGCAGCGCTCCAACCTGCTAGTGCCAAGATGGAAGAAGATTATTTAAGAATCCGCTTTGTCAATAATACTAGAGTTTAATTTTCTGGTAAAAAGACTAAAATACAACTGAAAAATTAACAGTAGAGACAGAATATTTTTCTTGTCTCTATTTTTTATCACAAGATAAATATCTGTTTATTTGAACTTTTTAACCAACAAAAATTTATCAAAAATCTATAAATAGAAGAGAAATTTTTTATAAAAAAAATAATGTAAAAACCTGTAACAAAAACCTCAGAGTATTTACTGTATTTTGACCGTGGTTTTACTGTGGACAAATAGATTCTAGGAAACTCACAATGATTTTAGATTTATCGATGACTCGTTATTTAATTTCTGATTTTTTTAAAATTTAAAAACAATGTCTCAAATAGCGGATCTAAATTTGCGGACAAGACCCGATCAAGAAAGTCTTCTACGCCGGATTACAAACCGTATTCGTCAAACATTAGAGTTAGAAGAAATTATTGCAACGACAACAGCAGAAGTACGCTACTTGCTGGGAACTGACCGAGTAATGATTTATCAGTTTCATGCTGATGGTACTGGTCAAGTTGTTGGTGAGTCAATTTATGAACAGCGTTTACCTTCACTGTTAGGGCTAAATTTTCCCGCCGATGATATTCCGCCCCACGCCCGTGAACTATTTATTAAGTCTAGGGTACGTTCTATTGTGAATGTGGAAATGCAACAGATTGGCCACAGTCCCTTAAGTAAAGTAGAAACAGGCGAACTGAAACCAGAAGATATGCGCTATCGCCCCGTAGATCCTTGCCATGCTGAATATTTAACGGCTATGGGAGTCAAATCTTGTGTAGTAGCGCCAATTTTTCATCAAGAGCAACTTTGGGGGCTGTTAGTATCTCATAATTCCCAAGCGCATTCTATTTCAGAATATGAATTAGCAGCGATGCAAATGGTGGTAGATCAATTATCCGTGGCGATCGCCCAAAGTAATCTGCTCACCCAAGCCCGCGCCAAAGCGGAACGGGAAAGTGTGATTAATCGCATTGCGACTCTCCTGCATTCACTCCCTACAATTGTTTTACAACCAGCATTAGAAGCAACTGTGGCTGCTTTTAAAGGTTCTGGTGGCAGACTGTGTATCAGAAACGAAGCTTTTAACCTCCAAAATGGTCAAGTTAGGAGTCTCAACGAATGTTTAATCCCAGGTAGTGATTGCATTAAAGTTTACACCTGTGGACAACAGCCAGAAATACCTGAAGATACTATTTATCCTTTAATGGAGCAGTATAGTGTCTGGCAACAACATTATGAGTCGAAGGTATACGACGTTTGGGCTATTAACGATATTTATCAAACCCCAAATTTGCGAACTTTACAACTGGCTTTTCAGCCAACCAAAATTCGCAGCCTGCTAATGATTCCCCTCTATTATCGTCAGCAGTTAGTCGGCTACTTGAGCATTTTTCGAGATGAAATAGACACAGAAACCTTGTGGGCGGGTCAAATTGACCGCGATCGCCGCCAGCTTTATCCCCGTCTGTCTTTTGATATCTGGAAAGAATCAAAAACAGCCCAAGCGCAACAATGGACAGCAACAGAAATTGAATTAGCTAGAGAAATCGCTAAACATTTTGCTTCAGCAATTCAACAATATGAACTTTATCAACAAGTACAAGCCTTTAATCATAATTTAGAACATCAAGTCAAAAGGCGCACACTAGAATTGCAACGCACATCAGAACAGCAACAAGCTGTGTTTGGTGTGATTGCCAAAATTCGTGAGTCTTTAAATATCGACACGATTTTTCAAATCACTACCCAAGAAGTTTGTCAGTTAGTTAAAGCCGATCGCGTTTCAGTTTATCGCTTTACAGAAGAATGGGGTGGCGAATTTGTCGGAGATTTTGAAGCCGCTAGTCCACATTGGACAAATGAAGCCAAAATTAGGGTAAATACCGTTTGGAATGACACTTACCTACAAAATACCGAGGGAGGACGTTACCGCCATAACGAAACATTTGCCGTCGATGATATCTATAAGATGGGCTTTACCCAGTGCCATGTAGATAATTTAGAGTATTACCATATTCATGCTTTTGTCCTAGCTCCTATTTTTGTCGGGCAGAAACTGTGGGGCTTACTTTGCACCTACCAACATTCTGGCCCCCGCGAATGGAAA
The DNA here is from genome assembly GCA_003990705.1 of Nostoc sp. HK-01. GTDB lineage: Bacteria > Cyanobacteriota > Cyanobacteriia > Cyanobacteriales > Nostocaceae > Nostoc_B. The sequence goes on from AP018318.1 coordinate 917,670, forward strand.
CCTTCGGAAGTTAGCTTTCTTAGCCAAATTGCGGCTCAATTGGGCATAGCCCTGCAACAAGCCCAGTTACTCATGCAAACTCAGCAACAAGCTGCTGATTTGCGGAAAGCCGCAGAACAACGACAGATATTGTTTGAAGTAGTTGCCAAACTGCGAGAATCTCTTGACTTAGAGACAATTTTTAGTGCAACGGCTCATGAAGTTCGCCGCACTTTAAATGCTGACCGAGTTGTTGTTTATCGCTTTGATCCGAATGCTGAACTAGATGAGGGTGAAGTAGTTGCCGAGGATATTTTACCTGGGTTTGTTTCTACTATCGCTTTAAAAATTCAAGACACTTGTTTTAAGCAAAAATATATTGCCTTGCATCGTCAGGGAAGGGTACATGTAATTACGGACGTTCACAACTCTGGACTCAACCCTTGTTACTTGAATATGCTGGAGAAACTTCAGGTAGAAGCCAATTTAGTAGTTCCTCTAGCTAAAGGTAATGAACTCTGGGGTTTGTTGTGTATTCATCAGTGCGACCAACCGCGTGAATGGCAAGCTTCGGAAATTCAATTTGCAACTCAAGTCGCGACTCAACTTTCTGTGGCGCTAGAGCAAGCTGATTTACTCTCCCAAACCAAACAGCAAACCCAACAATTAGCTGAGGCTCTGCATGAATTACAAACAACCCAAACTCAACTTATCCAAACCGAAAAAATGTCTTCACTGGGTCAGTTAGTAGCGGGTGTTGCCCATGAAATCAATAATCCGGTGAATTTTATCTATGGCAATTTATCCCATGTCCGGGAGTATGCTGATGATTTGCTGGGAATGCTACATCTGTATCAGAAACAATATCCCAACCCCAGTTTAGAAATTTGCGATCGCCTAGAAGATATTGATTTAGAATTTCTCTCGAAAGATTTGCCGAAAACTCTTTCTTCGATGAGTGTTGGTGTGGAACGCATCCGGCAAATTGTCATGTCCTTACGTAATTTCTCTCGCCTTGATGAAGCGGAAATGAAGGTAGTGAATATTCACGAAGGACTGGATAGTACACTGCTGATTTTACAGCACCGCCTGAAATCAAAACCAGACAGTGCTGAAATTCAAGTCATTAAGGAATATGGTGATTTGCCATTGGTAGAGTGTTATGCAGGGCAACTCAACCAAGTATTTATGAATGTGTTGAGCAATGCGATCGACGCTTTAGAATATCACCCAGAATCAGCAACTCATCAACATCAAGTTACCATTCGCACTACTGTTGGTGAGATGAACAACAATATATCTAGTGTGGTAATTTACATCAAAGATAATGGTGTAGGCATCCCGGAAGCTGTGAAAAACAGAGTCTTTGATCCATTTTTCACAACTAAACCCGTGGGTAAAGGTACAGGTTTGGGGCTATCCATTAGTTATCAAATTATCGTAGAAAAGCATGGTGGTCTTTTTCAATGCGATTCCCAACCAGGCCAAGGTACAGAATTTCGCATTGAAGTACCTATTCAGCAAAGTATTCATACTTGAAGTGCTGAGTGCTGAGTAAAATTTACTCGTTAATGATCAGCACTTTTGGGGTAAAAGAGTATGACTGCTTGCATTGATGCAGCTTGGCTGAGTCGTCCCTCAACTTTACTGGCACCTGAGCTTATTGGCTGTACTCTAGTACGAAAAATGCCAGATGGTAATATCTTGCGAGGACTCATTGTCGAGACAGAGGCTTATGCAGCTGATGATCCGGCAATGCACGCTTATCGTGGCCGGACTACTCGCAATCAGGTGATGTTTGGTGCTGCGGGTAAGGCCTATGTGTATTTAATTTATGGTGTTTACCACTGTTTGAATGTTGTCACTGACCAAGATGGAGTGGCTAGTGCAGTGCTTCTCCGCGCCTTGGAGTTAGAACAAGTACCTATGTGGGTTGACCATAAACACAAACTCAAACCACACCGCATTGCTGCTGGTCCAGGCAAACTTTGCCGCGCGTTGAAAATTGATCTGACATTGAATGCAACACTTTTAGAGTTTGGTCAACCACTCTGGTTAGAACACCGCCACCCTGGGTTTCAACAACAGCTAGAACAAGGAAATCTCACTTTAATTCAAACTACTCGGATTGGTTTAACTAAAGGAGTAGATTTGCCTTGGCGTTGGTATTTATTTAACAGTCAGGCTGTATCTCAAAAAGGATAAGCGATCGCTCTCAGTAATATTTTGTGTTGCTGTATGATTCATTACTTCTATTTAAGCAGATCATTTGAGCGATCGCATCAATGTTTATATATCGTAAAATACCCTACTTTAGATAGATGATTTATTTTGTTATTACTATATTGCTTTATTGCTGCAACATCTTCGTCTTCATATGCAGGGTCAGGCGGCTAGAGAATGTAGGCGATAAGTAAAATTTACCATTTTGCCTATTCACGCAACAACGCCGTCTCTAACAGTAAAGTTTGCCATGATGTCAGCCTGGATTTTACCTTTTTAGGGTATGAAATCTCTAGCCAGGACGTGTATCTCTAAAGTCTGAATAGGATTTGGACATAAACCCCTACAAGTTCTTGGATGTGTGTCAATATTTCGGTGAATTGGTATAAGTCCGGTCTGCGTCCCTATTGTATGAGTTCTCAAATTTTATTCCGATATATCGTAATATATCGCGATATATCGTATGCTAGAGAAAGTTAATTCAGAAGTAATTTATGTTTAGACATTTTCGTTCTCGCTTTATGGCCTTGGCATCAGCGGGAGTTAGCCCAGAAGAACCATTTTTGGCAAATTATCGCTTTCATCACAGCAGACACAATCATGGCAAGCACTCCGGCGAGCAAATGTTTGGTCGCGGCTGGGGAGATGAATATCGAACTCGTCGGGGCGATATCAAGTTTTTGCTGTTGGAAATGCTATCAGAGCGCCCCAGTCATGGTTACGACCTCATCAAAGCGATGGAATCTCGATATGGTGGGTTTCATCGTCTGAGTCCAGGCTCGGTCTATCCCACACTCCAGATGCTAGAAGACGGAGGTTATTTAACCAGTGAACAGCAAAGTGGCAAACGAGTTTATAGCATCACCGAGGAAGGCAGAAAATTACTCCAAGAACGTGTCCAACAACAAGATGAAGATTCGCCTTGGGATACCTTCAAAAGCTTTGTCAAAAGCAAGCCACAGGAGTTTATTGAGTTGCGGAAAGCAGCAACAGAGTTAGCTTCTGTTGTTATGCAGGCTGCTCGTAGTGGCGATGTCGAACGGATAAATCGGGTGCGTGAGTTGCTAGAACAGGTAAAACGAGAAATTTATGGAATATTGTCAGAAAAATAACCAGGATTGTGAAGGCTGAATATTCGTGTATCAATTTGTAGACGAACGCAACTATGCTACAAGTGATTCATAGTTACGTTTCCGTAATCTGCAATAGATAATTTGTACGGCATTGCATAAATGCGGGATGAATTAAGCTTTTTAGTAAAGTGAACTATCGATTTTTTGCGCCTTTGCGCGAAACAAATTTCATCCCGTTAATCAGCAACGCCGTAAAGCGCTTCATTTAACCCTTGACGCAAACAACTTGCTTGAGTGTTGCGACAACTTCCACCAAATCAGATTGATTTTCCATCACTTGTTCAATCGGTTTATAAGCACCGGGAATTTCATCTAAAACATCATTATCTTTCCGACATTCTACACCTTTAGTTTGCTCAATTAAGTCATCAAGGGTGTAAACATTTTTCGCCTTACTTCTGGATAATAATCTGCCTGCACCATGACTGCAAGAACAGAAACTCTGGGCATTACCTTTACCTTTGACAATGAAAGATTTCGCTCCCATTGAGCCAGGAATAATCCCATAATCTTCTGTTTGGGCGCGGACTGCTCCTTTACGAGTTACGTAAACATCTTCACCAAAATGTACTTCTTTTTCGGCGTAATTATGATGACAATTTACCTGCAATAAAGGTTTAGTTAATTTCCCACCCGCTAAATGTTTTTCGATGATGTGTTTAAAACGTAGCATCATCACATCACGGTTGAAACGAGCATAGTCTTGCGACCACTGTAAATCATGCCAATAAGCTTGAAATTCTGGTGTTTTAGCCACAAAGTAAGCTAAATCAGGATCAGGCAATTTATTACCTGCCATTTTGGTTAATTCTTTGGCAGTATTAATATGACATTGAGCTAATTTATTGCCAATATTGCGTGAACCAGAATGTAACATTAGCCAAACTTGATTCTCTGTATCTAGGCACACTTCAATAAAGTGATTTCCTCCACCGAGAGAACCCATTTGTTTCATTGCTTTAGTTTCCAAGTCTTGCACACCTGGATGTAAATCTGGAAAATCGCGCCAACGTTGCCAGTTAGTAACTGATTTTTCAATATCTTTGTTTTCGTTAAAACCTGTGGGAATTACGGCTTCAATATCTAGGCGAATTTTTTTAAGTTTTCCTTCTAATTTTTCGCCTGAGAATGGCATTTTAATTGCACACATCCCGCAACCGATATCAACACCCACAGCCGCAGGAATGATAGCATCTTTGGTAGCTATGACAGAGCCAACTAAAGCACCTTTGCCTAAATGTACATCTGGCATTAATGCTACATGTTTAAATACAAATGGTAGGAATGCTACATTTTTAGCCATCTTGGTTTCATCGCTGGCTAAAGGATGATTTGCCCAAGATAAAACGGGTGCTGGTGTGTTGATTGTTAATTTTTCGTAGGGCATAATTTTTTGATTTATAAATATGTTTTGTAGAGATAATTTGGCTGACAGTATTTACTAGTAATTAATCCCTATTTTGATAAGTCAAGTTTTGCATAGGATTTTGCTTATTTGCCTGCATGATTTTACCTGTATTATAAATGTAGTATATAAATTAGATGAGTGTCAATCCTCGCGGTGATGAGCAAAAGCAGGTTTTGGCAAGATATATTAAAATTTGTCAAGAAAATAGATCGTTCATCAGGCTAAAACCAATTTTATAAAAATGGCTCAAAAGACCATCTGGGAAAGTTTTTTATCTCCAGTAGTACGTTTTTTGATTGATGAGGAGAAGTTACAACGATACGCGCTGAGTATTGATTGGGAAGAAGAAAGCAATCGCTTCCGTTCTGCGGATGTGACAATTCCTGCGTACTACAAGCAAAATTTTCACGGAATCACGGGAGGATATCTCAATTCTAGTGCGGCGGTGAGTTATGACCCAATTACGGAATACGCCCTACCACCCAATGAAGCTTGGGTACGTCAAGCATTGATTGATGCGATAAAAGTCCAACCAAGACGCATACTTGATTTAGGTTGTGGTACGGGTTCCACAACTTTGATGTTAAAGCAAACTTTCCCCCAAGCCGAAGTTATTGGCTTAGACTTGTCGCCCTATATGCTAGTAAGAGCAGAAGATAAAGCGAGAACCGCAAATTTAAATATTATCTGGCGACATGGAAACGCCGCGCAAGCCAGCTTCCCTGATGCTTCTTTTGATTTAGTTACAGCGTCTCTGCTATTTCACGAAACACCCAGTGCAGTTACTCAAGCAATTTTGCAAGAGAGCTTTCGCTTATTAGCAGCTGGTGGACAGGTTTTAATTTTAGATGGCAATCAAAAAACCCTGCGCCAGTTAGATTGGCTCAATGATATCTTTGAGGAACCTTATATTCGTGAGTATGCTGCTGATAGTGTAGATGCACGTATGGGTGCTGCGGGGTTTAAAGAAGTACGCACCGAAGATGTTTGGTGGATACATCAAGTAAGTAGTGGGATAAAACCAACTTTGATTACAGGTTCAGCTATGCAAGCCACAGTCCGCCAGTATAGTGAAGGATCAATAGACAGCACAATAGATAATAATGATTTGGAGGGTTTAGGATCTCCAGCTTTTGGCATAACAGTATGAGTTTAAAAGCAATTCTGTTTGATTTTAATGGTGTCATCATTAACGATGAGCATATCCACCTACAACTAATAGATGAGATTCTCATTCAAGAAAATCTCCAACCCCAAAAACTGCAAGAACGTCAGACTTGTTTGGGAAGAAGCGATCGCGCTTGTTTTCAAGAACTGCTGGCAAATCGCGGTAGAGTATTAACAGAAGAGTCTCTCAATCAACTACTGAGCCGCAAAGCTGAAGCATACTTGCTGGAACTGGAAAAATTAGAAAAACTGCCCATATATCCAGGTGTAGAAGATTTAATATATCAGGTGCGTTCGCAAAATATCAATTTAGGCTTAGTCAGTGGCGCACTCAGCAAAGAAATAGAATTTGTACTTCATCGCACCAAACTGACAGAATACTTTAAAGTTATTGTCGCAGGTGACGATATCACCACTAGTAAACCCAACCCAGAGGGTTATCTCTTAGCAGTCGAACGCTTTAACCAAAAATATCCCGAATTAAATCTGCAACCGCAAGAATGTTTAGCAATTGAAGATACCTTCGCAGGTATCCAAGCAGCCAAACAATCACAGATGAAGGTTATAGGTGTAGCAAATACCTACCCTTTCCACATGCTTCAGCGCTGTTGTAACTGGACTGTAGACTATCTGACTGACTTAGAACTCGAACGAGTCCAAAATGTGTTTTCTGGCAAAGAACCGCAGCCAAGCGTAAGTGAGTGTTAAGATATCCTTTGGTAGTAGAGCGTTGATTGAATTGCTAGTAATTTGATTAACTCAGCAACAACCATTTTAAGGGGAATTAGCTCAGTTGGTAGAGCGCTGCGATCGCACCGCAGAGGTCAGGGATTCGAGTTCCCTATTCTCCATTTGTACTGTACATTCGCACATTATATGTCGTTCTTCGCAAATTGGTGTCGTTGTTTGCACATTAATGTCGCTTTCCCTAATTCGTGCCACTAATTCGGTTATATTAACGTTTCGCAAATTAACGTCGTATTGTTTAGTCATTAGCTGTCAAGTTTACCGCAAGCGAATTATTTCCTCATTGAATTTTGTCCGATCGCAGCGCTCCTTTCAACCCTCCTAATAATTCATGTATACCCTTTAACTATTTTAAAACCTGGTTAATGCGAATAAATAATCTCTATATGCTTGTTTTTGCAAAACTGCCATAACCTCAATATTTGTTGAACCCTGCGAAAGCTTGTGGCTTATTAAATAATTATTGTCCTTTCAACCCACCCCTAACCGGGATGGTTGTTGAAACCCTGATAAGCAACTCAGATGTAAGTGGAGTGCTTACGGTGCTTTCAACCCACCCCTAGCCGGTTGTTGAAACTGCTGCATCCAACAACTGGATTCCAAGTTTCATCACTTTCAACCCACCCCTAGCCGGGATGGTTGTTGAAACTCAGCAAATCTGAGATCGCGTGGATTTGTCTTTGCTCTTTCAACCCACCCCTAGCCGGGATGGTTGTTGAAACTAACGCTGCACTTGCCAGTTTTGTGAACTGCTTGATCCTTTCAACCCACCCCTAGCCGGGATGGTTGTTGAAACGTAGAAATTTTGCGGGCGCAAGGATTTCCAGCAGATCTTTCAACCCACCCCTAGCCGGGATGGTTGTTGAAACTGTTCCCGCCTAGAGCCTTGTTATACAAGCTTTTCAGATGTCTAATTGACAAGTCTATGAAAAAGCTGCTTCTGCTGACAATAAAAAGAGTAAATCAATTAACGCGATAACTTCTTTATTCAACACAGGACAAGGGTTTTCCGACTTTGGCAAGTCCCCAGGGTTTTTGACCCCGCTTCGATTTGCCAAAAAAATATTTGGGAGGGTTCCCCCGACGAAGGGGGTGATTCAGTAGCCACCCTGTGGTAATCCACACCGTTATAAATAACGGCTACAGCTAAAAGCTTTACTCCTTATTGCTGGGAGCGCACCTATCCCATCTATAGAATTCTACAGATGGCAGCATCAGAAGCGGGCAACTACCAGGGTCAGAAAGCATGAGGGTCTTCCAACCGCCAAACTAACCCAGATTTTTCACAGTACATTGGCTCAAAAAAGCATGAACTGCGGCGCTGTTATAAAAATATTATATTTTCAAGGTTCGGATTAGTGAATTAAATTACAGCGACTTGACGTTCTTGGTAAGCAAGGACTGCTAGATCTCGCGCTTTTTCTTGTGGACTACCTCTGATTGGCTGTGTACCAATTTCAGTAGGAATTCCAGCTTTTGCCGCTTGGGATTTAATACTTTCAATTAATCGACCGTAACTCCAGCGATGAATGGTCATGCGGTATTCTTTGGCATATTTTTGTTGAGCTTCCTTGTAACCAGGACATTTCTTTTCTGCTTTGGATTGAATTTCACTACTGATTTGCTCACGCATATCGCGGAGTTTTGGGATAACTATGCTGCCTGCTTGATAGGTTTTGGCGATCGCAATTATTGCATCAGCTAATAATCTATCCACATATTGTCCTAACTCTGATTCTCCGAAGGAGTTTGGTACATTCTGTTTCTGAGCTTTGTGGCGTTCATGAGATAGGCGTTGCTGTTGTTGTCGCTGGCGATTGAGAAGGTTGTAATTTTTGCCAAGTAGTTGTTTGACACTGCGATAAGCTAGAACTTCATTTTTAACAACATCCACCACTGCTATTGTTACTGGTTTTTCTAAACCAAAACTAACGCCAACTAGGATTGAAGATTGTCCTTGATAATTAGCCTTACTGGGACGAGGGAAAGGGTTATTAATTCTATCTAACGTGGATTGTTGACGAGTGATAAAAGCTTGCTGTTTTTCATTGAGTTCATTTTTCTGTTTTGCTTGAGTTAACGTTTTGGTAATTTTTGTGGTTTTCTCATTAACGACCTGTTGAGTTCCTTCAGTAGTCCACATCCGAGTAGCTAAAGCACAGTGAAGATGCAGTTGATTGACTTTCCAAGGCTCACCTTTTTCTTCTCCTGGCCGCCAAGAAAGCCTTCCTGAACGCAGAGTAAACAAACTGCTTGAGTATTGGTTTTTACTATTGCGTTTAATTTCTTGATCTTCTAAAAAGCGTTTAAAATAGTGCAAATGACGTTTATCGCAGTAAATCTCAAAGGTTAGTTTTCCCAAGCCATTGAATCGAACAAAGAGACGGCCTTTGTCATTTTGCCACCATGTCATATCTTCGTTAGATTCGTAAGCCACAGGAAAAGGAACATCAGCAGATTTTCTTAAAAGTGCTGCTTGCCAAGCTTTTGCTTCTTTTTCATTTTGAGGTACATTGGCTCTAGCCAGTTCTAAAGTTTCTAACCACTCTTCCCCTGTCAAATCCCTACCTTTAGGTATGCGACTTTGGAGTTGGTCTTTTAATCGTTGAATTTCTATTTCTTTTTTGCGTTTTTTTCTAGTAAATTCTTCTGGGTCTTCGTCAAGTTCACTAATTTGACAATTATTTTTGAGAAGATATGCGAGAGCGCAACGGGTAAGGGTGTCTTGTGTTTCTTCATAGGTGTTTAAGAGAATTTGAAAAAGTGAAGATTTTTTGGAATTTGTAGATTTTTTTTTAGTTCTTTTGCTTTTTCTCTGGTTGTGATTCTGCTCAGACTGGGGAGTAAATTTAGTAAGAATTTCGGTGGCTTTAGTACGAATTACGTTTAAGGTACTTTGGCTTTCTTGTTCGATTTGTATATCACTTTTGAGTATTGTAAGCCAACGTTCTTTCCCCTCTATTTGCCGCTTTCTTCGTTTCTGTAATGCAAACCAAGATTTATATACATAATCTACTAGAGCGATCGCTGAAGTGTAAAAGCGTCCAGGTTGACCAACAAAACGCTCTTGAGTTTTAAGGGAGTTAACAAGCGTTTTGAGTAATTCAGTAGGTATTTTGCCTTTTTCTAGCCAAGTTTCAAAGTCTGGGTGTTTTCCTACCTGTGCCAATAATTCATTGACAAGTGGTGTGTTTTTGTCAGTCATCAGTTCCCACAGTTGGCGGAGGGTTTCTTCTTCTGCAACCAGGCGGCATTGAATTGTAATAATGCTCATGGTGTCCTCCGCTTTGTAGATTTGATGGAACTGACAAGGTTTTTGTTGTTTTTGCCTTTGTATTGTACCGCAATAGCGCAATGACGCAATAGCGCAATGACGCAATAGCGCAAATGTTTTTTTACTCAGAGGCTGTGTAAAAATGAAAGCCGCAAACTTTGACTTCAAATTAGGATGGCAAAAGAAACTAGAGAAGTTAGGGGGAGACTCCCTAAAAACTTAAAAATCGCATTTGAAATCGCCTGTGCGCGTCTGGAAGTAACTCAGACTGCGGCTTTAGAGGAAGCAATTAGAGATTGGTTAAAAAAGAAAGAATCATCAGACAAACAAAGTTAGGAGAATTGAGAAATATGTTGGTCACAAACTCCACTAGAGAGAGCGTAAAGTAGGCTATTCTGAGCCTGATGGCTCAATAGTTAGTGATAATTTCGGGATGCAACTTATACTCTCTGCCATTCCCTTTATGACAATCTCGAACAAAATCCTCAGAGGATTCAAAACTTAAAGTTTTGCCCATTGCCTTGCCAATTAGCGTCAGTAAATTGTTTGCTCGCATCTGGAAAAAGGCTTCAAAGTCATCTCTTCGCAAAGTTTTTGGTGATATAGCGTGCGATCGCAGTATTTCATCAAGTCTTTTGGCTGATGTCCCAGAAAGTTCAAACTCCTCTAAATAAAGGGAAGGTGCTTTACTCCCAATCTTTTTGTTTGTTTTGGCACTCAAAGGTGTGCGGTTAATCAAGCAATTATATTTTTTGGGGTCAATGCCTTTTTTGCGGCACCATGCTACAGGGAATATGTGGTGCGAATCTATCTGTTCTTCAAAATAAATCACATCATTGATTTCTTCTCCGGTACACCAATCAATTGCTCCTTCACGTCTTAATAAAGCAGCTAAACCCTGATACACTGCTCCATAACGTTTTCTAACGCTAACCAACCTATCAAAAGAAAAATCTGCTTGCACAATGGTGAGTGGTAGTGAACCACCTGCTAACCATTCTGGTACTTCTATAACGTCTCTCCCTGCTCGTGCTTCACACCAGCGTGTATATACTTCACCAAACATCCCACACCATAACCAGCGTTCCAGCATAGAACGTACTTGAAAAGAACGGGAACGCTCTCCCAGAATAGTAAAAATGGTACTGAGAATGACTAATTGAATGGGGTAAGCTATATCATCTGCATCAAACATTTTTTGGCTATAAAGGAAACGAGCAGATTCTTCAAAACCCCTGGAAATTGGATCAGCCCATTTTTGATATTCTTCTTTGGTGAGTTTTAGCACTTCAGCACGAGAGCAAGCAACGCTTGGTAATTTATCGATATTCCAGCCCTTTTTTATAGCTTCTATCCTCTTGGCGTAACCAGCCATTAACGTAACTGCTTGTACAAAATCAGTGCTGCGGAGCTTACGTAATACTTTTAAGGGTTGGAAGCGATTTTCGCGCTGTTTCCAATCATCTCTTAAACTGAAGTCAGCAGTGCAATAGCTGGAACTCATTAAGTCAAAGTAATTGAGGTCACATCCAGAGGTGTTTGTATCTTCAAAGACTTGGCAAACGGCTTCTTTTGGTAAGGAGTCACGCAATTGGATCGCAGGTATTTGATAATGCTCAAATTTTTTGAGAACTTCCAGTTCTAGGGTGTCAATTAGCTCCAGCTTCTGATGATCGTATTGCCAATACTTAGAAAATTTACTCCGCCATTCAGAGAAACAGAAAACTTTGGATAAAGGAAACAATAGTGCCTGATATTCTTTTTCAGGAGTGGAACAGTCAATCAATCCGCCTGTGAAAATTCGCGCGATTTTAGATTCAGGTAACCCAAAGATCGCATTACGGCGATCGCATTCTGGGTTGAGGCATTTTTCAATATCCAGGTAGTACCACTTCTTAAGAATTTTTTGGTTTTTCTGGTCTTTAATGATGACAGGTTGCTCAGATAGGAACACCATAAACATGGCTGTCAGACGTTGCTGCCCATCAAGGATTAATAAATTTGGTATATGAATTTCTGGTTTTAATACCCCATCAACTAAACGAGGTTTGAATTGTCGGCTCTGAATGCTTTGTTGGAGCATCATGACTGCGCCAATTGGATAAGCAAGAGATACGCTGGCAAGTAAATGTCGCACATGGGTATCATCCCAAACCCAGTCTCTTTGAAAATCTGGAAGTTGGATGCGTCCAGTTTTAATATCTTTCAGGACATCAAGGAGAAAATACTTAGTGATGTCAAAGGTAGAGATTGAGTTCATTTGGTGTTCTGGCATTTTTATCATCAACACAGAAGCAACTTTAGTACCTGTGTACCTCAGCCTAAGATTTCCTTGATGTGAACAACAAGGGGTTTTTAGGACAATTAGTCGTGAGTAGCGATCGCTTTTGCTTATTCTTGAGGAAAGCCTGGAGGTAAAGTCACAATTCCTTTGGCAACAAGCTGTCTAAATTGGTTGATCAGGTCTGCTTGTCTTAATATGCGAGTAACATATTTAGGTCGCATACGAAAGTCAGTTCCCCAGTCCTTAACAGTTTTTGGGCTAGTACCTGTGACTTGGGCGATCGCATTAATGCAAGCTTTTCGATAATTGCGACCTGGTTCTGGAATAACCCAACGACGACAATACTCCATCGGTTCAAGGGGCAACTGACGGAGCATATCAATTGGATGATTATTCTGATGGGAGTTTCTCCCAGTCTGCATTTTGCATCTTTGTGAGTCAGATTAAGCAAGCAGAGATAGGGAGTATTTAAAAGCCCCTGAGCTAACCAGTTACTCTCAAGAATCCTATGCTTACTGAACCCAACTTAAAAAATCTCAGCTTACATTACAAGTATTTTAGTCACGAATCACGACTAAATTATTTTTGCGGATAATCAGGAGGTAAGACTATTTTTCTAATTTGATTAAGCATATCTGCCATGCGTAATATATGCACTACATAATTAGGTCTCCTCTCAAAGTTTTGTCCCCAATCATTCGGAACAAGTTAGAAGAGAAAGAATTTTGTCAATAAGTCTTTGAGAATAAATATAGGTGCATAAGAATGATAATTGTAATGAAGGTGGAGAGGGCGAGCTTCCCTCGCCCTCTCCACTACTCCTGTTTTTGATTATCATTATCATACGGGTCTGAGAGAATGATTTGCTCTGTTCAAAATCATGGCAAACTCAATTAATACAAGTAATTGAGCGATTGTAAAAAACCATGAGTAGCAGTCGTAAAACCAATCGAGATCATGCTAAAAAGAAGCAACGCCCAATGATGGAAGACGAAGTAATTGCTTCTCAACTTGAGCAGTTACTTACACCAGCAATCACTTCACAAGAAAATTACTACCGTCAACTGGGATTAAGAGACAGGATTCTCAACTTACCATTAATGGTAGCGGCAGTGCTAACTCTACTGTGGCGAGACGTGGCGGGAGCCACAGAATTAACCAGAATGTTAGCACGAGAAGGGTTTCTGTGGTGTAAACCTCTTGAGGTGAGCCAACAAGCAATATCGCAGAGATTTCTGACATTCCCAGCGCAATTATTTGAAAGAGTTTTTAAAGATTTAGTCCCAAAATTACAAGATTCTTGGCAAAGAAGAAGTAGGCGAAAAGTCCCCCAAAGTGTTCAATTCACTAAGTCAAAATTTGAAAAAATTTGGATAGTAGATTGTTCAATTTTGGAAGCTTTATTTCAGAAGCTTGACAGTTTAAAAGATGCTCCGCCTGGTAAATTAGCTGGAAAAATTTGTACAGTTATAGATTTAGTCAATTTTTTACCTGTAGAAATTTGGTTTAATGAGAATGCCAGAAGTGCAGATACAAATTTTGAATCAGATATTTTAAAGTCAGCAGATCCCCATACCTTACTTTTATTAGATAGAGGATTTTATCATTTTAACTTCTGGCTACAACTAATTGCACAAAAAGTGAATTTTATTACTCGGTTAAAAAAGGGAGCAGCAATTCATGTCGAGCAGGTATTTACAGATAGCTTTTCTTTACGTGACCGTCTGATACGTCTTGGCTCTGGCACTAAGAAAACTCCGTTTATTACTTTACGTCTGGTCGAAGTTCGTTCAGCTAAGACCTGGCATTCTTATTTAACAAGTGTGCTTGAACCTACAGTTTTACCACCATACGTTGTGGCTGATTTGTACCGTCGAAGATGGAGAATTGAAGATGCTTTTAATACTGTAAAGCGGCTCTTAGGTTTAAGTTATTTATGGACTGGTTCTGTTAATGGTGTTCAATTGCAGATTTGGGGTACTTGGTTATTTTATGCTGTGTTAGTTGATTTAGGTGATGCTGTCGCCGACGAACTTTCTCTACCTTTTGACTCCATTTCTCTAGAGATGATTTATCGCGGTCTTTATCATTTTTATGTTGCTCATCAAAAAGGTAAGGCAACTGACCCTATCAAATACTTTGCTGCACCAGAAAATCAAGATTTAGGCATTGTTAAACGACAACGAAAACCAAACATGTTGCTCATCGTTGCTCCTTTCCCTGATCAACAACGAGGCACACCTGAATTTTTCTTTCAGCCACCTTCTCAAATCCCCTTGACAACTGCCTCACAACCTTAACTTGTGACCAATGGTCCCCAATTACCTATAGTCCTTTCACTGAGTCCAGTTGCTTCTGCTAAAGCGGCAACGCAAGCTTTCCTATACCCCCGCTCATCAGGAGGCATATCAACCCATCGTTTGCAATATTCCAAAGGCTCCAAAGGCAAATCACTGAGCGCATCGATTCTATATTGAGTTGTCTGAGGATTACTGTCTATTGCCCAGTTTGTTCTTAGCAACCTTTAAACTCACGAATCGTGACTTTTATATTAACAGACATCATGACTGATGATAAGTTGTGCTAAATATACTGTTGTATGGCTCTGTTCTCTGGCGATCGCATCCTTTAATTTATGAGAAGAAAGCAATTAAATTTTTTGTTATACTTAATTATAAATAGTACAAAAATACTATTTTGCCGTTGAAATGATAGTTATTTATCTTCAGTTTATCTATAGGCTAGAAGTCTAGTATTTACTCGGTAACACCTCAGCAGATTCCGAATTAAAACAGTGTTGATTAGCACTTAACTAGAGTAGATAGTGGGAAATCAACTCTCCTGTCTACTCTTCAATACAGGGAAACGATGACGGAAATTTTGAACCCCACTCCAGGCTCTATAGTGAGTTGTCGTAATCGGCAGTGGGTTGTATTACCTGCGGAAAATGAGGATGTTATTCGCTTGCGTCCCATTTCAGGAAACGAAGAGGAAATAGCTGGAATTTACCAGAAGCTTCAGGAGTTAGGCATAGAAACTCTTGAATCAGCAACCTTTCCGTTACCTAGCTCTATCAGTATTAAAGACCATACAGCAGCAGTTTTACTGATGGATGCAGCACGTCATTTGCTGCGAAGTGGAGCAGGGCCATTTCGGTGTTTGGGACGTTTATCATTGCGTCCTCGTCCCTATCAGTTAGTACCTTTATTGATGGCGTTGCGATTAGAAACAGTGCGCCTGCTCATAGCTGACGACGTGGGAATAGGAAAAACCATCGAAGCTGGGCTAATTGCGCGTGAACTTTTAGATAGAGGTGAAATTAAGCGGATAGCTGTCCTTTGTCCTCCTCATTTATGCGACCAGTGGCAGCAGGAATTACGCGAAAAGTTTCATATTGATGCGGTGGTAGTACGTTCTGGAACAGCTTCTAAATTAGAACGAGCGATCGCAAATGGCACTCATATATTTAGTTACTATCGACACATTATTGTTAGCCTAGACTATGCCAAGGCAGAACGCCGTCGTGCAAGTTTTATTACACACTGCCCTGATTTTGTAATTGTGGATGAGGCGCATACTTGTACGCGTCCTAGTAGCAAGAGTACATCTCAGCAACAACGCCACCAATTAATTCAGCAGATTGCCGAAAAAAGCGATCGCCATTTATTATTACTTTCTGCTACTCCTCATAGTGGTATTGAAGAGTCCTTTTTATCACTGCTAGGATTGCTTCAACCGGAATTTGAACAATTAACCTTAGACCGCCTAACAGAGAAACAGCGAGACAAACTAGCAAGCCATTTTATTCAGCGTCGGCGGGCAGATGTTAAACAGTGGTTGGGCAATGAAACACCTTTTCCTGAAAGGGATTCGGAAGAAAAGCCTTACAAGTTATCTAAGGAATATAAACAATTATTCGATGATGTCTACAACTTTGCTCGTGGGCTAGTAAAAACTACCACAAACGAAATGAGCTATGCCCAGCGTCGGGGACGTTATTGGTCAGCATTGGCGTTGATTCGTTGTGTAATGTCTTCCCCAGCCGCAGCAGTAGCAACATTAAACCGTCAGGTGAGTAAATCAGGCGACGATAGTTTACTTGCTGATTTAGACGAAGACTTAATGAGTTCTTACGTTTACGACCCTACAGACCAGGAGCAAGCTGTTGATGCAACTCCGACTGTAGTTGTAGAACAAGGACAGCAAAGCTATGGCGATACAGATAAACGCAAACTCCGAGCTTTTGTGCAAGCAGCCCAAAAGTTACAGGGTGATAAAGACCAAAAATTACAATCATGTATTGCTTCCGTACAAACCCTGCTTTCAGAAGGTTTTAACCCGATTATTTGGTGTCGCTATATTGCCACAGCAAATTATGTTGCTGATGCTCTCAAGCAAAAACTAGAAAAGAAAGGCAGTCAAATTCGAGTCATTGGTATTACTGGGGAACTTTCAGAGGATGAACGAGAAATTCGCCTGCAAGAGTTAAAGTCATATCCTCAAAGAGTTTTAGTAGCTACCGATTGTTTAAGTGAAGGGGTAAACCTGCAATCTCACTTCAGTGCAGTGATTCACTACGATTTGCCCTGGAACCCCAATCGCTTGGAGCAACGGGAAGGTCGTATTGACCGTTATGGTCAAACTGCAAGCCAGGTTAAGACCTTGTTGCTTTACGGTTCAGATAATCCGGTGGATGGTGCAGTTTTGGACGTGCTAATTCGTAAGGCTGTACAAATTCACAAGACCTTGGGAATTACTGTTCCCGTACCAATGGACAGCACCACAGTGTCGGAAGCTGTTTTTAAATCTTTGTTTGACCGCGCTCATGATGCGGTGCAATTGTCTTTGTTGGATTTGCTAGATGAACAAGAATCTGCTGTTGAGCAAGTTCATAAAAATTGGGACAAAGCAGTAGAGCGAGAAAAGATTAGCCGTACCCGCTTTGCTCAACGCTCAATCAAACCTGCGGAAGTAGAGCAAGAACTAATTGAATCTGAGCAAATTCTAGGTAGTGAACACGATGTGCAACGGTTCGTGTTGTCAGCCGCAAATCGCTTATCTTGTTCGTTAACCAAGAAAAAACAGGGTTGGTTACTGTCTACAATTCCTAATTTTCTCCAGCCTTCACTGGGGGATAAGCCGCGCTTGTTTACCTTTACAACCCCTGCACCAGAAGGGGTGGAATATGTAGGGCGGAATCACCCATTAGTAGAAGGTTTAGCACGTCACATTATTGAAGATGCGCTCTCAAATAATCAAGACCCTGTAGCAGCACGCTGTGGTTTCACTACGACCGATACTGTCACCAAACGCACGACTTTACTGTTAGTGCGGCTACGGCATTTGTTAAACAGCCCCAAACACCAAAGTTTGCTGGCGGAAGAGTGTGCAGTAGTTGGATTTACTGGCCCACCATCTAATCCTATTTGGCTGACACCAGAGGAAGCAAAATCTCTGCTGGAACAAGCTAACCCTGTAGGCGATGCGCCTCCAGGTATCAAACAAGCAGAAATTGAAGAGTTGCTCAGTCAAATCACAGAGATTGAGTCTGACTTAGAACTATTTGCTAGAGAACGATCGCATTCTCTTTCCCAATCCCATCGGCGAGTCAGAGCCATCACCCAAGAAGGGCAGATTCAGATTAAACCCCAGCTACCGATGGATATTCTAGGCGTTTACATTCTTCAGCCTGGGAAAAGAAAGTAGAGTTAGTCCGTCCGCTTAATTTTTATTTGTATTTTTTATTTTTGATATTAGGTGTGTGAGAGATGAGTGTAGCAGGGATTACATTAACAGGCGTTCAGATTGAAGGTAATTTGTTAGCAGCAGATATGACTGCTGAATTGCTGGCGGGTAATCTGAAAGGGCAAGCACCAGAAGATTTTGGTTTTAGTAAAAGCGACAAACTAGCAGATGAAATTGCGATCGCTTGGGGTGATGCTAAAGCTTATTGGGCAGCATTTCAACGGCAACTAGACAGGTTAGATGCTGATGACACCGCCACCAGTGTTACCCGCGAACTGTGGGTAGTTCCCTTGCTACGAAGTCTCGGATATGACCCTGTTTATACAGCAAAAGCCGAAGTGGTGGAAAGAGAAACTTATGCGATTTCCCATCGTGCAGAACCGGGGGAGAATAAACCACCTATTCACATTATTGGTTGTCGTATCAAGGTAGATCATCGTCCTCCCAGTGGCACACCCAGGTTATCAGCACACGCACTGGTGCAGGAGTATCTTAACAAGACAGAACATCTGTGGGCGATCGCAACTAACGGTTTTCGCTGGCGGTTACTGCGTGACTCTTCGTTAATGACTCGTCTTACCTATATCGAGTTTGACTTAGAACAGATTCTCAACGGTGAGAACTTTGCAGAATTTGGGCTATTTTATCGGTTGTTCCACCGTTCCCGCTTGCCTGAAGGTGTGGATGATGCGGATAAGTGCTTGCTGGAATATTACCACCAAGAAGCACTGCAACAGGGCGGACGGGTACGCGACAGACTCCGAGATGGGGTAGAAAAAGCACTAATACAGCTAGGCACAGGTTTTCTCCAACATCCAAGTAATGACAATTTGCGGCAGAAGTTAACTGCTGGTAAAGAATTAACTGATATCGGATATTATCGCCAACTGTTGCGGCTGATTTATCGTCTGCTGTTTTTAATGGTGGCAGAATCCCGCAATTTATTATTAACTGGTGAGGATGTCGAGAAAGCCCGAATCTACCGGGAATATTACAGCATTGAGCGACTGCGAGAGTTAGCCGAGCGTCCCCATTGGCGGCGGGAAGGCTTTCAAGATTTATGGCAAAGTTTGCGCGTGACATTCCTGCTGTTTGATGAGAACTGGCGAGGAAGATACTTAGGATTGTCACCACTAAATGGTGATTTATTTGGTTCCTATACTCTGCCTGCTTTAGATGATTGTGCTATTGATAATTACGATTTACTTGTAGCGATTAAGCACTTGTCTCTGTATCAAGAAAAAGGACAGGTACGGCGGGTAAATTATGCTGGGTTAGACATTGAAGAATTAGGAAGCGTGTATGAAAGTTTATTAGATTTTCATCCAGAGGTCACTCCTAAAAATTACGAATTACAAATTACGAATTACGAATTCAAACTGGTGTTTGGTAGTGAGAGGAAAACTACTGGCTCTTACTATACACCACCCCAGTTAGTAGGACAACTAATAAAAACAGCTTTAGAACCTGTAATAGAAGAAAAACTTCGCAGTACAAAAGAAAAACTTCGGAACACAGAAAGCAATTCCCTATTAGAAAAAGTACTTCTCGACCTTAAAATTGTAGACCCTGCCTGTGGTTTTGGTCATTTTCTCTTAGCCGCAGCACGTCGAGTAGGAAAGGAATTAGCTAAAATTCGTACTGGGGAAGCTGAACCAGGTAGTGAACCTTTAAAGTTAGCGATTCGAGATGTAATTCAAAATTGTATTTATGGGGTGGACATTAACCCTTTGGCTATTGATTTGTGCAAAGTCGCCTTATGGATTGAAGGCTTTTCTCGCGGCTTACCTCTTAACTTTTTAGATCATAGGATTAAGTGCGGCAATTCCCTTGTTGGTGTGATGGATTTAAGTTGTCTAGATGAAGGAATACCGGATGAAGCGTTTAAACCAGTCACGAGTGATGATAAAGCTTTAGCAAGCCGTCGTAAAAAGGAGAATAAAAACCAACGTGAGACAGATTTACAAGGACAGTTATCACTGTTTAATCATTTAGAATTACAACGTATTCAATATATTGAAGATTTTCGAGACTTAGGAGAAATTCCTGAAACTTCACCTCAACAAGTAAGAGATAAACAAGTGAAGTATCAGCAAAGTCGTAAAAATATGGGTTGGTGGCGAGACTATTCAGCGTGTAATTTATGGACTGCGGCCTTTTTCATGCCATTAACTGAAGAGAATTTACAGCTATTACCAACTACAGCAGCTTTATCTCAGCTATTAAAAGGAAATATGCCAACGCAAAAAGTTGTAGATGCAGCAAATAAGTTGGCTGAAGAAAAGCAGTTTTTTCATTGGTGTTTAGAGTTTCCTGAAGTATTTGAAAAAGGTGGATTTAATTGTGTGTTGGGAAATCCACCGTGGGAACGAATTAAGTTGCAAGAGAAAGAATTTTTTGCTTCTCAAAGTGCGGAAATTGCTAATGCTGTGAATAAAGCTGCACGGGAGAAGTTAATTAAGGAATTACCCCAAAAAAATCCTAATTTAGCACAAGCATTTGAAAGAGCGAAGCATGATGCCGAAGCACAAAGTAAATTTATACGCGAGTCCAGTAGATTTAGTTTGACTGCGGTAGGTGATATTAATACTTATGCTGTGTTTGCGGAGACTACAAGAAGGTTAATTTCATCTGATGGAAGAGTTGGGATAATTGTTCCTACAGGAATTGCAACAGATGACACTTATAAAAAGTTTTTTGGAGATTTAACACAAAAGCAAGCTTTAGTAAGCCTATATGATTTTGAAAATAGAGAGCATTTATTTACTGATCTTCACACTAAAACTAAATTTTGTTTACTAACATTCTCTAATAGCGTAAACAAAAATATTGATTTTTCATTCATGTGTACTAGACTTAATGATTTGAAAGACTCTAGGAAGGTTTTTAATCTTGCTTTAAAAGATATATTATTATTTAGTCCTAATACAGGTAACTGTCCGCTCTTCAGAAGCAGTACTGATGCAGAAATAACTAAAAAAATCTATCACCATGTTCCAGTTTTGGAAAATGATTGTACGGGTTATAATCCGTGGGGTGTATCATTTATGGCTATGTTTCATATGTCAAATGATAGCGCTTTATTCAAGGATGATGTATCTGATGCTTTTGTTCCTTTATATGAAGCGAAGATGTTTTATCACTTCGATCATAGATGGGCAACTTATCATAATAAAGAAGTAAAAAATTTCACGGATATAGATAAGACTAATCCCAATAGTTTTGTAACGCCTCGCTACTGGATTAGTCAGAGAGAAGTCGAAAATCGTTTAGCAAATAAATGGGATAGAGAATGGTTAATATCTCTTCGGGATATTACTGATTCTAGAAATGAACGTACTGCGATTTTTACGATATTACCTAAAGTTGGTACTGCTAACCCTGCAAATACTTTATTTATTGAATCCAGCCATTATAAGAAAGTTTCTTGTTTAATAGGCAACTTCAATAGTTTGATTTTTGATTTTGTAGCTAAACAGAAAGTTGGTGGTACTCATCTAGCTTTTTATATTCTCAAGCAACTTCCCGTCCTTCCTCCAGAATTATACACCCCAGAACATATCAAATTTATCAGCACCCATGTACTCGAATTAGTTTACACCTCATGGGATATGCAACCCTTCGCCAAAGATATGGGATACGACGGCGAACCCTTCATTTGGAATCCCAACAGACGCGCATTATTAAGAGCAGAACTAGACGCATATTACGCCAAACTCTACGGACTCACCCGTGATGAACTGCGATATATTCTCGACCCTGGTGATGTCTATGGCGAAGACTTCCCCAGCGAAACATTCCGTGTTCTAAAAAATAATGAAATTAAGCAGTTTGGTGAATATCGCACACAAAGACTGGTATTAGAAGCATGGGACAGAATGTTTGGCTCTTAGACAACAAACCTAAACCTTAAAACTTATCAATTTTAATAACTTAAAATATGGCTTTTACTGTAAAACTACAAGAATTATTACAGCAACCTGAAAATGCAATTTTACCTATTAGTAATTTATTAGGACAAAAATTAGCATCGCTAGATTGTACAGGAGTGGTAGCTGTTACATCAGAGCAATTAACTTTGCTATTTACAGGTATCCCTCAAGATTGGGCTATACAAGAAATTCAAGAAATCTTCGACTTTTCTACCATTACCCAAACCTTTAACTACCAACTTCGAGAATGGATTGACCAACGCTTAGGTCGAACAAATAATCAAGTACCAGCAAAGAGTAATTCATCCTCTCCCGCCAATTCTCAGTTCCTTGATATTTTCAATTTCCGCAACGAAGTAATTGGCGACTACCGCCGCTATATTGAAAGCTTCCTTAAAATCCGTGACGAAAAAGTAAAAACCTTTGTCGATAGCGAGTTAGAAAAAGGTCAACTCTGGACTGACCCTTTAGTGCAACTTAATCCTAAATATCGTCCAGGCGCATCTGTCGCCACATTAGTACAACAACGAGTTCTCCATCCAGACTGTAAACGCTATTTCTCAAACGATGGTGAACCTTTTACCTTCCACTACCACCAAAAACAAGCCTTTGAAACTGCACAACGTCAAGATCACTACGTTGTCACCACAGGAACGGGTTCCGGTAAAAGCCTAACTTATGTTGTCCCCATTATTAATGATTTACTTCACCATCCCGAAATTAAAGGAGTTAGGGCTATTTTGGTTTATCCCATGAATGCCCTAATTAATTCTCAGGAAGAAGAATTAAGAAAATTTCTCAAACAAGTACCTAACACCCACATTAGAGTTGAAAAGTACACTGGGCAAGAAAAACGAGAGAAGAAAGTCGAAATTCAAAACAACCCGCCTCAAATCTTACTAACAAATTACGTAATGCTAGAGTTAATGCTCTCTCGCACTCACGAAGATAAATTAGTAGAATCTCCCGATTTAAAATTCCTCGTACTAGATGAACTGCATACTTACAGAGGACGGCAAGGTGCAGATGTCAGCATCTTAATTCGCAAACTTCGGCAACGCTGCGGCCAGAAACTTTTGTGCATTGGTACTAGTGCCACCATGTCTTCCGAAGGTTCCCGCCAACAACGCCGTCAGGTAGTCGCAGATGTTGCTAGTAAATTATTTGGTGTGGAAATTAAATCCAGCAACGTCATTGATGAAACTTTAGAACGTTCCATCCAAAGTGCTGCACCCACCACAGAAAAATTGCGTGAAAGCATTATCCAAGGTTTACGGCCAAAGTCCGAACAAACCTTAGAGGCTTTTCAACAGCATCCCTTAAGCCACTGGGTAGAGATGAACTTTGGTTTGGAAGAAAAAGAAGGTCATCTCGTCCGCCGCACACCCATCACCCTAGAAGTAGGTGCAGAACAACTCGCAAATCAAACCCAACTGGACGAGGAAACTTGCTTAAATATCCTCAAGCAGATATTTCTCTGGGGCAGCAAAACTAAGGGGTTGGCATTCCGCTTGCATCAGTTTATTTCCCAAGGAGGTAGCGTTTACGCCACCATTGAAAATCGCAACCAACGACTTCTCACCCTCGAAGGTCAGTACACAACCACCGAAAACCGCCTGCTTTATCCCCTCGTCTTTTGTCGGGAATGCGGACATGACTATTATGTAGTGCGCTACGATGCGGAAAAAGACATTGTACTACCTCAATTACCCACAGCCTTAGATAGCCTTGACAATGAAGACATCAAGGAAGGCTACTTAACCCTTGATGAACCAGGACTTTGGGATAAAGAAGACGAAGAGAGACTTCCTGACTCATGGTTTAAAGAAACTAAAAAGCAAGGGCGTATTCCTGACAAAAAATATGCAGCTTTTATTCCTCGCAAATTGCAAGTTCTCCCCAACGGTAAAGTTATAAACTCTGTATTAGAGGGAACAACTTGTTGGTTTATTCCCAAACCTTTTCTTACCTGTCTTCACTGCGGTGTATTGTACGACCAAAAGAAAAACGAATTTACCAAACTCTCTCGTCTGAGTAGTGAAGGACGTAGTACCGCAACCACCCTACTTTGTCTTTCTAGCGTCAGTCGCCTCAAGCAAGTTTTCACTGACGATAAAGCCAAAGCCGCAAAAATCCTCAGCTTTACCGATAACCGTCAGGATGCTTCATTACAAGCAGGACATTTCAATGATTTTGTCCAAACCAGTTTCTTGCGGGCAGCTTTGAATAGTGCCATGCAGGAAAATCAACAATTAACTCACAAAGCACTGGCGGCAGAAGTTGTCAAAAAAATGGGTTTATCCCAAGCAGACTATGCCCGTCAAGTTGCCGAATTTGGCATTGGTAAACGCAAAAATGAAGAAGCTTTTAGCAACTTAATTGAATATCGGCTATACGAAGATTTACGTCGCGGTTGGCGAATTGTTCAACCTAATCTAGAACAGTGCGGTTTACTAACCATAGAATACGCTGAACTATTAGCAACTTGTGAAAATACTCAACTTTGGCAAAAATACCGCCATCCCATTTTACTGCAAGCCTCACCTGCACAAAGATATTTTGTCATCAAAACCTTTCTTGACCACCTGCGGAAGAAATTGGTTATCGATGCCGAAATTTTACAAAAAAATGGCATAGAACAACTACGCAAGGAAGTATCCCAAGCACTAAAAGACCCTTGGACAATTGATGCTTTTGAATATTTACACGAAGCTGCTTGGGCAAGCCTCAGCCCCACAGAGAAGAAAGGTAAATCAAGAACAATTAGGCTAACATTTCGTGGCGAAATCGGACGTTTTCTGCGTTCTAGTCGAGCATGGGACTGGTTGCATAAACCTTTATCAGAAGCAGATTATAACGAATTAATTAATGCTCTAGTCCATGCTTTAGCAGATGCAGGTTACTTATACAAGAAGCAAGAAGAAGTCCAGCTAAAAATTAATTCAATGGTCTGGGTCGCCTCAAAATTAAGTGAGATTCCCCCCGACCCTTTAAATTCCCGTCGTTTACAAGGTAGCGAAAGAAATACTTCTGTCAACCAATTTTTTCAAGATTTCTACCAAACTAACGCTCATCAAATTAAAGCACTAGAAGGGCGAGAACATACAGGACAGGTCAAAAACGAAAAACGTCAGCAACGAGAAGATGACTTTCGTCATGGCAAATTAGCGGCTTTATTTTGTTCCCCAACAATGGAATTGGGGATAGACATTTCCGACCTCAGCGTTGTTCATCTGCGAAACGTTCCCCCCAGCCCAGCCAATTATGCCCAACGTAGTGGTCGCGCAGGAAGAAGCGGACAGGAAGCTTTAGTAATTACTTATGCTTCCATTGGTAGCGGTCACGACCAATATTTCTTTAAACGTCAAAGTCAAATGGTGGCTGGTGTCGTCGCCCCGCCCAAATTAGAACTAGCCAACCAGGATTTAATTACATCTCATGTGTATTCAATTTGGCTGGCACACACTGGCTTAAACTGGGAAAATTCCATGAATCAAATTCTGGAATTAGATTCGCCAGACTGTCCGCTAAAACAAGATGTGACTGAGAAAATCAAGCTGAGTCAGGAAAAATTAGCCAAATGTCTGGCAGCTACAAAACTAATTTTATCTGATATGTTCTGCCAAGAAGACCTGAATAAAACCTCTTGGTATTCAGAAAATTGGTTACAATTCACCCTAGAAAATGCACATAATGCCTTTAATCAAGCTTGCGATCGCTGGCGTAGATTATACAAAGACGCACAAGAACAATTAGAAACAGCCCGCGACAGCATGAGTCGTTACACTAGAGGCTACGCTACTCAAGAAGAACGGGATATTGCTAAAGCCCAAGAGAAAGAAGCACTACGGCAAATCGACCTGCTAGTGGGACAAGTCGAAAGCAACAGCAATAATCAGTTTGAATTTTACCCTTATCGCTACTTTGCTGCCGAAGGATTTTTACCAGGGTTTAACTTCCCTCGCTTACCAGTCCGGGCATTTATTCCTACAGACGAAGGAGGCGAATTTATTTCCCGCCCCCGCAGCGTTGCTTTAAGAGAATTTGCACCAAGTAATATTATTTACTACGAAGGCAGTAAATTTATGGTGGCTAAAACCAAAATGCCTGTTGGTGGTGCTGATTATCAACGAGTAAATGTCTGCTTTAAATGTGGTTATTTCCATGAAGGGATAGCCAGTAGCCGCGACACCTGTGAGAACTGCGGCGCAAAACTTGCCGATAGTAAAAACAATAAGGCTTTACTTACTCGCTTATTATCAATGGAAACTGCGATCGCCTGGAGGCGAGAACGCATTACCTGTGATGAAGAAGAACGCCTGAAGTACGGTTACAACGTCACCACCCACTTCCGTTACGATAAGCAAAAACGCCAATCAGCCACAGTAAAAACTGCCAATGGCACAGAATTACTCCGATTAAAGTACAGTGCTACAGCAGACATCTGGCATATTAATCGCGGACTTAACAAGAAGAAAAGCGAAGAAAAAGGATTTAAACTCGATATCAAAACTGGTATTTGGGGCGAATCCAAAAATGACTCGGCAAAAGATAGTATTCACACCGACGTTAACTTAATGGTGAACAACACCTGCAATATCCTAGTTGTGGAACCATTAAATGTCCCCACAGACAACAGAGAAGCTTTTATTACCACCCTACAGTACGCTTTAGAAACTGCCATCCAAGCAGTGTACAAATTAGAAGCCGACGAACTCGACTCCGAACGCTTAGGAGATGGTAAATATTTGCTGTTCTGGGAGGCTGCGGAAGGCGGTGCTGGTGTCCTTTCTCAACTATTAGAAAAACCCGAAGCTTTTCAAAAAATCGCCGATGCAGCTTTAGATATTTGCCATTTTCAAGAAGCGAAAGATAGCTGTGTTCAAGCTTGCTATGAATGCTTGCTTTCTTACCGCAACCAATTCGACCATGCTTTGATAAATCGTCATCTCATCAAACCCTTACTTGACGAACTGCAAAACAGTACAGTGCAGATAGAAGGGATATGTCGTGATGAACAGTATCAACATCTGTTACAACAAACAGATCCAAATTCCCAATTTGAGCGCATAGTTTTAACAGCAATTTATCAAATAGGATATAAATTACCTGATACTGCACAAGAATTAATTTTAGAGGCAAACTGTAAGCCAGATTTTCTTTATAAAGAAGATGGCATTGCTGTTTTCTGTGACGGTTCAGTTCATGACAGCCCTGAGAAACGCAGACAAGACAAAATTGAGCGAGATAATCTCAAGTACAACACGAGTTACACTGTCATAACGCTGCGGCATGATGAAGATTGGGCAGCGAAGTTGAGTGCCTTGGAGGGTTTGTCAATGATTAGGAAATTCTAACCCCTTCTTGAACAGAGATTAGCGTCATTTCTACCTAATAAACACTAAAATATTTGAAATCATTGTTGTGGAATGTAACTAAGCTGGTAAAACTTTGGCTCTTTGCTCAAAGCTTTTGAAGTCTATTACTTTCGAGTGTCTAGCAGCTTCCCAAATTTCATTCACAATCTCTGTTAGTGAAGGTATCACAAGTAGAACGTACTGCCCTACTTGCTTATTACTTTTGTCTGCTACTTTCATAGCTGTAGGTAAATTTTCGCCAAAGTCTGACCAATCTTGCTGAACCCAAAAGACTTCTTCACCAATAACGACTAACTGCTTATCCCTCAAACCGTTATCATAACCGCTGTCATCTAAAAACTTTATTATTTTTCTGACTGTTTGTAGAGATACATTTTTTCTTAAATTTTTGATAGCTCGTATTTCTAGAAGTTGCTCCCAGCTAAAAATTACAGTTGGTCTTGCGTTACTCCCAAATCTGTAAGGAATGACTAGACCTACTTTCTCCAGATAGGCGAGTCGGCTGGAAGTACAACCTGCCAGATGTATTGTCTCTTGCCTTGTAAAACCTGACATCTGGTTCATGCTTGTTACCTTATCTACTTACGTACTTCTTTTTCGGCTTTAGTCTCAAAGAGCTAGAGTTTGCGTTGAATTATATCAAAACTGCTTATAGCTACGATTTAGTATCAATGAAGATGTTATTACAAAACTTTGTTACACAAAAAACTTATTTTGTAGAACAAAGTGATAATATTAAGCAATATTAATATAAAAAAGCTTAATCTGGATTGTAGACGTTAAGTTATGTCTTACTTACTAAGCCAAGTAAATACAAGCCACAGCTAGTTTTACTCATGGATTTATAACCCATTGCATTAGTTGGCTTAAGCAACTTTTGTTATCTGTAGCAATTCCAAGCGATCGCTTTTTTGGTTGATTTTCACCATAGTGGTGACAAGTTGATGCCAGATTGGTAATCTAAAACACATCACTAGATAATTATTATTTTTGTAGTAAATTTGATTTTAAAATGGCTGGACAGGGACTTACTTATGTAATTGAAACAGCACGGCGGGTGTGGAACATGAAGCCACATCTTGATGTGCGTATTCCCCCAGCCCTAGATAGTGACCGCGAACCAATACCGATTGATGCCTTATGGACTGATTATGCGCTTCGTCCTAATGTAAAAAATTTAGCCTTTATTGTGCAATCAGTTTCGCAGGCAAATATTGAACAATGGAAGCAAAGGCTGTCTCTTTACCCCATTCGTGCTGGGTTGTTAGTATCAGATGAAGTTTACATTCTTCAGTATCAAGATACTTCAGGTAGGTTCGAGCAACGGGAAATAGAGCCTGATTCCCTTGCGGTGGAGCTTGCCGAACCAAGAAGTAAATTATTTTCACCAAAAGCTCTAGCAGAATTTCGGACGGGTCAGCTAACGCTTGCAGATTTAGAAGAATCCCTCACAGCGCGGAGTTTATCTTTTCTACTTCGGCAAAGAGCAGAACTGGATCGAGCATTTCAAACAGCTATTAAAGGAGTGCTTGAATATGTTGGTTTACCTAATCAACAAACAAACCCACAAAGTTACCTATCCTCACGTACAGAAATAGCAGGTCATGGAATTCGTGTTGCGATCGCATTTATGGCAGCAAGAATTTTACAAGACAAAGGTTTTTTTGGTTCTGACTCTATCCCAACTAACGATCCCCAGGCATTGTTGCATCTAACTGTACCTCGTGCCAATGGTTTTTTTAGAAAAGCACTTGAAGAGTCAATACCTAATTTAACCGATCAAGTTTTGCAGCATTTAGGCGCTCACTTAGGTAGTCAAGTAAGCTTTGCTTTAGTAGATCATAGAGATGTGGGGCTATTATACGAACGTGCCATTAAAGAATTACCAGACTATGTAAGTGGGAAAAAATGGACTGACTTACAGCGACACTATACTCCAGTTGCGATCGCTGAACGTATGCTTGAACTACTTCCTTTAGAAAAGTTACGTCCAGAGGAGCGAGTAATTTTTGATCCAGCAGCAGGTTCAGGTAGTCTGTTGTTAGCTGCTACATCTCGTCTTGCAGGAATGTCTGATATTCCAGTAGATATTGAAAATCGAGGTCTTTATCTTGCACAACACGTTGCAGGTAATGATTTAGATCAATACGCTGATTTAGTAACACAACTTCGATACACTTTAGCAAGAGAGTCACTGGGTCAGGATGTCCCGTTTCCCTTTCCTTCTCACTTTTCTCATGAAGACTATGAAAACTTAACTAAAGAAAATATAGGCATTAAGCCGCGTGTTATTGTTGCAAACCCTCCTTTTGCAGAAGATGGCAATACTCAAAGAGCAGTAACATTTATAGAAAAAGTTTTAAGTTGGTTAGATAAAGATTCTCAATTTGCTTTTATTCTGCCTCAATCTTTTTTAACAGCTTCAACTCATGGCATACCAAATGTAAGAAGTTTACTAGCTGAAAAATGCCACATATTTGAAGTATGGCAATGTCCTGAAAAAACTGTCGGGATTGATGCCGAACAGGATGTTTGTATTGTATTAGGAAGTATAGGCAAACCTCGAATAATAACTCCTACTACTGCAAGAGCAGTATTTTCCAGAGTCAAAGACTCAGTATCCAATATTCGTGATAATGGTTTTTTAGGAAAAACTTGGCTCACAAGATTCAATTCTTATAATTGGAATTCTGTTACAGCACCACCTGTTTCTATTAAAGTTCCTACAATCTTGCTAGGAAAACTTTTTTATGTATTTAATGGAGTTAATCCTGGAACACCAGGTAGGCAATACAAACCTATTAAGGAATGCCCTCCAGGAGTAGAATGCAAACTTCACTGGGGTTTGAGATGGCGTAATTCAAATACACTTTGGGCTGATCCAAATAGAGTACCCGAAGATAAACGTTGGATTAGGTATGGAAGAGAATATCTTGAAGGCCCTAGATTAGAAAATGCTCAACTTTTTGATTTACCAAAAATCTTAGTTGGCCGTAAAGTTAATCGTGGTTCTTCATATCCTCTTGCATCACAGTTAGATACTACAGGGCTTTGCCCTGATAATAATATATTTTGTGTTCTTCCTGCAAAACAGGTAGGAAAATATGTGTCAGGTTATGAAAATACAGAAACTTTTGAGGAGTGGGATAAACTGAATTATGAAGAGCAAAGATTATGGCTTTTGGGTATCCTGGTTTCGAGGATAGCAAATGCACTATCTCTTATTGGACGTAAAACACATGAGATAACAACAGATGAATTATGTAAACTTCAGTTGCCTAAAACAATAGATTTACGCATTATTGAAATAACTCGTCAAATTGTTGAACGGGATAAAAATAATCTACCAATAACTCAACCAAATAAATTACGGGAACAGTTAGACATATTAGTTGAGGAATCTTATGGTAATCCTAGCTGGATTGAAATAGCTCGTACAGGCATTCCCCCAGAATTGGAAGATTGGAAATCGGAACTCACAAAATCTACATTTATAGTTCGTGGTCAAATTTTAGAAATATCCGAAGATAATAGTCAAATGCGCTTATATCTAAGTGGACTAATGGATGATAATCGGGAAGAGTGGCTACCGATTTTACCAGAGATTCCCGGTTGGGCCCTTGATGGTACAGTGTTTGAAGCAGAACTCAGTGAAGATGTAGAGACTTTTGCAGAACTTGCTCAACGTCCTTGGGCAATTAGGCGCTTTCGCCACACCCCTCGTCCCTACTTAACTGACGAAGAACTAACTGAGGAACTAGGGATAGAGACGTAAAAATTTTTATGACTTGCGAGTTAGCTTTTTTACCTGTAGGAAATGCTGATACCATCGTTATACGTGCTGATGGTGGTTCTGTTGTTATCGTTGATTTACACAAAATACCTATTCTTCTTAAGTGGTTACAGAGTAATAAAGCAACCGCTATTACCAGAATTTATATAACTCACGAACATCGAGACCATTTTCCGTCTATTGAGGATTTGGTGACGTTTCTTGATAATTGGCTGAAACGTGGTGGAACAATAGAAACCCTTTGCCTTCCTTACGAGGTTTATAAGGAAGCAAAAAGAAAAGTAGCTGCTAACAGAACTGTTAATAAAAGACTTGAAGATGCCCTGCTACGCCTCAGACAATGGGAAAAGAACAATATTGTCAGCTTTATAGAAGCTACTCGTGGTTCTAATCACTATTGCCAAGAAGGGCTAGAAATTCAAATTTTACACCCAGGGCTTCTGTACGCTCAAGAACATCTTGTTGATATTAAAGGTAAAGATAACGAAATATCTGTTGTCCTGCGTGTCACTTACGGCAATTTTGCAGCCTTGCTACTTGCAGATATTGAAGGCGAGGGGCTTAAGGAATGTATTGATATTTGCCGACCTAATGAACTGAGTGCTAACATTGTTAAAATTCCTCATCACGGGGCATACCCCAAGAATGGAGATGAACTCAGGCAATTATTAGAGGCTATTGATGCAGAAATAGCAGTTTTATCTGTTGGTAGTAACAATAATTATGGCCACGTTGTGCCAGAACTTTTCAACTTACTTTCGAGCCTAAAAAACGATACATCTAAACGACTGGGAAAATTTATCTGCACAGAAGTTACTCGTTCATGTGTTCACTCAACTGGCGAAATCGTCTTAATGGGTAAATCAGGATTGCCAAAACAGCAATTATGTGCAGGAGAAATTACTATTCTTGGAGAAACTTCCGGTACATGGCAGCTAAAAACAGAGACAGAACATAAAAGTGTAATCTCAACACTTCAATACCCTGCCTGCCAAGCTATTATTACACCTAATTTGAAAGCTGTCTCTGACGCTTTACCATCATAGGAAAAGGCAAAAAACAGTGAGGACATTCACCTTGTACCCAATCTGCGGGAATAGGGAAAGTAGTTTCACAGTTAGTACATTTGGTTAACAAGCGTAAATTGTGGCGATCGCATTTCATTTTATCCTTGTACTGCCACTCAATTCGATGACAAGGTACTTCTGCATAGCAAGCAGCACATAATCGAATTGGTCTAGGTTTCATCGTTACGCCTTTGGGTGGCAGCATCTCATATATTCTATTGGTTGGTAGACAAATAAGCTTGCCCAAAGCTTCTAATTCTTTATTACTAGGAAATGGATTGAAATAAAGCTTCTCCCACCGCGTAGTCACAGCACCAATACCAGCAATCTTTCCTAAAGAGTAGCCAGAAGGAAGACTGTTAGCCTTGAATCGGCGCAAACGCCCCAAGTAATGACTAATGCTTTCTCCTTCGTATGGATCAACATAGCCCAACCTGAGCAAAGCTTCATGATTGTCATGAATTCTTATTTCTATTTTCGGGGGGAATGTATCTCTTGCCATATCGATTAGCGATTTTTTCTAAAATGCCTTGATCAACTCTGCCAAAGCCATTTTTGAGAGAATGTAACACTGCTTTCGTTAATATCTTCACCAGCAATCCCATTCGCCCACCTGTAGTTTCTGCTAAAATCTCAAATGTAATTCCTTTACATAAATTTGAAGCTTCAGGTAAAGCCAGAACATCAAATTCAATAGTGCTGAGTGTCTTTAGAAAATCATCCTGTTCTAAGCGATCAAACTCATAAAGTGTTGGAAAGCTAGTTAACAAATCAAAATCATATAAAATTTTATCTAGCTCTTGCCCTCCAACTAAGACAACAGAAACATTAGATTCGTCAAAAAGTTGCTTGAGGTCTAATAATGCCTCTCTTTGGAGATTGTCGGCATTGTCAACAATAACTTGTTCTATCCCAAATAATTCTAGACTACCAGCTAATCTGGGACGTAAATCTTCTCGTTTACCTGTTGGTGCTGCGTGGTTAATATCTTTAAGAATTTGCGAAAACAGACGCTTAGAACTTGATGCTGACCAAGCTCTTACATACGATACTTTCTTCCTATCCTCTTCCCGATAATGAACCGATGTTCGGCTTTTCCCAACATCTCTTGGCCCAACTACTCGACCGCATTGTTTTAATATTCGCAACTCATCTAGCCATCTGAAATATTCTGAAGCCCGATCAGTGGGTATAAAGCAATTACTGAATATCTCTTCAATTTCAATGACTTTAGCAAGTTGATTATTTAAATCTAGTTGAGGAGCTAAGACTTCGACATTAGGCTGAATTGCAAGTTGTGATTGTGCCATACATCACCAAATATTCTTTAAATTTTGTTTGCGCCTAGAAATAACTAACTGATGCCTTTCCTGTTTTAAATTATCAGCTTGCTCAGATACTTCTATTTGCACCTCAGTTTTTTGAACCTGTATTTCTTCTCTGGAAACTCTTTCTGGTAATACTTCAATTGGCTCATTATTCCTTAAATAATTCTTAGCTCTACTTTTTCTTAATTCAACAACATTTGAGTTTTTCTTAGAACCAGAACGTAAGCGTTGTTGTTCTGCTTGTCTTATTTCTTTCTTTTCCTGTTTACGCTCTTTTACAAGCTCCTTACGCTTACCTAATGCTAATAGGGCATCATAATTACAATGCTCTCTAAGAGCTTTGTTACGCTCCTTATTAAGACTTTTCAATTCTTCTAAACTCAATTCTTGAGTATCCATGTTTACTGCATGAACGTACCCTAAGAAATCTCCTAGATCATCATTTGCATCACAACTGTAGACATATAATGTCAGAATATGGTCTGGGTCATATCTCAGCGTCACATATTCACCTTTATAAGCCCTGAGTGATTCTCCTCGATAAACCAAGTTCTCGAACTGGATAGAACCATGAGCTTGAACAACTCGTTGAGTTTCTTTCATTAAACAAATATCCAATTCTCGCTCATCCAAAGGCTCAGGTAGTTTTCCTCCCATTCCCTTGAACCATCTTTCAAATCTTGTGTCGCGGGGATCTTTGGGATAAGGTTCATGGTTATAAATGTCGCAAAAGAAACCAGCCAAAACCTTGTCTATATCCTGTATGGTCAAACAAGCTTCTTTTTCTGCATTTTCAGGACGTTCCTGAACATTAGATCCTGTGTAACCGGGTAAGTCTTTCAGGGCTTGAGTATTGATTGTTTTAAAAATCCGTTCTACAATACCACCTTGGTTGGGGCGATCGCGCAATTCGCATTGAAATCCCAGTTTCTTGCCAATGGCTTTAAGGTGTTTAGAGCGAAAATCTTTGCCGCCATCAGTAAAAAAGTATTGAAAAGGAGGGCCATAACCCCAAGGTTTACTCAGTTCATAGTCATGGGAATACTGCTTGGGTAATATAGAATGTCTTAAAGCAAGAGCCACTTCAGCAGACCCAGGTTGTTTTATCCACAAGTGGAAACCTAAAACATAACTGGAGAAAGTATCAACAACAGTAGTTAACCAAGGTCGCTCAGGTAACAACACACCGTTATTATCAACTATCCGAATATCAAGTTCTGTATGGTCACATTGAATAATTTGGTTGCTAAACTCAGCTTTTAGTTGCTTGCCGTCTCGTGTTTCCACCGTCAACCAAGACCCAGAACCTGGATTTCTAATTTTTTTCTTCAGTTTTTGTTGCTCAATTAACGGATTTAAAATTCGATAAACAGTAGCTGGATGAGGATAGTCTCCTTGTTCAAGCCCAAGGTCAACGATTGCGTGTCGCTTCACTTCACGAACCACAGATGCTGGCGACATTGGATGTTTTTCTTTCAGGCTATTTTCGTAAGTCGTTTTTATATATTCTTGCCAGTATTCGCTAACTCGATATTGTCCCTTGTCTGAGCGTTGTACTCCGGCTGTCTCATTTAATCTGTCTTCATTATATTCTTTGAGAAGACGCTCCACCTGCCGAGTAGAAACACCAAGGGTGTCTGCAACTGCCTGTTTTCTTTGAGACTTAATCTGTCGATTCGGTGATTCAGCAAGCCATTGGATGAGATGAAATTTGAGTTTCTGGCTATCTGAGGATTCCAGAATAATGTGTAATGGATCGACCACAAAATTACTTTCACCAAGGAAAATAGCTTCCGTAACTTGTGTCAATTCTCCGGTTAATCCAAATTCTTTGTCTGGCATTTAAGCAAGGAGAATGTAGTTATTGGTAGTATTAATGTACCATTAACTAAAGAAAATGCGACATTGAATTTGCAATGTGGCAAAATTTAAATAAACGACATTAATTTGCAAATTTCAGTTCTAACGACATTTAATGTGCGAATTAAGGAATTTTGTATTTTTAGTCAACAATGTCCTGAAAGCTTTATATGATAAGCGTTTTAGATGATAAAGACGCTCATGTCGTTTTTTGCGAATTGCGACATATAATGTGCGAATGTACACGTTAATTAAGAATTAATCTAAGTTAGCCAAAATTTGCCTGATCGCATTTAGCAATTGTGGTTGTTCAACAGGTTTAATTAAGTGAATTTGAAACCCAGCGGCTAAAGCCTGTTGTTGATTTATCTCACCTGCGTAGGCTGTCAGGGCGATCGCGGGTATTTGTCCGCCTTGTTCGGGTGGGAGGGCGCGAATCAGACGTATTAGCATATATCCGTCAATTCCTGGCATACCGATATCACTTAAAAGTATATCTGCTTTACTGGTTGCAAGAAATTCTAACGCTTGGCTACCAGATGCGATCGCTGTTACTTTAGCACCCAATTGTTCTAATACCACAGTTAAAAACTTTCCCGTATCTAAATCATCATCTACTACCAAAATATGTAAACCTGTTAAATTTAAAGCCTCATCAACGGTTACAGTATTTTTGTTTTGCGGAATAAAATCCAGCATCAAGGGTAATTTAACTGTAAATTTTGCACCCATTCCTTCTCCCAGACTTTCGGCTTGTACAGTTCCACCATGTAGTTCTGTGAGATGGCGCACAATTGCTAAACCTAATCCTAAGCCACCAAATTGACGGGTAATTGTGCCATCAGCTTGCCGAAAATAATCAAATACGAATGGTAAAAACTCTGAACTAATACCCTTACCATTGTCTTGAATTTGAATTTCAGCAAAGGTATCAACTCGTTTTAAAATAATTTCTACTTTACCAGCAGTGGGGGTAAATTTGATGGCGTTGGAAAGTAAATTACAGACTATCTGCTGTAGGCGTTCAGCATCACCTTTAACCCATGCTGTATCAAGATACAATATTTTTTGTACTTGCAGATTCTTAGCTTCGATAGCTAAAGCAACAGTATCTAGAGACGCATGTAAAATCTCAGTTAAATTAACAGGCTGAAGATTTAAAATTATTTTTCTTTGTTGAATCCGAGAAACATCTAATAAGTCTTCAATCAGTTGAATTTGTAATTTAGCATTACGCTCAATGGTTTCTAGTCCATGCGTTAGTTTATCATCTTCATAATTGCGTCTTCTGAGTAGTGTTACCCAACCTAAAATAGGATTAAGGGGAGTCCGCAATTCATGAGAAAGAACGGCAATAAACTCGTCTTTTATTCTATTGGCTTTTTCAGCTTCAGTGCGGGCAGATTGCTCTCTTGCTAAAAGATTTTCTCGTTCTACTTCTGCTTGTTTGCGCTGAGTAATATCCCGAAAGAATATACCCAGTCCATCTTCAAAAGGGTAAGCATGAATTTCTAACCACATATTTTTCGGCATATATAATGCTTCAAAATGCACAGGTATTGATTCTGCGATCGCCCGACAGTATTCACGCTCAAATTCTTGACCTTGCATTCCTGGCCATTGCTCCCAATAATTTTGAGCAACTATAGTTTCTGGTTTTACACCTTTAATATTTGCAGCTTGTTGATTAATGTATGTTATTTGCCAATCTTGATTAACTGCAATAAAAGCATCTGTCATACTTTCTAAAATATTGCTGAGGCGAGTCCGTAGAGCTTTTTCGGCTTTTAATAATTTATCTTTTTCTCGATTGGAGTCTTCTAAACGAACATTCGTTTCCACTAGGGAATCATTGAGTTGAATGAGTTTTTCTGATAATTCAGCGCGAGCTTGATATTCTCCTATCCTGAATTTTTCTATCGCCAGTTCTACTTGAACTTTTGCTCTTTCTGTAATGGCAACTCCCACTAATAAAGTCACCATAGATTGTACTAAGAGACTTAATTTGTGAACATGTAAAACTTCTGGTTGTACTGGAAAACGCGGTAATAATATAGCATTAGGATATATTAATAAATAAGAGAACAGCGTTATTAGTATTGAAAATGTAGATATGAGCATCCCCGTAGATACTCCGAAGCGAGTAGCAGCCCACATTACGGGAATAAAGCTCAAAAAAGATAACTGTTGAAACCGAAAATCTGTGTCGCTATTGGCTGAAACTTCCGAAACAGTTACAGATGCAATGCTAATGCACAGAAATAAGATAGTGCTGACTTCCAGTAAGAGAGGACGACAAGCTGGAAATCTGAAACTCGGTGAGGCATAATCTGATACTTTAGAACGAGATAACCAACCCCACGATTGCAGATAAGGAGTTAATACTAGCAAAATTGTCGGTGTAATCCCCATAATCCCGATCGCATTTCCTAACCACCAATGAGTAATACTGTTAGTTAGGTTAGTAACAGGCATTTTGCCTATGGCTACCCAAGTTAAACTGCCGACTACAGCTAAACTAGTGCTGGCTATTAAAGGTACACTCAAGGTAAAAATAGCTGCATCTTTGAGGCTATTAAAGATGAGAGAACCTTTCCAAAGACGACAGTAAAGTAACCAAGCAACTAAAGGCTCTACAACATCGGTGAAACCAATAAATTGCTCCCAACCATGCAATCCCCAAAAAGGAGACATGAGGAAAGATGCAAGACCTGTGAGGATGATACCATCTATGCCAAACCAGAAACTGAGGGCGATCGCTACCCCAGATGGCGGAAACCATAATGACACTCCTGGCTGAATACGGTAGATCAGCGCCATTCCATGAGCAGCAACCAAAGCTAATAGCCCTAGTGATAAAATCAAAAGCCGTCGATGTCTGGGCGCGACCCTAGCAAATTGCGACAAACGTTGCATAATTGCAAAGAAATGTAGATTGATCAGCCTACCAATATTAGTGCTACTAGTAATACATCTATAGCTTGACTTGTAGCCCTAGATGTTCCTTCATTTTGAATGAAAGGAATGGTAGACACTTCTGGTTTACCAAATATTGTTTTAATTAGGTGAGTTCACACTACTATTGCGGCTTAATTTTTTTATAAATTTAAGATAGTTCAGTTTACAACTAAGATTTCAGCATAGTTAATTAGTGCCAACACCTTGAATTATCAGTTCTAGAGTCTGGCGCATATAGGTGGCTAATGGTTCTGGTGTCGGTTTAAAGACGAGTGCGTAATAGATTGATCCACTCACAAGGTCAATAATTAAGTCAATGTTAGCATCAGCTTGAATTTCTCCTCTGGACTTAGCACGTTCCATGACTTGTGCAAAGGCATCTCGTCGCGGTTTGGTATATTTTTTCCAATAGACTTGGGCAAACTGCGGATTGCTAGATGCTGTACTGATAATTAAGGCGAGTGTCTGGCGGCCTAGGGGACTCTGAATTCTTGTTGCTGCATTATCGATCACAATATCCATATCTCCCCAAAAACTGCCAGTATCCGGTATTAATACATCTTCTCTGAGATTTTCGATCGCATCTGCCACTAATTCTTCTTTAGAAGAATAACGCCGATAAATTGTCGTTTTGCCAACACCTGCACGGGAGGCGATCGCTTCTATACTCATACTTTGATATCCAATTTCTGCGAGTAAATCTAGGGTCGCTTGCAGAATTGCTTGGTCTACTTGGCTACTACGTGGTCTACCTAAAGGGTT
Organism: Nostoc sp. HK-01; assembly: GCA_003990705.1. Lineage (GTDB taxonomy): Bacteria > Cyanobacteriota > Cyanobacteriia > Cyanobacteriales > Nostocaceae > Nostoc_B. The sequence continues at coordinate 956,708 of AP018318.1, forward strand.
GTTCATAGAGAGTTAGGAATAGGGATATGAAGCATGTTTGTCTATAGGGTGACATCAAACTTCCTAATCGCATCAGCTATACCCTAGTATCTAGCCTGTCGTGAGGAAAGTTATACCAGCTATTTTCTCTATCTTTAGATAGTCTTTTTCTAGTTTGAGTGAATCCACCGTTGACCTTTCTTAATATGATACGCTACCGTAGCGTAATATATTGATAAGCAAAATTATGCCCTAAGCTTTTAGGGCATTTTCTAGAAATTTGCCAGTTTTAAGATGATGACTATGTAGAAAAATGGCTGTTACTCAAAGTTCTAGTGTTAACCAAGCTGGTTATGTACAGGGGCCGTTAAAGTGGGCGATCGCGTTCTCTGCTGCTCTAGGCGCGATTCTCGAAGTAATTGATACAAGTATTGTCAACGTTGCTCTAACCCCGATGCAAGCCAGTTTAGGAGCAACTGTGAGTGAAATAGGCTGGGTAGTGACGGGATATGCGATCGCTAACGTCGTGTTAATTCCTTTATCTGCTTGGTTAGGAGATTATTTCGGTAAAAAAACATACTTCATATTTTCGCTGATTGGCTTTACTATTGCCTCAGTTGTCTGTGGGTTGTCAATTAACCTACCAATGCTGATAATTTCGCGTATCGCCCAGGGATTATTTGGTGGGGGATTGTTAGCCAAAGCCCAAGCCATTTTATTTGAAACCTTTCCCCCAGCCGAGCAAGGTTTAGCGCAAGCAGTATTTGGTGTGGGAGTGATTTCTGGCCCAGCAATTGGCCCTACATTGGGAGGTTATCTGACCGACGCTTTAGGCTGGCGCTGGATTTTCTTTATTAACATCCCCTTTGGGATTTTAGCAGTATTCATGTCTTGGACGTTTCTGCCGAAGGATAACAGTAACAAGACCAAGAACCAAGGTGTTGACTGGTTAGGGATTGGGCTTTTAGTAATTGCGATCGGCTGTATGCAAATTGTCTTAGAAGAAGGCGAGAAAGAAGACTGGTTTTCTTCTGGGTTTATTACCAGTTTGGCTGTCGCTAGTGTTTTAGGGTTGGGACTATTTATTTGGTGGGAACTGAAAACCACTCATCCCGCCGTTGCATTGAGAGTTTTGCGCCACCGTTCTTTAGCTGCGGGAAGTTTTTTATCTGCAATTGTGGGGATGGGATTGTATGGTGCGCTGTTTGCTGTGCCGATTTTCGCCCAAAGTATCCTGCACTTTACAGCCACACAGACAGGATTATTGTTAGCGCCTGGTGCTTTAGCCTCAGCGGTTGTGATGATTATGCTAGGGAAATTGTCTACCAAAATCGATGCCAGATTATTAATTGCGATCGGTGGTGTAGGAACCGCCTTTGTCATGTTTGACTTGTCCAATCTGACTGTGCAAACTGGTACAGATGATTTATTTTGGCCTTTGGTCTGGCGGGGAGCCTTTACAGTATTGATGTTTTTACCCTTGAGTTTGGCAACTTTAGGGCCTTTACCCAAGCAAGATGTTTCTGCTGGTTCCGGCTTTTACAACCTCACCCGACAACTAGGGGGTAGTGTGGGTATTGCCATCCTCACCACTTTGTTAGATAAACGCGAAGCCTTTCATCGCGCGATTTTATCAACTAACCTGACTCCTTATGATTTTGAAACCAATCAGCGCCTCAATTTGCTCACTGGCGCAATGCAAAGCCAGGGAATGGATGCAACAACTGCTCAACAACAAGCTTTAGCTTTACTTCAGCAAACAATTAATACTCAAGCGGCTGTTTTATCATTTGCAGATATCTTTCGAGTTGTCGGAGTAGCGTTTCTTTGCTCATTACCGTTGCTGTTATTTTTAGGTAAAGGCGGTGCAGGCGCGAAAGCCCCAGTCGGACATTAGGATCACACCTCACCTCTGATGATTTGCACCATTATCTTTCCAGTTTGGTAGAACAATCAACAGTTCTAAGTTCGCCAAACTTAACATTTGTGAGAACTCTAGGTAGAATACATAAGCCTTTTCCTTTTTCCTCACAATCATGGGCAATACTTTTGGGCATCTATTTCGCATCACTACTTTTGGTGAATCCCACGGCGGCGGGGTGGGAGTTGTAATTGATGGTTGTCCGCCGCAACTGCAAATCACCGCAGAAGAAATTCAGTTTGAGTTAGATAGAAGGCGACCAGGGCAAAGTAAAATTACCACGCCGCGCAAGGAAGCAGACACCTGTGAGATTTTGTCTGGGGTGTTTGAGGGAAAAACTCTGGGGACACCGATTTCGATTTTGGTGCGGAATAAAGATACCCGTCCGCAAGACTATGACGAGATGGCGGTGAAATATCGCCCTTCCCATGCGGATGCGACCTATGATGCTAAATATGGAATTCGGAATTGGCAAGGGGGCGGTCGGTCTTCGGCACGGGAGACAATTGGTAGAGTGGCTGCAGGTGCGATCGCTAAAAAAATTCTCCGACAAGTTGCTAATGTAGAAGTGATTAGTTATGTCAAACGCATCAAAGATTTAGAAGGCATAATTGACCCTAATACCGTTACTTTAGAACAAGTAGAAAGCAACATTGTCCGCTGTCCTGATGATGAATGCGCCAATCGGATGATTGAATTAATTGAGCAAACTGGTAGACAAGGTGATTCTATAGGTGGTGTGGTGGAATGTGTCGCCAGAAATGTGCCGAAAGGTTTGGGTGAACCAGTATTTGATAAGTTAGAAGCTGATATTGCCAAAGCTGTGATGTCGCTTCCTGCTAGTAAAGGTTTTGAAATTGGTTCCGGTTTCGCTGGAACACTGTTAACAGGAATTGAACATAACGACGAATTTTATATTGATGAAAATGGGGAAATCCGCACTGTAACCAACCGTTCTGGTGGTATTCAAGGCGGTATTTCCAATGGCGAAAATATCATTTTACGAGTGGCTTTTAAACCAACAGCTACTATTAGAAAAGAACAAAAAACAGTTACGCGTGAGGGTGAAGAAACACTATTAGCTGCAAAAGGTAGACATGATCCCTGTGTGTTACCCCGTGCAGTTCCAATGGTAGAAGCTATGGTGGCGCTGGTTTTGTGTGACCATTTATTGCGGCATCACGGTCAGTGTCAGGTGTTGTAGTCAGTTTAATCAGTTTAAGGTTGCCAATCACCGGAAACACATAGCTTTTGTCAGCTAACTAACTCAACAACTGCTTAACTTCCGGTAGATTGGGATTTTTAGACAGAGGTCTTCGAGTATTTTCGCCGACCAAGCATAAATCCAAAAATTACCAGCCCAAGTATCAACGTTAATAATAATGAAACCGTCCCTATTGTGTTTGCGTATGGTTTAATAAAATCCAACAATACAATCAGAACAAAAATTATCCATGATAATACAAATAAAATCGGAAAACTGGAAAATGGAAGCATCCTTAATAACCAGTTAGGAGGGGTGCCAGATATAGGTGGATGATTCTTGTAGCGCTCTCCTATCCGTTCCACCCACCAGCCGCGCAAAATTTCTGTTTGAATTTCCGCAGCGCGAAGAGCAAGCCGTAAATAGAGACTTACGAAAATACCAGTGGCTGCTAATCCAGAAAGAAGATATTGATAAAATGCTCTCAACTCATATTGAACATCTGTTTTTGTAGAAGCTTGAAAAACTAAAGCAAAAGCCGCAAAAAGAAATCCTTGAGAAGTTAGCATCCATGTAACACGATGGTTAGTTAATTGGTCTTCATGCTCAATGGCAGAGCGAACACGTTTCCAATCCACAATCTCATCATCATGAAATTCATTCCATTGAACTCCATTGGGAAGTTTTCTCATACTAAATTTTCTCTCTAATCTCCAAAAATCAAGCTTTGTCTAGACCAGTAATGTTTTTGCTTAAATACCTAATTATATAGAGATTTTTCCTCTTTACTTAAATTGACTTTGTTTAAGTAGCTGATTATCTTGGTCAATATTAAGTAGGGTGTATCACGGCTTTAGATCTAAAAACACCCAAAAGCATGAATAACTGAGATTTTGCAATATTAATCTATGTTAATATATGTTCGTCGCATATCATTGACTGCTATTAGTCAAATCTAATGGATTTTTTGACAATTTTAGGATTAGTAGCTGGGGCATTAACTACCATTGCATTTTTGCCCCAGATGTTTAAAACCTGGAAAAGCAAATCAGCTAAAGATGTTTCTTTTGTGATGCTGATTACATTTATGAGTGGATTGTTATTATGGTTAGTTTATGGTATTGCTTTACAAGCTTTACCAATTATTCTTGCGAACGCCATATCATTTATTTTTAACTTGATAATTTTATGCTTGAAAATCAGATATAAATCAAATTAAATTATATAAATTAATCTGAATATAGCAGTTTTTATCTATATGAGCTACGACTAAAGTCAGGTGGGCAATGCGAAAAATTCGTTTTCTACCTGTTGAAAAAAACGTAAGTTTGATGGATGTTAAACACTGCTCTCTTTGTGAGGTAGAGGTTTTGAAACCTTGATTATTCAAGGGGCGACAAGCCAGTTAAAGAGCTTGCTGTATAAGCTTCATAGCCCTTAAACCTCGCTGATAATATGCTTGCTTATTGCGACTGAAACCGGCCAGTTCCTCGACCCATGCTTGACACTCATGCCAAGCAACTATCCAATTTTGACCATATAAACCTATCCAGAAATTACTGTGACGTTTCTCATTTCTATTTTTTTCTTGGCTACGACAAATATATGATTCTTGTTTTTGAAATTTAGTCCTTTGTCCATGTAACCAAGCACTGGTCATAGCTAAAGCAATTAAGAATATTAAACGTACAAGTCTATCAGGATTAGCTTGAGAACTTTCCAAATTGTAACCGCCAGTTTTACAATCTTTGAACATGGCTTCAATCCCAAAGCGTTGAGTATATATTTTGAGGGCAGTATTTAAATCAGGCAAATTAGTTAATAAATACCAAGCTTCCTTTTCTTGTTTACTTCTATACTTTCTTTTCCAGTAGACTGCTAAATTAAACCGACCAAAACCTTTTTTCTGAGTCAACTTAACATTGGGATAAAATTGACGAATACCAGGGTAAATCTCAATGCTACTTAAAGACTGAAATTTTTGTCTTTTTTCTTGAAAAGTCGTATCCTTTTTTTGACGAAATACAAAACTCTGGTTCTGCTTGTGGAGCCAATGCGCCAGTTCTACGCTATGAAATTCTCTATCCCCGATAATCACTAATTTATACTTTTTTAATAAACGGATTACTGGGCGTAATACTTTTTGCTGTTCTTCTAAGTTACTGCTACCATCTTTTTCTAATAAGCACCAATATATTGGCCATGCTCTTTTTTGGTAAATCACACTTACCATCAATATATTATTTTCTTTCCACTGTGTTCTATCCATCGCAATTGTTAACTGTGACCCTACTTTAAAATTTTGGTTAATTATTGCTTCAATGATAGGGAACCACAACAAGACTACACTCAAAGCATTTAGTGTTAAAAACCTTTGTAAATGCCGCCTACGACTATTTTGTTGTATAGGTAAAGGTAGTGTTGCTGCTAATCTTTCTATCCTGACCTGTTTCTGATTTTGTAACAACCACACCAACATCTTCAGAGTGATTAGCTGTGCTTTATTTAGGTATTTTTCTAAGAAGTTTTGGTAGAATGATGCCAGCATTATGACGACGGTCTTGGTCAAATTACGAGACCGTTCTTTTTTACCACGAAACTGATCTCCACAGAAGAGTCTACTACCCCTATACAGTTCATTCTCAATAAGCATCTAATTTTTTCAAGGAGTCTGTGCCTCCCAAACCTTTATCTGTCCTGATTTAGAGGCGATTGTCGCCCCTTGAACCTTGATTATTTGGTTCAAAACTACGAAGATTTATGCCCCGTATTGCGTCGGAGAGAAGTGGAGGGCGGTTGAGAGAACTCACGTTAAACAAAACAAATAACCCCACTTTTTAAGTAAGCGGGGTGTTCTAGGATGACTAGAGTTTTTTTTAAATCAGGAACGGCGCACATTTAAACAGCACCATTCTTTCTTCTTCCAAAGTGCAGCAACAACCCAACCATGTTTTTCTAATACATCTGCAACAGATTTTGATTGCTCTAATAAAATGCCACTAAAGATAGCCCAAGTGCTAGGTTTGGCGATCGCAGTCATTTCGGGAACCAATTGAATAATCACGTCAGCTAAGATATTACAGACGATGCCATCTACTGGTTTCTCGATGATTTTGCTCAAAACGTCTACACTACCTTCGGCGGGAATCAGGCGTTCTAGGCTCACGTTATTGAGAGCGCAGTTGCTAAAAGTTGATTGCACCGCTAGGGGATCATTATCCACCGCATAGACTTTTTCGGCACCTAGCAAAATTGCACCGATGGATAAAATACCAGAACCGCAACCGATATCTGCAATTATCACTGGTTCTCTTTCTTGATTCCCCACAAACGATTGGGGAACCTCACTCAAGCGCATTTCTAGAGCTTCTAAACAAAGTTGAGTTGTCGCATGATTCCCCGTGCCAAAAGCCACACCGGGATCAAGGAGAATCACTAATCTGTCTGTTTCTGGCATTGGTAGCCATGCAGGGTTAATCAAAAAGCGATCGCCAATTTCCTGGGGTTGCCAATATTGCTTCCAGCTACTCGCCCAATCTTCTTCATCTATTAATTGCCAATGCAAGCTAGGCGCAGACATTCCTACACACAAAGCATCTTGGCGCAACCGCAACGCCAATGCGGCCAAATCTAATAACTGCGCTTGAAATTGCGGTAAGTAAGCCTTGACTAACGAAGAATTTCCTTTGCGTTCACTTGCTGTCCCCCGACTACCAAAATCTTCCAGTCGCCAAAAGATAGAATCTTCTAGCTCTGGTTCACATAAAATTTGCAGTTCCCACCAAGTGTTTGCCATAAAAAAGTTAAAAGTTTAAAGGCAAAAGGCAAAAGAAAGAGAGTTCTTTTTACTTTTGCCCTTTTACTTTTGCCTTATAAAGTTACTGTATACGCGTCTCGAATTCCCTGTACTTTGGTGATTTCAGCCAAAATGCCATCGGGTAAGGGGTCATCAATACTCAAAGCCATTACCGCATCACCCCGGACGATTTTCCGTCCTACCTGCATACTAGCAATGTTGACGTTAAAACTACCGAGGAGAGAGCCGAGTTTACCGATAATCCCTGGCATATCACGGTGTAAGGTAAACACCATGTGTTTACTGGGTGGAACGTTAATTGGGAAGCCATCAACGTCTGTTAAGTGAATTTCTTTTTCACCTAACAAAGCACCTGTAACTGAGTGAGTACCTAAAGTACCTGTGGCTTCCAAACGCAGAGAACCAGCGTAGTCGCGCACAGAAGCATCTCTGGTTTCAATGACGCGAATTCCCCGTTCTTTGGCTTCGATGTTGGCGTTGACGTAGTTGACCCGTTCTCGCAGAGCTTGGTGAAGTAGACCTTTTAAGGATGCTACTACTAAGGGTTGACTTTTATTAGTTGCGAGTTCGCCTTGCAGTCTGACGGTTAGTGTTTCGACTCGACCACCAGCTAACTGACCGACTAAGTTACCCAAGGTTTCCGCCAGCTGCATGTAGGGTTTGAGTTCTTCTAAGACATCGGGGCCAAGTCCGGGAATGTTGACTGCGGAACGTGCAGGGAGTCCCAAAAGTACATCACGGATTTGTTCAGCCACATCAATTGCTACGTTGACTTGGGCTTCTGTGGTGGAGGCTCCTAGGTGGGGGGTGAGGATAGCTTCTTTACCGAGCGATCGCAAATCCGATTCACCCAGAGGTTCTGACTCGAACACATCCAAGGCTGCACCAGCAATTTTACCTTCTTTGATGGCTGCGGCTAAAGCTGCTTCATCAATAATTCCACCGCGAGCGCAGTTAATAATCCGCGCGGTGGGCTTCATTTTTGCCAGAGTTTTGGCATTGATTAAATGGGTAGTTTCTGGGGTTTTGGGAATGTGGAGTGTGATGTAGTCAGCTTGCTGCATGAGCAAATCCAAGTCTACTAACTGACAGCCAATTTGCTCGGCTCTCTCGTTAGAGATAAAGGGATCATAAGCGAGTAATTTCATCCCCATTGCTTTAGCCACAGCCGCCACATGGGAGCCAATTTTACCTAACCCGACAATACCGATAGTCTTTTTGTAAACTTCTGCACCTACAAAAGTTTTACGATCCCATTCACCACGTTTAACAGAAGCGTTAGCATCAGGAATGTGGCGAGATAAAGACAACATCATTGCCAGTGCGTGTTCTGCCGCTGCGATCGTATTCCCTTCAGGAGAATTAACTACCACAATTCCTTTGCGTGTAGCAGCAGGCACATCAACATTATCCACGCCAACACCAGCACGACCAATAATTTTTAACTGTGTGCCGGCTTCAATAATTTCTTCTGTTACCCTTGTACCAGAACGAATCATTAGCGCATCGTAATCACCAATAATTTCAATTAATTCTGCGGATTTTAGACCAGTTTTGACATCAACAGTAGCAACTTGGGATAAGATGTCAATCCCAGCTTGGTCAATAGGATCGGAGACGAGAACCTTGGACATGATTACTTCATTTAAATCTATAGGTTTTGCTGCACAAGACTTTTTAGTTTAGTCTTTATCCGCTGCAATTCAGCAAAAATATTCGCTTACTATCAACTTAGATTGCCATCAACTTAGATTGCCTAGTTTGTGCTGTTGATATTAGAGTGTCAGGTAAAACAAGAAAGCGACTGGCGCAGGCGGGGGGATCAGAATAAATATTTTGATACTTCTTAGACATCTTCTGAAAACAACGTCTATGGAGCAATCCAAAATCCAAAATTTCAAATCTAAAATCGTCTGAAGCTGCCTCCTAGTCTCTGAAAATCAATGGCTGTTATTACATCCTCTGGTAAATATAAACCAATAAGAGAGCCAAAAAACTAATATATTTATTAATCGTTAAGACTTATGGATACAAGGGAGTAGGAAGTATAAAACGTTCCGCCTGTAAGCTATAACCTGTAAGCTATAACCTGTTAATCCGAAATCGCTATAATTTTGGTGAGGATATTGGCGTGGATTCATCGAGTAAAGCCCAGTGTCCGTAAGTTTTGGGGAAACCAGCTATGTTAGAGTACAACTTGCCGAAGTACTTGCCCTCTGCTGAAGAACTACCAGATTCTGATGAAACTCCTGTGGATAATGAACTGCAAGAATTAATACCAGGGTTACTCAAGGCGATTCTGTTAATACTTTGGTCTGAAAGGATGGACTGGTTATTTGGCATAGATATGGGTATTTATTATGACCCTGATGAACCACCAATTGTCCCAGATGGATTTTTGAGTTTGGGTGTAGAACGGTTCTATGATGAAGAACTGCGTCCCAGTTATGTGCTTTGGGATGAAAACGTTCTGCCAATTTTGGCTTTAGAAGTAGTTTCGCAAAATTATCGTAAAGAATACACCGATAAATTAAATAAATACCAGGATTTAGGTGTACTTTATTATGTGATTTATTCTCCTCGTCGTCGCCGCAAACCTCGTTTAGAAGTACATAAGTTAGTTAATGGTAAGTATCAATTACAACCAGGAAATCTTGTTTGGTTAGCAGAAATTGGCTTGGGAATTGGTTGTGAACGAGGAAATTACTGTGGCTTAACTAGAGAATGGCTTTATTGGTATAACGAAGCCGGGAACAGATATCCGACACCAGAAGAACAAATTAAACAAGCACAAAAACGTGCGGAATTAGCAGAACAACAAGCTCAACAAGCAACAAGACGCGCTCAACAACTAGCAGAAAAATTAAGAGCCTTGGGGATAGATCCAGATACTCTGGATTAAGAGTTGGTTGAGAGCATAATTAATCGATATTCATAATATTTAATATGGTTCAAGTTATCCAATCTGAAAATATCGGACTTGCTTATTTAGCGGAAAGATTTAGTCTACAACTTTCAGAAGATGAAAGATTATTCACAGAATGGATAGAGAATTTACCGGAAGTTACAAATTTAGATACACAATATTTAGATAGGGTCAAAGCTAATTTTTTAAGTTTAGTTAAGCGCCCGCCAATCTTAGAAAATGCTGTCAAAATGGTGATACTATCCCCACTATTAGATTTGGCGGGATTTTATCGTGAACCATTTGCGATCGCCACTGAAGAATCGATAGAAATTACAGTTGAAGATGCAGAAGAAATTATTAGAGGCAGAATCGATGTCTTAGTTATTCAAGAAGAATTTTGGCTATTGGTAATTGAATCTAAAAGGGCCAGTTTATCTCTTTTGGAAGCAATTCCCCAGGCGTTAGTTTATATGCTGGCTAGTCCCAATATAGATAAGCCTGTATATGGATTTGTGACTAATGGAGAAGATTTTCAATTTATCAAGCTAATCAAGCAAGATAACCCCCAATATGCTTTGTCTGATAAATTTACTTTATCCAGGCGAGAAAATGAATTATATAAAGTTCTGCAAATATTAAAAAAGCTTAGTCAAGTTTTAACTTAATTTATGTCTAATCGTCCGATTTATCTTGATTGTCATGCTACTACACCTGTAGATGAAAGAGTATTAGCAGCAATGTTGCCGTATTTCACCGAAAAATTTGGCAATCCTGCGAGTATTAATCATGTTTATGGTTGGGAAGCCGAAGCGGCTGTGAAAAAAACGCGAGAAATATTAGCAGCAGCAATTAACGCCACACCCGAAGAAATTGTCTTTACCAGCGGTGCAACAGAAGCGAATAATTTAGCCGTTAAAGGTATAGCAGAAGCTTACTTTCAAAAAGGTCAGCATATTATTACTGTTGCAACAGAACATAAAGCAGTTTTAGACCCTTGCGAGTATCTCAAAAGTCTGGGTTTTGAAATTACAATTTTGCCAGTTCAAAAAGATGGACTGATTGATTTAAATCAATTAGAAACAGCCTGTCGTCCAGAAACAATTTTGGTATCTGTGATGACGGCGAATAACGAAATTGGCGTATTGCAGCCTTTAGCAGACATTGGCAAAATTTGCCGCGATCGCAATATTATTTTCCATACAGATGCCGCCCAAGCTATTGGTAAAATACCTTTAGATGTGCAGGCAATGAACATCGAATTAATGTCGTTAACTGCTCATAAAGTATACGGGCCAAAAGGTATCGGTGCATTGTATGTCCGTAGACGCAACCCTAGAGTGCAACTTGCACCCCAGCAGCATGGCGGCGGACATGAAAGAGGAATGCGTTCGGGAACATTGTACACACCACAAATAGTTGGTTTTGGCAAAGCGGTAGAAATTGCTTTAGCAGAACAAGCAACAGAAACTGCACGCCTGACGCAATTAAGAGAAAGTTTATGGTTACAACTGTCGCAGTTAGAAGGACTTCACCTCAACGGACATCCCACCCAGCGGTTAGCAGGAAACCTGAATATCAGCGTGGCGGGAGTTGATGGTGCTGCACTTTCTTTAGGATTGCAACCAATCATGGCAGTGTCTTCCGGTTCGGCTTGTTCTTCGGCAGTTACCGCACCTTCTTATGTTCTCACAGCCTTGGGGAATTCTGAGCAACTAGCTTATGCTTCTGTGCGGTTTGGCATTGGCAGATTTAACACTGCCGAGGAAATTGATATAGTAGCCAAATGTGCGATCGCCACCATTCAAAGTTTACGCAAACAAAAAACCTTGGTGTAATGAGATCGCCTAATCTAAAGCACTTACTCAGACTTTACATCATCTACTTGCCAGACCCTAAAAGCCTATGTTATTAAAAAGGAGGCACAATACTCAAAATTAACCCGTTGTTTTCCCCATAGTTCTGGGAAAATAACCCCTAAAAATACTTGAGACGCGGCTGCTGAACCCATGTCTCTGCAATCAATTTAAAACAAGGGTCTTTTTTTAGACTCTTATGGAGTTTCATGCAGCCCAAAAATCTTCAACGTCTCCTGCGTGCTTTATCACGACAAGGGTTAGATGTCAATTATCTCAATGGGATTTATTCTGTCCGTTTAACTAATTCTCCCGATGCACCAGCGGCAGAAGTGCTATTACCAGAAGGCTTTCCTGTCGAAGCTAAGGCACTTAAGCAACTAGCTAATTTAGCAAATGTGCGCCACCCTAATGGCGGATGTGTCTGTCGTGCCTGTGCTACACCTGATTTTCACCCTGGTGATGCGGGTATTGCCATTGGTTCTGTAGTCGAAACTGTTGGTCAAGTTATCCCCGCTGCTGTGGGTTCTGACATTAACTGTGGAATGCGGCTGCACGTTGCCGATTTAACCATTGATCAATTTCTCTCCCAGCGGAACTCATTCGTAGAACGGATGAAGGGGGATTACTTCTTTGGTACAAGGGATGTCACCATGACGGCGCAAACTATGAAAGCCTTGTTTCAGTATGGTGTTCTTGGTTGGTTGGATGCTATGTTGAATCAGCCGACAGGTAGTTTCGTCAAGTCAGACTTGGAGCAAATTTCCCAGGAAAGCGATCGCATTTTTTTAGGTGGTGCAATGGATGGTGAGTGGAATTTAGCACCAGAAGAATTAGTTCCCGATACTGGACTAGTAAGGGATGGAGGACTCGCAACCATTGGTTCTGGCAACCATTTTGTCGAAGTGCAGCAAGTTGAGCGAATCGAAAATCGCGCTCTGGCTTATGCTTGGGGAATCAGAGAGGGACAATTAGCCTTTATGATTCACTCTGGTTCGCGCAATGTGGGTAAGTACATTGGCGGAATGTGGCGAGACCGGACTAAAGCAATTTGGCCGAAAGGTTTGAAGTATCCAGAATCTCAGATTTTTCCTTTGTCTGTGCATTCCCACCCAGAACTAGTTGCTAGTTATCTCAAAGCCGAGGCGACTGCTGCTAATTACGGCTTTATCAATCGCCTGTTATTAGCAGAACTGCTACGTCTGCGGTTGCGCGAAGTTTACGGTGATGTGGAAGCGCCGTTAATTTACGACTTACCTCACAATATTACCTTACCCGAAAGTCAAGGATGGGTAACGCGCAAAGGTGCTTGTCCCGCTTATCCAGGACAACCCGTAATTATTCCTGGTTCAATGGGCGCTTACTCTTATCTGATGGTAGGAAAAGGCAATCCAGCTTTTTGTAATTCAGCCTCGCATGGTGCTGGCAGACTACGCAGCCGATTTGACCTGAGTCGCCAAGGTGCATCTCAAACCGAGTCAGAACTGGGATTAACTGGTGTAGACTGCATTACCTTGCGTGAAGAACGCCGAATAGAAGAAGCACCCGCAGCCTATAAGCCAATTCAGTCAGTGATTGATGTGCAGGTAGAGGAGGGAATGGTAGATGTCGTAGCAAGATTGAGTCCAGTGTTGACTTTTAAAGCATAAGTGCGTAGGTATAGCCCGCCACAGGCACAGCAAAGTTCTATGTTTCTAGTTCAGATACACTCAAACCTGTTAACCTAGCTACTTGTTCTACTGTCATCCCAGTTTCCAGTAAGTTACGCGCAGTTTGGAGTAACTGGGATTCTGCTTTCTCTGCGCGTTGGCGTTCTTTTTCTTCAGGAGTTGGTAATAATTCTCCGCCCAAACTTGCCCAGCGCAACCAAATAGCATCAATACCTTTATAATTTCCTTGCCACAATTGCAATGCTAAACCTAAAGATTGACTCACCAACTGGTTTTGACGATTGATTGTAATGGGTTGATAAACACCTTTTTCGTTCGAGAAACCTGCCAAATCATCAGGGTTAAAAGGGTCATACCAGAAATATTCTGGGACACGCATTTGATTTTGATAAATCAGTTTTTTCTCATTTTTGTCTGCTTGTGCTGTGCTGTCAGAAAGTAACTCAATTACGACATCTGGTGCTTTACCTTCTTCCCAAACTACCCAACTGCGACGTTCACCTTTTGGAACTCCCAACACAGCAAAAAAATCTGGCCCTTTAAAATCTTTGTTTCGCACCTGTGCCAGACTGTAATAAACAAACATATTTCCGCCAACAAACCCATCCTCTCTTTGTTCCAACCAAGGAATTAAAGCATCTATCAGCAAATCCATTTGGGTTTTATGCCGCGCACTTTCCATTGGTACACCGTCATCATAGGGAAGTTCTGCTTGAGTAGGTGGAAGTTGAATATCTGGTGTAGCTAGGGTAGTGTCTGACATAGCTTTTCACCGATGAGTAATTGTTGCGGGTATTTTTATATTAATTGATGGTCAAAATTTTTCGATCGCGATCGCACTTTCCCAAATCAAAAAGGGTGGGACTCTCCCCACCCCGACGATTAATAACCTAAAGCCTCAGCCGTTTTCTCTTTATCCAATTTGAACATCAGCACACCCAAAGGTGGTAGACACAAATCTAGAGAATAAGGACGATTGTGCATTGACCAATCATCTGTCCACTTACCACCTAAGTTGCCCATATTACTACCACCATACTGACGAGCATCACTATTAAACAACTCGGTATAAAATCCTTTTTCTGGGACACCGATGCGGTAATGCGAATGAGGTTGGGGTGTAAAGTTACAAATCACCACGATAAAATTGTCAGAATCTTTGTCGCGGCGGATGAAGGAAACCACGCTGTGACGGTTGTCGCTACAATCAATCCAGTCAAACCCTTCTCTGGCAAAATCTTGGGTGTATAAAGATGGTTCAGAACGGTAGAGTTGGTTGAGTTCTTTAAAGAATTGCTTTAATTGTTGATGTGGCTCAAATTGTAGCAATTGCCATTCCAAATCAGCCCAGACATTCCACTCACTCCATTGTCCAAATTCCATGCTCATAAACATGGTTTTCTTACCTGGGTGAGCAAACATATAGGTAAATAAACAACGCACATTGGCCATTTTCTGCCATCTATCACCAGGCATTTTACCAATCATGTTGCTCTTACCATGCACCACTTCATCGTGAGACAAGGCCAACATGAAGTTCTCGCTGTGGTTATACCACATACTAAAGGTGATGTTATTTTGGTGGAATTGGCGGAACCAAGGATCCATGCTGAAGTAATCCAGCATATCGTGCATCCAACCCATATTCCATTTCAAGTTAAAACCTAGACCGCCTGTGTAGGTTGGCCAAGAAACCATTGGCCAAGACGTTGATTCTTCTGCAATGGAAAGCACGCCTGGAAAATAACTAAAAATTAGGTGATTTACTTGACGTAAAAAATCCGCCGCTTCTAAGTTTTCTCGACCACCGTATTGGTTAGTTACCCATTCACCCTCTTTACGGCAATAGTCGAGATATAGCATAGAAGCCACAGCATCCACACGAATACCATCTATGTGATATCTATCGAACCAAAACAGGGCATTTGCGGCTAAGAAATTCCTGACTTCGTTGCGGTTGTAGTTGAAAACCAGAGTTCCCCACTCTTTATGTTCACCTTTGCGGGGGTCTGCGTGTTCATATAAGTGAGTCCCATCAAAAAAAGCTAAACCATGTCCATCTTTGGGGAAGTGTCCAGGAACCCAATCAACAATTACTCCAATCCCATTTTGATGACATTGGTCAACAAAATACATAAAATCTTCCGCACTACCAAACCGGGAAGTAGGTGCATAATAACCAGTAACTTGATAACCCCAAGACCCATCAAAAGGATGTTCGGCAATGGGTAATAGTTCGACATGGGTATATCCCAAATCCTTAACGTAGGGGATAAGTCGGTCTGCTAATTCTCGATAAGTTAAAAATCGCGCACCTGGCTTGAGTTCCGAAACAATAACTACAGGCTCAGTTTCACCGTTTGGCAGTGTAGGTGGTTCAGCACTAGAAGCGTGTAACCAAGAACCTAAGTGGAGTTCGTAAACAGAGACAGGTTGGGTTAAGGGATCAGCGTGACGACGCTTTTCTATCCAGTCTTCGTCATTCCATTGATATGAACTTAAATCAGTAACGATCGATGCTGTTTTTGGGCGGGGTTCTTGCTGAAAAGCAAAAGGATCAGATTTTTCGTAAATGTGTCCTTCAAAATTTTTAATTTCATATTTGTAATGTGCCCCTACCCCGATTTCGGGAATGAATAATTCCCAAACCCCTGTAGAGCCTTTACGCATTTGATGTTTGCGTCCATCCCACAGGTTGAAATCTCCCAGCAAAGAAACGTTACGGGCGTTAGGGGCCCAAACAGCAAAATAAACACCTTTCACACCGTCGATTTCGGTGGCGTGCGCTCCTAATTTTTCATAAATTCTATGATGGTTGCCTTCTGCAAATAAATGCAGGTCAAATTCGGTCAAGCCCGGAGAACGAAAAGCGTAGGGATCGTAAGTGACTCGCTCATGTTCCCCTTCTTGAATGCGTAACTGGTAGTTGGCGAGTTCTGGGGTTTCAATCGTACATTCAAAAAAATGGGGATGATGTACGGGTTGCATTGGGTATTCTTGGCGTTCTTGGGGAACGATTACCCAGGCTGCACTTGCGTTTGGTAAGTAGGCGCGTACAGCCCATACTTTTTTACCATTTTGTTCTATGGCATGAGAACCGAGTATTTCAAACGGATCGTGATGTTGATTCCAAACAATGCGGTTAACCTGTTCCTGAGCGATCGTGGCTATGGACATGAAGCTACCTGTGTTGAATAAAGTGATTAACTAAAGCTACTTTTTTAATATCTATATATATTCTTTACATTTATTTGCAATTTATCGCCACCGTTATAGTACATCAGATAGGCACAAGGGGGATAAGGGGTGATCACGTTCAGTCTCAGAAAATATCTGTTGAGCTAGGGAAAGATAAAAGATAGAGATTTTGACATTGTGTACTTAAAACTATGGTTTTCAGTTACAAGCTAGGAAAAGTACCAGAAATGATGATTATTTACGTAAATTAATAGTTATAACGCTGTATTGTCTCTCAAACTTTTGGAAAATATCTGTAAGATATTGATTACACCGCTACTTACGAGTAGGTGTATGTAATGAGCAAGGAACAGCAGGTACAACTACCGTCGAAAATCTACGCTGAAGCGATTGTTCGTTCAGTCAGTGGGGAATCGTTGTTAAATTCTTCAAGCCGCGTCACTAGTGAGAATGTGGCTCAATTTTATGCGGAACCAAACCGACTTAATGCAGCAGTGCAACGCTTACAGACAGCAGGCTTTGAGATTTTAGATGTGGGAAAAACATCAATCAGTATAGCTGCCGATGCCGAGGTTTATGAGCGATCGCTCCAGACAACTCTAGAGACAGTGGAAGTTCCCGTAATCAAAGAGATAGTTGGAGAAACAACAGCTACATTTATCAATGCGCTCGATGATAAGCCCTTTGGTGAAATTGATACATCACAAACCAGTTGGGATCATCTATTAGACGGAATTGCCATCAATGAACCAGTTTTTTACTTTCGACCCCCGACTCCTGCGGAGTCTCCACCAGAAACAACTACAAAATATTTGCGTGTACCAGAAGACATAGCTCAAGGATTAAATGCCAGTGTAGCCCATCAACAAGGCATCACAGGTAGAGGTGTCAAGGTGGTCATGCTTGATACTGGGTGGTATCGTCATCCATTTTTTAACAGGTATAACTACCAAGTCAATGTTGTTCTTGCGCCTGGTGCATCGGCTCCTTTGGCAGATGAGAATGGTCATGGCACTGGGGAATCTGCCAATCTGCTGGCGGTGGCTCCTGATGTTGAGTTAACGATGGTTAAAGCTGATGTTTTCACAGCCCCAGGCAAAGTAAAGAACGTCAACGCTGTTGCTGCTTTTAAGAAAGCTGTTGCCCTACGACCAGATATTATTACTTGCAGTTGGGGCTGTGATCTGAGCGATCGCAAATTTTCTCCCTTTAATCAAGCCTTAGCTGTAGCCATTGCTGATGCCGTGCGTCGCGGAATTATCGTCATTTTCGCGGCGGGGAATGGTCAATGGAGCTTTCCATCTCAGCACCCAGATGTGATTGCAGCAGGAGGTGTTTATCTGCATCTAGATGGACTGTTGCAAGGCAAGTTAGAAGCAAGCAATTACGCCAGCAGTTTTATCAGTCCGATTTATCCAGGGCGAAGGGTTCCCGATGTCTGTGGGTTGGTTGGGCAGCGTCCCTATGGAGCCTATATTATGTTACCTGTTCCGCCTGGGAGCGAGAAAGATCAGGTACGTTCTTTATTTGATGATGGTACTAAATCTAGTGATGGCTGGGCTGCATTTAGCGGGACTTCAGCAGCAGCACCGCAGTTAGCTGGTGTTTGCGCCTTGATGAAACAGCTTGATTCTGGTTTATCTCCAGCAAAAGTCAAAGAAATTTTACAGCAAACAGCCCGCGATGTTGTGGAAGGTTATGGTCATCCAAGAACGGGAGGAAATCGGGCGCGTGCAGGCCCAGACTTAGCCACAGGTTACGGATTAGCTGATGCTGATGCTGCGATAAAAGCAGTGAAAAATACAGTCCTCAAGATGAGCTTGTATGACGCTGAATTACCGTTAGTCAATTCTCAGAATTCAGAAATAGAAAACTGGCAAAATATTCCCACAATCACAAGGAGCAGAACAATGTCTTCAGATTTTCCTAAACTCAAAGCAAAACTCGATGAAATATTGTGGGAAATTGAGCAGGTTCTAGAAAGGGCAATTAAAAATCGTGAGATTGAAGATGTTGAAATTAGAATTAGCGAAATAAATTTTGTGCCTCGTTCAGTAAAAGCGAAATTAACTTCTTCTCTGCGAAAATCTTTAGAAGATTGCTGGAAGACAGAAGCAAAAAACATCAGAGGTCAAGTAATAGAAGTGCAGAAAACATTGGATGTTTCTAAAATAGATGCTAAACATATTTCTGTAGCCCAAGGTTTAATCAAATTTGGTAAATATCAGGAAACAGCACTCCAAGTTTTAACTGAAGCTTTGCAGAGTAATGATGATGCTGTTAGAGATGCAGCTATCAAAGCTTTGTCAGAATGTGTTTCTGATATTAGTAATTTTGATAGTGCCAGCAAAGATGATATTTCTGAAGACAAATTTGGAATGTATGATGATCCAGGAATTAGGCTTTGCGATCATCAAGGAAATAAAAGATGTAAGTATTTTTATGATAACGGGAAAACTACTGTAGAATGTATTGACAATGGCAATACTTACACATACGATCAATATAATCCAGATAAAAAATGCTGGAAATAAATATTATTTAATAATTTATTAAACAATATTAGCAATCTTTTACTGTTGTTAAAAAATAATTAATATGCACATTTTTGATTTATTTTCTCAGGGATGAGATTTATAGAAATATTATTAGGCAGTTTAGTTCGACAAATAACCTTAGCATGACTGATTTGTTCTTGAGTAAGCCCTTTACTATATCTAAAATCAGCATCTGTCAGAGTGGTATTTTTGAAATCAGCTCCAGAAAGATTAGCTCCAGAAAGATTAGCTCCAGAAAGATCAGCTCCTAAAAGATTAGCTCCTAAAAGATTAGCTCCTAAAAGGTGAGAATTTTGAAGCTGTGCAGATTTCATAACGCTACCTCGGAGATTAGCCTGCACAAGCCAAGCACCTTGTAACTGACTTTTTAGCAGAAAAGTTTCCTGAAGGTTAGCACTATTAAGACGTACATTCTGTAAGTTAGAATCAGAAAGATCAGCACCTGGAAGATAAACTCCATTCAGATTTTCCCCACAAAAGTTTCTTCTTTGTAAGTTGTCCTTATAACCTATCAACCACATATATTGAACCAGAAACTGAAGCTCAGAATTAGGGTTACAATCCTGTTTATTTAGTATCTCTCCTGCTCTGTAAAGGAATTGCCAATGTAAATTGATTGTAACATTAATGATCAGCGTTCCTATTAATGGAAAAGCGATAAAAAATCCAATACTTTTCCAACGATCGCTTCTTTGTTTCCTCCAACTTGCCATCACAAAATCCTTTGCCAAACTTGAGAGTGCAGTTTCCCGATAATCTTTTTGGGCTTGCATAAACTCTCTCGCATCGCGCAGTGGACGACCTTGAAGAACATATTCTTGAGATTTATCCTTATCTATCCAGTCTTCCGCAGCTTGCTCGATTTTGCGTTTCTTGCGAAGATGTTCTTGGCATTCAGTTAACCATTCTTGTAGTTGTCCCCAATTGCGAATCATCACTTCATGGGCAACTTCAATCATTTCACCAGACTGTTCATCAAAGAAGGTGGCTAAGAAACGCACTCCAGGCGCAGCAAAACGATTAATAATAGCCCGAACAGTTGTGGCTTCTTTTTCATCTGCAATCAGTTCTGATAAAGCAGCACGGCGACGTGTGTTTTTTGTACCTTCCCCTATTTGTACCAATGCAAGAAAAATCCGTCGAGCGATCGCTTGCTCTTCCGCATTCAAAGATTTATACAGGCGTTGTGCTTCTTCGGCCAGTGCGCCACCTACACCACCAATATTTTCTAGAGTTTCGGCTGGGTCAACATCGTTTTGCAAGCCTTCCCAAATCCGCGTCAGGGTAAACTGTAATAAAGGTAAAGCCTCTCGCCCTTCGGTTTGTTCTACTAGAAGTTGAACAACTGCACTGTTTAACTGATATCCAGCTTGTGCAGCTGGTCTGACAATAGCAGCTTCTAAATCTTCTGGCTGCATAATTGGCACGAGAAACCCTTGCTCTGAGAAGAGTTTGTTGAGGCGTGGGTGTTGTTGGGTTTCGCCTAAAAAGTCACTCCGTAATGTCAAAATCACAGATACTCGTTTTGAAGGTTCTGCTGCTGCACACAGCAAGTTTCCGACAAAGGCATCCCGTTCTGCTTTATCTTTACAAAGTGTGTAAACTTCCTCAAACTGATCGACTAAAACAATTAAGGGAGAGACAACAATATCAGGAAAGACATCAGCAATGCGGCGTAAGCCATCATATTCTTGATGATTGTTTTGCTGGGTAAGTTCTTGGGCAAATTCCCGCGTCTTACTCACTGGGGTGGGATCATTAGTTGTAACCCTCGCCAACATAGCGGCGAGAGACTCAAGGGGGTGGCTTCCTGGTACGAGTACCACCAACCGCGCCTGATTACTTCCTGGTAATGGTTTAGCCCCCAATTTAGGGATTAGCCCAGCTAAGGCTAGTGAAGATTTTCCTGAACCTGATGGGCCATATATAGGTAGCACCCGCACCGCAGATTCATTGTCATGCAACTCACGAAATCTCTGCCATAGTTGCTCAATTTGCTTGTCTCGTCCGAAAAAGCGATCGCCATCCGTTTCTCGAAATGCTAATAAACCTTGATAGGGATTTGCACCAAGCTTATTTGCAGGCGGTTGGGAAGTTTCTAACTCAGTTCGGACTTGCGAAAGATAGACTGTGAGTTGACCGATGGCCATTCCACCAATCATCTGCGCGATCGCTTGTCCAGAATTACTGCCAAAATCCTGCTGAATTTGATTAGTGGAGTTAGAAGGGGAAAGTACATCACTATCTGAATGATTTTCCATAGTGCGATCGCACTCAATTTATTTTTGATTAAAAATTCACTCCACCCTGAATATTGCCGTCAATCCTACCAATCGCCTTACTATCAACCATTTGTCCAATTGCCTGTCCTTCATTATGGGTAACGGTTTGATTGATTTGAACTCCTGATGCTGTTGGCTGTTCTTCTTGCAAGATTTTGCCGATTTCCTCAGCCAAATTTGGATTTTCTTTCAACAAGATTTCTAGTTCTTCTTGAAAGACGGCTTGACGGGCTGAACTTTCAGGTTTGGCGGCTACTTGCTCGGCTGCTACCTTTAATTCGTCTTTGGATTCAACTTTAGTGCCTAGTTTCGACCAAACTTTCTTGGCCTTTTCCCAGATATCGGGAGCAATATTCTCTGCTGCTTTTTCTGCGGTTTTTTCGGCTGCTATCCCACCTAATTTCAGCAAATAGGGTAAGCAGGGAGCTAGTAATTTAGTCAGAAATACAATATCCTTCTATGCACCTCATCTAATATCCGAATCCGCAATGTTGTCACGTTTGGCAGTCAAATTAGTTTGTTATCTATATAAGAATTCAGCTACTCGTCAAAGTTTTATGCAGTACCATTGCCATTTTCTCTAATTGGGCGATCGCTAGTACAAGCTCATGGTATCAGTATAATCAACAGTATTAGGATATCAAGTTTGTATCCCAGTTAGATAGTCAATAACTACAAATCTAAAAATGGGAATAACTGAAGCAAAGCATTACGTATCCGCAGCAGAAAGACTGTTTGCCGCAGATTGGTGCTTAATTTTGGCGGTGGAACTTTTTGAAGTTGTGCTTGTAGTTCTATGTATTCGGCAGCACTTACGGGTTTGCCATCAATGGGCGATCGCGCCTCTATAATAATTTCTGTGCGTAATATCTCTTCTGGAATGTCTTCCGGTGGTGGTAAGGCCATAACGGCTGATCCCCAATGGCTGATTAACCACACACCCACACTAGAGGTAATACTCAAAATTCCCAATATTATTCGCTTGGTAGATTTTACTTTTCCCATCTCATCACCCTAAAGTCAAAATCAAGCCGCTAAAGAAAAGAAATACTAAGTGAACTACCTACACTGACCTGACGGTAAAATGTAGGCTTCCAACTTCGCAGAAGATTGCCGCATCTTAGATTTACGTCCGCGAATTGGTCTTACATCCTCTCCATTGGCGTTAGCCTCCCCCGTCCCAGAGGAGGACAGCATTCTGATACCCTCTGCTCTAATATTCTACTTGTGTGTACACCGTAGCCCTCTCTACGAGACGCTACGCGAACGCCTTACGGCATTGGTCGGAGATACAATCGTTGTCGCCCGCCTTATATCCTGCCACTGATTCGGAGTACCGAATGAGCGTGGGGGACTTACGGCGTTTGAGTTAAATCTTGCCATTTAATTTTAATTTCTTGTTTTTTTGGCTTTGACTCATCTATGTTTTTGAATACTAGTCGTGATGATTGATGCAATTTTTACCCCAAAAATCGGAAATCTAGCTTTCCGGGTTTACATAACAGCGCAGAGATGAACCAGACGCTAACATATAGCAGGGGACAGGTAATCGGTGACAGGTGACAGAGTTAAAAGCTTTATGGTGTCTAAGTTTTATTATTTGTCGATGTCCTAACCAACTTGGCTACTGCTATATCTCAATTTAGAGTCACAAGCTCACGCCAAAAATTTAAATGGACACCGGTTTGTGGTGTTAACCAACATTACCAATGTCCAATAATTACTGTCTTAGCTGAACAGATGTATGAAATTTATTTGAGTTGGGTATCCACTCTTTGAGAAATACTAAAACTCATGCACTTGTCTGAGAAACTAAAATCTTAGACAAAGAACTAAGGTCTTGTAGTAGGACTTGCTGTGGGGGAAGCAGTAGCAGTAGGAGTAGTAGTCGCAGCGGGGGAATTAGTAGGTGTAGACCCAGTATCGGAGGGTTCACCTGTAGTGGCTGGTGTAGTTGTAGCACTAGGTGTTGTATTGTTACCACCTTCACATGCTCCTAAAACTGCCGCCAAACTTAATATTACAGCTAAACCAAAGATTTTTGTTTTCATAACTCCTCTTTCACCAAATTGTGGCATTCAAATGTTTGTGCCTTTTGACTACGATAACCTATTTATTGGTAATTGTTAAAATCCCTGTCTATGAGATATTTAAAAACACTACTTAGGGCTGATTATTGGTGCTTAAGTTACTATGCTAAAGACGGATGAGGATATCTAATTGGGAGATTAAGTGATTATCCTAAATATGTTCAGGCGATCGCAAACAGTAGTTTCTTTTTGTCTTGTATTGCCATACTGAGATGCACTACTTAAAATATCAAGTTATCCAATGGCTCGTCCTTGATTATAAATATGGGAATAGCTCAAGTCAGGCAAACATCCTCTTAGATAGACAATTATATTTGATTGCTGAACTACTTGTGAAGGGACAGAACAGATACCATAGAACAAATTTTTGTGCAACTTCTCAACGGATGGCTATATCTCAAAAACATCTAAACATGGTCTATAGTTAGCGCTATACTCATTCAGATCCCAAAAAAAGCTATCTTAACCTGAGCAAAACTAAATAAACAGACTAGAATACATTATTTCCTATCTAAGAAAATTTATGGCTGCTGTTCGTAAATCAGCTGTGTCTGCACCTAATCCCTGGTTCTGGCAAAATTCCAAACCAACTGCACCAAGACGGCGCTCCCCTGGTAATGGGTCAGCCATGAGCAGTGCATCCCCACTTCCAGATCAATCTCCAGTCGCATCGCCTAAACGCCGTCGGCGTGCTGCGAAAAGTTTATCGGCTCCTGCTACCAAAGGTTTACAAGAATTCACGCCATCAAAAGTTTCTCATGTTCCCACTGCTGAAGTTTTACCCAGTTGGTTGCTACGGTTGTACACTGTTCATCGTTACTCGTCTGTGGTGACGTTTTTATTAGTTGCAGTGGCTCTGGTTGTTTATGGTTGGACAGTCTATTCTCAAGAGCTTTGGAATCAAGAGTTTCGCCGCTTACAAAATCTGCAACGCAATGAGCGACAATTAACTACAACTAACGCCATGTTAAAAAACAAAATGGCTGAAGATGCCGAAAACCCCAGTGCAGGATTAGTTTCACCAACGCCAGATAAAACTATTTTCTTACCTTCAGCATCTGATAGTGCCAGTTCTTTGCCGTCTAATAAAACTTCTAATTCTCCTATACAACAGCCAACTTCCTCACCGTTGGGATATTAAAAAATTCGTAATTCGTCATTAAAAACTGTTGCGGGAGGACATTTAAACCCAGGTTGAAACAAGGCTGCGTATAGACGTTGCCGTAGAGTAGGGGAATAAAACCCAAAAATTACGAACTAATAACTTAGTTAAAGGCAATAGTCATTAGTCATTTTTGACAGACAAATGACAAATAATCAAGGACGAAGCCGATGCAGAAGTCATCCAGTAGATTAAAATTTAGAAATTCTCGGAATCAAGCAGTTTCAAAGCGGCAAAAAATTTCCCGACAAAGGTTAATGGGAAATTTCACTCCCAACATTCAAGAACCTGTACAAAGTAGCAAAGTCAGGCTTTTGGTAGTATGGGCTATTTTATTAGCCGCAGGATTAGGTTTGGCTTTTAACTTATATAATTTACAAATTCTGCAAGGAAAAAAACTAACGCAAAAGGCACGCAATCAACAAATGGTGAGTTTGCGACCTTTTATGCCTCGTCGTTTAGTTGTCGATCGCAATACCAATGTTTTGGCGGTTGATCGTCCTGTATATACTGTTTATGCTCATCCGAAGCTATTTGATAAATCTAATGAAGAAATCGCCCAAAAGATAGCACCTATCATTGATAAAGATGCGGCTGATTTAGTCATAACTTTTCAAAGTCGCAAAAGTGGGATCATTCTGATGCCAGCATTACCCGAAGAAGTTGCCGATCGCGTAATTGCACTACGCTTAAATGGCTTAGAATTTATTCCCAAATACTCCCGTTTATATCCGCAAGCAGATGTTGCATCTGATGTAGTAGGTTATGTTGACCTGGAACGTCGCGGTCAAGCTGGTGTGGAATATAGCCAAGAAAAACTGCTAGAACGTTCTGTGCAGAAGGTACGGTTAATGCAGTCTGGTAACGGCGAGTTAAAGCCAGATCATGCACCAGAAGGTTTTCTCCATGCTGATGACCTGAAATTGCAACTAACTATTGATACACGCTTACAACGGGCTGCTCGCTCGGCGCTAAAAGCACAGGTAGAAAAGTTCCATGCAAAACGTGGAGCCGTAATTGTGATGGATGCGTTAGATGGTTCTTTACTAGCATTAGTATCTCAACCTACATATAACCCAAATGACTATGGCAAAGCGAAAATTGATTTATTCAAAAACTGGACGGTAGCTGATCTTTATGAACCTGGTTCAACTTTTAAACCATTAAATGTGGCGATCGCATTAGAAAATGGTGTGATTCAACCAAATGATACTTTTAATGATCCTGGTTATATTAAAGTCGCTGACCGTGTAATTAAAAATGCTCAACACAATGGTTATGGGCGGATTAATATTGCCCAAATTCTCCAAAATTCCAGCAACATCGGGATGGTGCAAATTATTCAAAAAATGCGCCCCTCGGTTTACTACACCTGGTTAGAACGTCTGGGTTTAGGGCAACCTTTAGAAACTGATTTGCCTTTTGGAGTTAGCGGTTCACTAAAAAGTCAACCAAGATTTATTTCTTCACCTATTGAACCAGCCACTGCATCTTTTGGACAAGGTTTTTCGCTGACTCCTTTACAATTAGTACAACTGCACGGCGCTTTAGCTAATGGCGGAAAATTGGTCACACCCCATGTAGTTCGAGGATTAGTTGATAGCAATGGCAAAATGCACTATTCACCCACACTCCCTACGCCAAGGCAAATTTTTTCTGCTAAAACTGCCCAACAAGTTGTAGAAATGATGGAAACTGTGGTTTCGGAAGGTACTGGTAAACCTTCTAAAATTGCCGGATATCGCATTGGCGGGAAAACAGGTACAGCCCAAAAAGCTAGTCCCAACGGTGGCTATATCCCTGGTGCTAGAATCACCAGCTTTGTCGCAGTTTTGCCAGTGGAAGCCCCCCGCTATGTAATTTTGGCCATTGTCGATGAGCCGAAGGGCGAAAACGCCTATGGTTCGACTGTGGCTGCACCAATTGTCAAATCGGTGATGGAAACATTAATTCCTCTAGAACATCTACCACCACAACAGTTAAATTCCCCAGCAGAAACACCAAGATGAAAGTTTTAAGGTGTATTAGTCGGACTTGGGCTACTAGTTGAAGTTCCCGTATTAACACCAGCATTAACAATAGAACGAGCCTGTTGTAAGTGTTCTTCAAGGGTTGGTAGTGTTTGTGAGGCAAATGCCTTCACATCTGGATCTTGCCCCTGTTGTGCTTCAGTTTGAAATGCAGAAACATCCTTTTGATGATCTTGAACCATGTGAGTCATATATTCGCGGTCAAAATTAGCACCAGAAAGCTTAGATAAGCGTTGCTGGAGTTGCTGATTTTCTCTGTTGAGAGTAGTTGGTAGTTTTACACCTTTTCGAGCTGCTAACTGTTTGAGTTGAGTATTCACTTGCGTATGATCTTTTACCATACGCAGCCCAAATTGTTTTACTGCATTGTTAGCTGCGCGTTGTGATGCTAGTTGTCCTAGTTGGACTTCTGCTAAACCACCTTGCGCGGCTTCATTGATAAACTGTCTGTCTGAAGAACTTAGATTATTTGGTGCTGCTGTTGGCGATGGACTCTCAGTTAGCTGTACTGGTTGTGTTGTACCAGACGGAGCTTCAGAGGTGTTCTGATTTTGTTGGGGAGTTGTTGTACAACCAGTGACTAGAGATAAAGCGATCGCCACTAAACTAGTAGAAAATAATTTTAAATTAGACATAATAATTCCTCCTTTTTTCCCAAAAGCTCACAATTACAGCGATTTAGAATCATCAAAATAATAATTAACCTTTTTCTTCTAAATCAAAAATATGCAAGTTAAATGTCTAATGGCTTGTCTATATTGTTAAATTTGTCGGTTTAGCTTGAATGTAGAAAAAATATTCTCAAAAAATACCTACCCGCAGATATACCTCACCCGCGCAAGTGTGTTCATTTGCCAAATCTATCGTCTGTTACCTGTACCTATCTCTTGCTGTAATTCTGTGTCTCTAGAGTTAATATTTGTTTATAACTGACGAAAGAGGTTAAGAAAGCTTAACTGTGGAACCTTAGATATTAGAGATGAAACTACTTTCACTCTTTGGCAAAGGTATCTAAGATTTCATGCAAAGCTATTTATTGACATTCCCTAACTTTGAGGCTGTAGCTAAGAGTTCACAACCCGAAGCAAAGATAGAGCCTCAGTATCATCGGGCTGAACAATTATTTTTAGAATTACTGACTATTGATGATCTAGACAATCAACTGCATCAGGTAGCAGGGAAAATCAGAGAGTTTGAACAAACGCTCTCTATAGCAATGGAGGCGGCTTATCAAAATGGTAGTGGAGATCATCGCGCTCACCTATTTCTTCAGCGAATTTTATATTGGATTAATCGCTTGAAGTTATTTTGGTATGACAATTTGCGCCATTATACAAATGAGCGATCGCTTTATTTGAGTTGTTGTCTTCATCAAATTGAAGCGGCTTGGCAAGCTTGGGAACTAGCTCAAATTGATGTAGCTGCATTACAAAAATTAAATGTCAAACAAGCACTAATTGAACGCGCTACCGCCGATTTAGATCCGCCTTTATCACCAGAGAGTCGCTATATCCGAGAACAAATGAGTGAGATTGGCTATTGTCATTTACTGGCGATCGCTTCATTTGATGGTTTAGTTGAAGGTAGTCGTCTATCGCGGATTTTAGGTGGTGCGGCGAATGAGGTGCAATGTACTTTGGTGCGAGTACTTTTAGAAGAATACGGTAATGGGCGCTTATCTCGCAAGCACTCTACATTTTTTGCTCAAATGTTAGCTGAGTTTGATATGAACACTGAACCAGAGGGTTACTTTGATTTAGTCCCTTGGGAAGTGTTGGCTTGTGCTAATCAAAACTTTTTAACAACAGAACGCAAACGTTATTTTCTGCGTTACAGTGGTGCGTTAACTTATTTTGAAGTAGCTGGCCCGGCAACTTACAGAAATTATCTGACAGCCGCCCAACGATTGCACCTTTCAGATGCAGCAATGGGTTATTGGGAACTGCATATCAAAGAAGATGAACGCCACGGTCAATGGATGTTAGACAGTGTGGCTTTACCTTTAGCAGAACAATATCCCCATGATGGGTGGGAATTAATTTTGGGATACGACCAAGAAAAATTAATGGGCGATCGCGCTGCTCAAGCTGTTGTCCTTTCTATTCGTGCAGCCGAACAAGCAAGTTTACCCATCAGATAAATACCCAAAAATTGCTACTTTCATTGCATTTTTAATTGCTTTGTAACCTAGTTCTGTTTGAGTAACAAATTGCTCAAAACAGCTAATTTGATTCGGCTTGATGTCAGCAAAACTCTTACTTTAAGGAAGTATTTCAATCAAATGAAAGACATATTTTTCTGCCCGGAAGAATCTAATTTTTATTCTAATTGTTTAGAAAATTTTGTCATGAGAGATTGTCAAAATCCGGCATCTATTGTTGAATTTGGTTCTGGTGATGGCAGTCCTGTTATCAACTCACTACTAAGAAATAAGTTTGAAGGATTAATTCAAGGCTATGAACTTAATACTTCTGCCTGGAAAGCTGCAAATTTAACTATAGATGAATACAATCTTACAAGTAAATATATTATTCATAACTCTTGTTTGTTTGACTCTGATAAACCTCAAGCTAATTATCTTGTTGCTAATCCGCCATATTTACCAGCCCCAGATGATGATATTTATATGCCATTATTATTTGGCGGTGTAGATGGCGCATCAATTACCAACGAGCTTTTATCTTTAGATTATGCAAATGTCTTGGTTTTAATTTCTAGCTATTCTAACCCAATCAGTACTTTAAAAACAGCAACAGAAAATGGCTATAGTGTGAATAAATTTGTCGTTTTACCTTTGCAGTTTGGTTATTATAGTTCTGAACAAAAAGTAAAAAAACATATAGAATCCTTAAAAGAAAATCATAAAGCATTTTACTCTGGAGATTATTATTTTTTGGCTGGCGTTCTATTTAAAAAATCGCAGGAATCAGCCATTGATTTATCTCATGAATTAGCTCAAGTTATGACAAGCTTATAAACTACAGTATTCAATAATACCCTTTTTCAAAGGCATTATCATAGTTTTTTTATGGGTTTTGTCTAAACAGATTGTAAACAAATAGTAGGTAGTAGTTTTTGAAAATAAACGCGATAGAGTTTACAACGGGGTAAAATGCGATCGCCATCAAAGCAAATCAAGCCTAAACTTTCTAGCTGATAAGCATCCACAGGATCAATTACCAGACCTTGTTTTGTTTTGATAAGTTCAGCATATATTTTGCTCAAATGAGGATAGCTTTGCAGTTTTAAGCTGTGTCGCCATAAGTGATGACGGTATATACTGCCATTAGCGATCGCTTCTTCGATCAAATCTTGTAAATTAATCTTGCGGGAGACAAGATGAAATAAAGTTAGTTGAATTAACGCCGGATGACCACCAACTAAAGACATGATTTGAGCAGATTCTTGACCGGAATTCCAGTTTAGCTCATATCTTCTGGCTAAATCTTCGACTTGGCTTTGAGTAAATTCAGTTAGATGAATAGGTAAACCGATATTAAATGGTGAACGATTAATATCTAGAGAGATATATTGTTCTGTAGAGTAGACCACTACTAATCGCAGTTTTTGCCAATTGTAATTTTGTCGTGCTTCTTCACACCAAGAACGTAACAAAGCAAAAAATTCCTGAGCAATGTGCGGATATT
Organism: Nostoc sp. HK-01; assembly: GCA_003990705.1. Taxonomy (GTDB): domain Bacteria; phylum Cyanobacteriota; class Cyanobacteriia; order Cyanobacteriales; family Nostocaceae; genus Nostoc_B. The sequence continues at coordinate 987,027 of AP018318.1, forward strand.
CAAAAAAGCGATCAACATCGCTCAAAACCAGCACTATGGGACTACTGCTCTGTTTAAAAATATACTTTTGCAAGTAGAAGCTACAGGCTAACTTATAGCCAACTTCTTCATCCCATATATCATCAAGGTTAGGCTCAATTTCTAACTGTTGGGCAATTTGCCAACAAAGACAACGCAAAAGCTTATTTAAATCAGTCAAACAAGTGTCATCAATTTGGTAGCAATTGACGTTAACAGGGCGATATCCTTGCTGATGAGAAAAGGCTAAAATACGTAGCACTAAAGAAGTTTTTCCCATCTGTCTGGGAGAGCGAATCCGAATTACACAGCCTGGGCGAGTAATTTCTCGATACACTATTTCTTCGATTGGGGGACGGTCGATATATAAAGGAGAATCTAGACCTACAGGCCCATCTGGATATGGCCAACGATGTTCTATTTCGTAATTAGATAACCGAGTCAGATGATTTTTCTGTTGATATGAACTTTTGGGAAAGAATTCTATGATTTCGCCTTCATCCTCACCACTCGATACTGTGTAATCTTCTTCTTGTAATTTGAGGTTAAAGGCACTAAAGCACAATTTAAGAGTTTTTTGATCTACGCCTTTACTCAAAGACCATAATCGACTCAGAGTTTTAGTCGAAATACTAATCTGGGTGCTGAGTTCTTGCAGAGTTAAGCGATCGCCTTTATTTCTAGCAATCTCCCAAGATAAAATCGCTTCATGTAAGCGTTGTAGCCCTGACGGAGTTAGTACAACGCCTCGTTTTCTTTTGCTTTTAGTTTGTTTCACTTGCATAGGCTGTGTTCCAACAATTGTTTGTGGACACAAAATCTACTTAAAACTTCTTGCATCAACAATTTTTAGCCTCAGACAGTGCGTTGATTTGCTACAACTACTGTGCAGAAGCACACAAATTATGAATTTTGCCAGAGGTTATTTGTAGAGTCTGATGATCCAACTACTCGAAGAATTTAAACAGCGTAAAACATTCCGAATTTTGAGTTTTAACGGAAGTCGAAACCACCAACAAAAGCATTGTATAAAAAATGAATTTTTTTGCTCCGTTTTTTTACTTAATTTGCTAGTAAAAATTATTAAAAATTAATGAGCTTATTTACCATTCATTAACGGATTGCTATGGCTGCAAATTCAATTTGTTGCAGAATAAGCTAGAAAGCTTAAGTTCAGAACAAACTAGTACTTTAGTCAAATTAAAATGCCTAAAACACAGTAAATGCTGACTTTTAAGCTATTTCAGGCTGTATTCAGCCCCAAACTTGTTATTTTAGGTTGGTTAACTGACATTCTACTGCAATTCCAACGCTTGTGTTATCTTTTGCGGTTTTTATAAACTTGTGTATGTAAACTATTGATTTTTCTGAGTAAATCCTCTAAATTAACCTACAACATATTAACATCATAATAAATGTATTAAGTAAATACACTAGATTTTAGCCAGACTCATGATTAATAATGCGATCGCACCTCATCAGTTCAGGTATCTTAGGCGACAGCTAGAAGATATAGATATGCTCAATCATCTGTAAACGGCAATATCCCCAAATTATTCAATAATTTGGGGATTTCTACCATCTAGTCCAGCTAAATCAGCTTGATGTTATTTTTGACTGATTGTGGGTGGAGTAATCGCTGCATATTGCTCAGGTGTTAACATTGCTTCTCGAACATTCACAGGTTTGGGAAGCAACCCATTTTTATAGAAGTAATCTGCAACTCGCTGTTGTTCTTGAACTAAATCTGTAGATATAGCTCTTAGTCCATAGCTGCGACGGCTAATTACCAAGTCCATCACATCGGGTGGTAATTTCTGATAAGGTGCGATTAGTTGTGCAGTTTCTTTGGGATGCGCCTCAGCCCAACGCTGAATTTTATCAATCTCCTCAATGACTATTCGCAGCAATTCTGGATTATCAATGGCAAACTGTTTTCCTCCGATATAATATCCCCCAGGAGAGTCCAGTCCTTGAGAATCTCTGAGAATCCTAACTTTATTTAATTTTTCGGCTCTAGCTAGATGCGGATCACCTGTCACCCAAACCGAAATTTTCCCTTCTAAAAAGGCACTACTCGCTTCTACGTTGGGGATACTCAAAACTTTAATATCGCTATATTTCAAACCTACATCTTCTAAAGCTCTGAGAATAAAATAGTGAGATGCAGATGCTTTTTGAAAGACGACTTTTTGTCCTTTGATATCTTTTAAAGTTTTAATGGGAGAATTTGGTGGTACTGCGATCGCACTACCTTTACCACTATTTTCGGTACGTCGTGAACCAACGACATACACAATCTGCGCCCCAGCAGCTTGAGCAAAGATGGGTGGAGTTTCACCCACAGAACCCAAATCTATTTTGCCCACGTTCATAGCTTCCATTAGTTGTGGCCCTTGGGCAAATTGCGCCCATTCCACCTTTACACCTAAAGGTTCCAGCCGCTTTTCTAAAACTTTTGTTACCCTAACCAAATCACCAGCTTGTTGATACCCCATACGCAGTACTTTGGTTTTGATACCCACTGACTTGGTATCAGATACATTATTAGCTGTAGATGAGGTTTCTGCTGTTGGGGTTGGTTGTGTGCAACTAACCAATGTGAATGAAGTGGCGACGCTGATCAACCCTGGAACGAAGAACCGGGTAACACGATGAAAAATGTTTATATACTGAGGTTTAACTGTTGCGACCATAATTTTTTGTACGGCTAGATTGAAACTTATTTCCAGACAATTGATAACTAAGCGGTAATTGTTTACCTGGCTCTATTCGCAATCCCAGAAAACACAAAAAACTGTTCCTCTTTGGGTTCAGCCACGCTTTCACCAAGGTAGCGATGAATACCTACACCCATATCTCCCGTTGCTGTCAGCTGAAAGTTAACTTCTGCAAATCCAGCTTTTTGCAGAGATTGACGGACTGTTTCAGAGTGAGGAATATTATGAGAATGTCCACGAGTCCAAATTACAAATGCACCTGGTTTACTAAGAAAACTCAGGTTTCTTAATAAGCGATTTAGTTCATTTTCATCAGCAAGATTACCAAAAACACCACAGACAATCACAATATCTGCTGGTACTGCTCCTAAATAGTTAGAGGCGATAGTTGCATCGCCATTAATAAACTCAATTTGTTTGGTCAAACCTAACGATTCTATAGTTGCTTGTCCACGTTCTACGAGTTGTGGATTTAGCTCAACCAGTCGTACATAAACATCTTGAGCGCGTGGGTGATTTGCTAAAGTACCTAGTAAATCTCGTCCATCACCAGCGCAAACACTCACTACCCGAATTACTCCTGGTGAGGAAAAATTTAAGCTGTGGGCAATATATTCTCGTACTATTTCTAAGCGTTGCTGCAACCTCTGGTCAGTTTTGTAGAGGTCGTGCCATTCAAACCAGTCTTTTGGCATAAGGGGTTATTTCCGTTTCTGCAAACTATGGCTTTGCACCATGACTAAACTACGGTAAATCTATCGATTAACAGTATTTTAGAGTAAAAGCAGGCTATCACAGAAATTCCAGCAAAATCAAGTCTGATGGCAAAGTGGTAAATACGAGTATTGGAAATTACAAAGATTTAATTGGCGGTGTAATTAATGGTCGAGCGATCGCTAAAGATATTGTATTTTTAGCTACATAAATATCATCGTATTTGCTTAACATCCGGTCTAAGACTGATATGTGTAAGATATGGTTTTATTTTCCGGGTACTGGATAAATTAACAGAAAATGTAAGTAACGAAAAAGAAAAATTAAATACTCGCTCACCAGTTGCTCAGACAAATAACAATAGTACTTTAGTAATCTGATGTGATGTCTGAAATTATCTTTGTAGGGAGGTAACACGAAAGGAGAAGGGATAGGGAATAAAAAAAGCTCTGTAAGTATTACTGAATTTTTTCAAAAGTCAACTATGAATCTTATGTGTTCCAGATAAACTAACTGCTTATATCTAATTAAATAAAACAAAGATTGCATAGCATCAAAAACTTACACTGAGAACAGAAATTAAACCATGAACCCCTCTTCTTCGTTCAGAGTTCAAGAAGAATTAAACTCTAGCGCCCAACAGCAATTGATGACTCCAGAAGCAACCATTCTTAAACTGTTGAGCATAGTTGCAGGGGATACAAATTTAGCATCAGAATTTAGCCAGTCTTGGACAATTAATAAGTTTCAGATTGGTGATAATTTAACAAACTATACTGATAGTAGTATTTCTGAAGATAAAAGCCATTTTTTTTACTTAGTTTGCCAAGGACGAGTGCGTTTGCTAAGTTCTGATGCAACTCTTGGACGAGAAGTTTCTACGCAGTTGTTATTAGCAGAGCAAACATTTGGCGCAGATGATTTATTTTGTGATCGCCCTTTATCATACCGGGCGATTGGTGCTAGTCCGGGTTTTGTGGCGCAAATCACAATTGCGGATTTACAAGTTTGGTTGCAACGCTTACCAAATTTAGCGCAGCACTGGCAAAAATTAGCATCTGAGCGCCAAGCACTAATTTTTTTTAAAAGTTATAGCGAATTGCGATCGCTCAATAGTGCAACTTTAAAGCAATTCTTATCTTATATAATTACTACAAAAATTTCTGCTGGTTCATCTTTAACAACCGCCGCACCAGCAACGGCGGGGCGTTTTTGGTTAGCAGGTGGCACAACAACCTCATTATTATTAGGCGATAGCTGGGGTTATCCTGATGTCACATCCCCAGATGCAATTGCAGAAACAGATTTATTCATTTACCACCTACCCATTGAGCAGTGGGAATCAGCCCAAGCATTTGCACCGCAACTATTTACCAGTCAGGACACACAGCAGGAACTAACTGTTGTTCATTCAGAAATTACCCAACTCCCCCTTCCCAAACCAGAATACTCCCAACCAGAGATTCCCTCAGTATCAGAGATTGATTTTCCGCCTCAGCCAAAAGCTAAGTCACGGCGAAAATATCCCTTCATTCCTCAACAAAGTTCATCAGATTGTGGTGCGGCTTGTTTAGCCATGATTAGCGAGTATTGGGGTAAACGCTTTAGTCTCAATACTTTGCGTAACTTAGCAGCAGTAGACCGAACAGGTGCATCTTTGGCGGGTTTAGCCAGTGCAGCCCAAGCCTTAGAATACGAAGCGCTACAAGTGCGGGCGAGTTTAACTAAGTTGGAATCACAGGGAATTCCTTGGATTGCTCATTGGCAAGGCAATCATTATATAGTTGTTTGGCAAGTCAAAGGCGATCGCATTTTAATTGCTGATCCGGCGATGGGACAAAAATGGCTGTCGCGTTGTGATTTTGCAGCTAGTTGGACAGGATACGCTCTTTTATTAAACCCCACAGCAAATTTTCACGCTCTCAACAGCGAAAAGCTTTCTTTAAGTCGCTATTGGCAGACATTACAGCCTTACCACCAACTAATTCAGCACATTATTCTCGTCTCCATAGTTATCCAAATATTTGGGTTAGCGACTCCCTTACTTACCCAAGCCATCCTCGACCAAATACTATTGCTGAAAAATTTTTCCACATTGAATGCTTTTGCACTCGGTTTTTTGTGCTTGGGTGTTTGGCGCATTGTTTTAACCGCACAGCGACAATATCTCCTCGACTATTTTGCCAATCGCATCGATATTAATTTAATTGGTGGTTTCGTTAAACATACCTTGCAGCTACCATTGCAGTTTTTTACTTCCCGCCGCGTTGAAGATATTCTCAGCCGTGTGCAAGAAAACCGCAAAATTCAACAATTCATCACCCGTCGCGCCATCACCAGCATAGTAGATGCTTTGATGATCATTGTCTATCTAGGGGTGATGGTTTATTTCAACCTGCGACTGACTTTGTTGGTGATGTGTGGAATTGTCCCTGTTGTACTTTTGACTTTAGTGGCAAATTCTTTCCTTAAACAAATATCGCGGGAAATATCGCAAACATCAGCCAACCAAAATTCTGCCACAGTGGAGATTATCACTGGAATTGTTACAGTCAAAACCGCCGCCGCTGAACGTGCAGTGCAGACATATTGGCAAGAGGGTTTGCTGAAAATGCTCAAAGTGCAGTTACGGGGACAGAAGTTAACCAATGTCTTACAAATGCTGCGGAATTTAATTAGTCACGTTGCAACAACAGTTGTGTTGTGGTGTGGGTTGCAACTGGTGATTACTGGGGATATGTCACTGGGTAAATTTGTCGCGTTCAATATGCTAATTAGTAATTTGACAAATCCTGTGTTGGCGTTGGTGGGTTTATGGGATGAATTACCCGCAGTACTCATGGCGGCGGAGCAAGTTAATCATGTATTAGAATCTCAGCCAGAAGAAAATTCTCAACAACCGTTACAGGTAATGCCAACAATTCGCGGTGAAGTGCGGTTTGAGAATGTGTTTTTCCGCTATTATCCTTATGACCAGCGTCATGTTTTGCAAAATGTCTCTTTTCGGGTGAGACCACAACAAACTATCGGGATTATTGGTCAGAGTGGTTGTGCTAAAAGCACTTTAGTCAATTTGTTGGCTGGTTTATATCGTCCCGAAAGTGGGAAAATTTTAATTGATGGAGTAGATATTGCGGCGGTATCTCCATCATCGTTACGTAATCAAATCGGGTTTATTGCCCAGGATAATTTTCTGTTTTCGGGAACGATTTTAGAAAATATTACCCTTTACAATCAAGATTTTAACCATGAACAGGCGATCGCCGCCGCCAAGTTAGCCGAAGCCCACAGTTTTATCCGTGAACTGCCTTTAGGATACAACACCCCAGTCGGGGAGAGGGGTTTGCGACTTTCTGGTGGTCAGAGACAAAAAATTGCGATCGCTCGTGCATTGATTACCCACCCGAAAATTTTAATTTTGGACGAAGCCACAAGCGCTCTAGACCCTGAATCTGAGCGTTGTCTGTACCAAAAATTAGCTCGTTTGAGCCAGTATCACACCACTTTTATCATCTCCCATCGTCTTTCAAGTGTGCGCCATACCGACCACATCCTCGTGCTTGACCAAGGTATTTTGGTTGAACAAGGCACACATAAAAAACTTATGGAAACAAAGGGTCTTTACTACTCTCTGGCTAGACTGCAATTACAACTATAATTTTGCTCATCTTACTTTTTTACCTACCTATACCCAAGTTAGTAGACTCAGAAACCCGACTTCTTTGATAAGTCGGGTTTCTATGTATTAACTGATATCTCATCCTCTGTAGAGGCAAAAAACAGGCAACAGGACAAGAAAAATCAGCTGATCTGAACTGGATTCATTTCTAGCCTGTATAGATTATCAGTTATGCCTCCGTACATCTAATATTAAAAATCGACACGATATTAGGTTTGCCTTGATCCGGATGAAATTTATATTTTTTCTAAAATATTTTTAACAGCGTAAACTACATAAAATTACTTTGTTTTTATTAATGCTATTGGAATTACTATATTTAGTGATTGTTTATTAGACAAGTTAATGGTAAATTTCTATATGAATTTGAACCAAATAAAAGTTTCAAATAAACAATAAAATGAGGGGGCAAACCCCTCAGTAAACAGTGAATCAGTGACAATACCAAAAGTAGTAGAATCAAAATGGAGACATCAAGAAAACTCAGTAAATTTAACTGTTAAAGTTTTAATTGAGAAGATGACATTTAGAAAAAAACGTAGTATAAATACTAAAGTAGCTATTATTTCTTTTGCTCAATGACTTTAATGTTCTCAGTGAGAATGATAGCTTTTCTCCTAATTTTTGCCATAAAAACTAAGGCAAAAGATTATACGATAGAATTATCAGGGCAGTTGATTAAACTAAGTATTTAGAACATGAACAGAGGGTAAAACTGCATCTACCACGAGCCAAGCCAGACTTTTATAGTCATTGAAATGACATTAGGAAAGGTTGAAAAGTAACTAGTTACTGGATTAAATACCGTCAACTTTCTACTCAAAGGTCAAGCTCATGGACATCATCATCAGAACACATGCAGTTCTAACCTCCATACCAGGAATGATACGGCTCTTACAGCAACATTTAGTCATTCCCCACAGGTTTATCGCTAAAAATAAAAATAAATTAGGGTAGTTGTGAAAGTTTTAACTACAACAGCTATTGATTAAGCATTGACGACTTGTAACACCTAATTTTCCAGTAAAATTAACACTATGAATCACAACATGACTAGCATCAGTAACTTTAATAAAGGTATCAATCCTCAACAATTTGACCAAATAGTTGAGGCGATTCTGGCAGGTAAGTATTCTTGGGCATGTGTGTTAATGCTACGTGTAGCTGGTTATAATCCATTGCATTACATTCCTTATCGCACTTATAACAGATTGCTCAAAGAAAATTCTTCAACAAGTAGAGTGCAGCAACAAGAGCGTGAGACGATAACAATTAAGCCATCATCTACAGATAAGTCTGTAGCGACTAGCTGCTTAGGTAAGATTAAAGACTTAAATTATCTTGAGGTAGTTGGTAAGCAAAAAGCAGAAATTCGTGGTGGGAATATGGAGCAATGCTTAACACAAGAAATTTCCGAATATCAAACCCTGAAATATGAACCAAACAGCGACAACACTCAAGATTTTTCCTTAAATATTTGTGAAGCTAATTAAATTGTCTGTTGCATTAATAGATATTTCTACAGGATGTAACAAGTAGGGTGGGCATTTTCAGTAAAAGTCTCAATCTCCCTAGAATATTTTAGTGAATGCCCACTTTACGGATATCCAGATATCTATGTGTTTTCAAAAATCTAATATGAGTTCTGTAGCCTATCATGCGATCGCAACTCTCAGATATGATAGGTTATCTGTCACTCGTTACACCAGACAAAACCCAAGTAAAATTTTTACACGCAGCAAATAACTTGATGTTATTAATTATTTCAATTAATGTAAAAATATCACATTAACTATCTTAATGCCTCTCGAATTATCTACCTTTTAGGAAATCTCTCAAGGTGGTTTTTGTGCTTGTATCCCTGGATTTGTCAGGTGTAGAGCTTAAAATTGAGAACTGGTATAAAGAGCCAAGGTAGAGAGAAAATTTAATTTCAAAATGTGCCAAAATGGCAAATTTGAACTCTCAATATCCTTTAAATTATACATAGAGGTGATTAACCAATACACTCATCAACAATGATAAAATCATTGAATATCTGACTATGAAATACATTTAACTGATTGTTTTTGCTGAAGCAGTCAGTATCCCAAAGAGTACATAACTCTTAAACCAAGACAGACAATCTAACTGTTGCTATTGGTAGTTCTATTTTCGAGGAAGCCTGAGCAAAAAAAGTTAGAGAGGTGGATTCCCCCTATTTCAACTTTACATGCCCTCTAGTCAGTTTCTCAATGGTGGGAGAAACTTAGTAGAGCCTTCCCTACTTTTGTAGTAAGGAAAATAGACAAACTAACAGTTAACGGTTTTTGTGGCTGATGGAGCATATAGCTACTACGCTTTTGTCTTAATGCTCTTAATCCTAGTTCTACCAAACAGGATCATCTCTGCTGTAATAACATCGAATGGATACAGCAACTGCTGGAAGCTAAAAAATTAAATAGCTTCCAGTTTTTTATGTATAAATAAATGGGGAATGGGGAACAGAAAAAGTTCTATGTCTTTTGTGAGAAATAACCCTTTCCTCTCAATTTAAGCTGGTTTATCTGTAAAAACTAAAAAGTATCAATACCAATGAGTGAGTTTGCCAAAGTATTTATTGAGTCAGAGGAAGTTGTTAAATTCCTCAAAAAAGAAATGAGGTTGAAGGAAGTATATCAAAAGATTTTAGCGAACAAAGTCATTTGGCAAACCGCCGAGGCTAAAGGTATTACTATCACTCAGGAAGAAATTGAAGCGGAAGCAGAAAATCAGCGCCGGGAAAGACATTTGGAAAGAGCCGCCGATACACTGGAATGGTTAGCAGATCAATTAATTACACCCTCTGATTGGGAAATGGGAATCTGCGATCGCTTATTATCTCACAAACTAGCACAAGTATTATTTGCCGATGAAGTAGAGAATTTTTTTACTCAGCATTGCTCAGAATTTGATCAAGTTATTTTGTATCAAATTATCATTGACTCAGAAACTTTAGCACAAGAACTTTACTATCAAATTGAAGATGGTGAAATCAGCTTTTATCAGGCAGCACAAATTTATGATATTGATATTCATCGTCGGCGTAAATGTGGATATGAAGGTATAGTTTATCGTTGTGCAATTCAAGCAGATATAGCCACCGTTGTATTTAGAGCATCACCGCAACAGGTGACAGTCCCTTACAAAACAGAGCAAGGTTATCATCTCTTTTTGGTAGAAGAATTTATCCCCGCTGAATTAACACCCCAAAGATATCAAGAAATTATCAATAAAATGTTTCAGCATTGGTTAATTACGGAAATACAATGTCTGTTAAATTCAGAGTTACTGAGTGAATCATAGAATACTTACAAGCTAATTCTGAATTCAATAAATATTCAGTAGTGGTGTGTTAAGACTTTAACCTAACGCACCACTATATCAAAACATACGTTAGGTACTAAGATTATATTTTTAGTGAACAACTATCTCGAAATTAGTACCTAACACACCATAAAAAAATTATTTTAACTGAGTGATTAGATAAAAATTATCTCTATTTATTTTAACACTGATTTATGTGTATTGTCTTAACAGAAAATACATACAATAAAGTCTGAGACGCATATTTATAATTAAAGATTTTCATCCTATAGATAGATAATTATTAGGTAAATATATTCAAAGACAGTAACTCTTGAATTTAGATTTTGTCCGCCAAAATTCATGATTTTATTTCAAAAAACTTAATTATAAAAATACGATAAAGATAATATATACTTTATGTAAAGTTCATCTTTTTTTCATAAAACCTATTGACTATATTTAGAAAAATTCTTAAAAGAATAACAGTTAGGCTAACTTAACCAAAGTGAGGAACTACCGCTTTTCAGTAAAAAGTCGCTTCTAGATAACTTTCCTATACTCATCAAGCAATTTTGTGAAACTAATACCAGCGTTACACCACACTATAGGAAAGTCTGTCCAATTATTCAGTGTTACTAGTTCATAGTTTATTGCTTTTAGGTGTTTTACCAGAAACTGCTGTTCATTGAGGTAAACAACAGCTATGCTGGCTGAATATTTTGTCAGATTTACATACTACTACTGCTCAATTATCTGCGCTCACGCTTTGGAGCGCAGTTTTTAACACAATTTTTCTCTTTATGTAGAATAGTTAGCACTAGAAATACTTGTAATTTTATGATTCTAGGACTAACTATTAACACCGAATTCTAGACTGCCAAAAAAGATGAAATATGAAAATTTCCCCCAATTATTTATCAAGATTAGGGGGTAAACATTCAGCGTCGGACAAATTTAGAATAACCCAGAAATCAGAAGTCAAAATCAACAAGGGTTAACGAGTGAAATAATCTCTCCATTATTGAATAATTCTGACTTCAAAATTAACACTTGACTGTCAACAATAACTGGTAGTAATTATGTCAAACTATTCTAGCCAATATCAAGGTTTGGAAAATTACGATCCGCAAGATAGCAAATTTCTTACACCTTTTCAAAGAAAAGCTTTGTTGAAAAACTTGCAAAGCAATTTACAGCCAGAATATCTCCGGCGAATTGAAATTATGTTGCTGGCAGATATGGGCAAATCTCAAACTCAAATTTGTGAGATTGTTGGTTGTTCTCAAGAAATGGCACGCTACTGGATTGGCATAGCAGAAGCGGGTTTTGCACATAAATGGAATGAACGCCCAATAGGCAGACCGAAAATTGTTAATGCTCAATATATCGACAGATTGAAAGAGTTGGTAAGTCATAGTCCCCGTGATTATGGCTATGCGTTTACTCACTGGACAGCCCAATGGTTAAGCAAACATTTAGCAAATGAATTGGGTATTTCGATTAGCGATCGCCATGTTAACCGCTTACTTAAACAAATGGGACTATCGACTAAACGCAAAAGTTCCAATCAACCAGAAACATCTGAGACAAATGATAACAACATTACAATTGGTGACTTACAAACTCATAGCGAACCGACTTTTCCTTGGTCGTTTAATTTAATGCAGACAAATCAATAAGTGAAGATCCCCCCAACCCCCCTTTTTAAGGGGGGCTTATATATAACCTTTTTTACCCCCTTAAAAAAGGGGGTCGCCGTAGGCGGGGGGATCTTATTTCTATCCAATTACGGAAGGTGAAAAAATGGCATCAGGATTTTCTCAAGAACAGTTAGCACAACAAATTACTTACACTTTGGGCGAGACATTATCAAGCCAGGATATGGAAAAATGCTTGGCAGGAATAGAAATTGTCGAACCACCTGTCGCTAAACAATTTTGGCAAGCGACAACTGCAATTCCGGGAATTTATATGATTCTCACCGGGAAAGTGAGACTGCTGGATAGTGTGAATAACTTAATCACCACCCTGACAACTGGGGCATCATTTGGTGAATCAACTTTGTTCCCCGAAGAAGAGTTTCATTCTTACGTGGCGAGGGCTTCTGTTAATCTCAAACTGTGCTATTTGCCGCAAGCACTGTTGCAGGAGATTTTACAGCAATATCCTGGTATGAGCGATCGCCTGCAAAAACGGGCAGAACTTTGGAATTTGCTTTTATTATGTTGTCAAAGTGCGCCCATCACCCTGAATGGTTCTGTAGAACAGATGCTTCAGGCTTTATCTCTCTTCCGCCGACACAATTTAGAAAGTGGCGCACCCCCAGCTAAATTATTTCACGATACGAGACTCTGGTTATTGCGTCGCGGCAAACTACTCCACGCCGACGGGCGCATCTTGACATCAGGCAACATTTACATATATCCCCAAGAAGGCAGTTGGCAAGCAACACAACCAACAATTGTCTACAGTCTGCATAATGCTGATTGGCAAACGGCTGTGGCGCATTGGCCGCAATTGGCTGATTTAGCTGGTGTTGGGAGTGGGGAAGAAGGCAGAGGGCAGGAGGCAGAAGGCGCGAGGGCAGAAGAAGGCAGGGGGCAGGGGGCAGGGGGCAGAGGGGAAGGAATTTCTCAGTCCCTAGCGCCGCCGAAGCGTAAGAAACCGCGTCAAGCTTACTTTCCTAACCCGACGGTAAGGGCGAGTCATCTGTGGGGACGTTTGACGCAGCGATATCCATTTTTTGAACAACAAAGTGCCGCAGATTGTGGTGCAGCTTGTTTGGTGATGATCGGCCGCTATTGGGGTAAGCGCTTGAGTATCAATCGACTGCGAGAGTTAGCTAATGTCAGCCGTGGTGGGGCTTCTTTGCGAGGTTTGACAACCGCAGCCGAGAGTGTTGGTTTTGCGACGCGTCCAGTAAAAGCCAGCTTGGATAAATTAGCACAACAAACTTTACCGGCGATCGCCCACTGGGAAGGTAAACATTACGTCGTTGTCTATGAAATTACCAAAAAAAGGGTAATTATTGGTGATCCGGCTGTTGGACAACGCACTCTTACCATAGGCGAATTTAAAGCCGGTTGGACTGGTTACGCCTTGTTACTCCAACCCACAACCTTACTCAAAGAAACTGAAGCAGAAAATATCCAATTTTGGCAGTTTTTTGATTTAGTTAAACCTCATTGGCAAGTGTTATTAGAGGTGTTCACTGCTTCGGTGTTCATTCAAGTATTTGGATTAGTTACACCTTTATTTACTCAGCTACTTTTAGACAGAGTAATTGTCCAAGGTAGCACCCTCACTTTAAACGCTATAGGTTTAGGCTTGCTAATTTTTGGATTGTTTCGCGTCGCTATTAACGGACTGCGGCAATATCTTTTAGATCACACAGCTAATCGCATTAGCTTATCTCTATTGGTAGGTTTTATCAAACATACTTTCCGTTTACCTCTGGCTTTTTTTGAATCTCGTTATGTGGGTGATATTGTTTCGCGGGTGCAAGAAAATCAAAAAATTCAGCGTTTTCTGACTGGGGAAGCATTATCAATCATCTTAGATTTGCTCACAGTATTTATTTATGTCGGGTTGATGTTTTGGTATAGCCCATCAATGGCTTTACTCAGCTTATGTATTGTGCCGCCGTTTATGCTGTTGGCACTTGTGGCTACGCCATTTTTACGCCGAATTAGTCGTGAGGTATTTAATGCCACAGCCAACGAAAATAGTTATTTAATTCAATCCTTAACGGGGATTCGTTCGATTCGCTCAATGGCGATTGAACAAACAGTGCGTTGGCATTGGGAAGAACTGCTAAATAATTTGATTAAAAGGACATTTAGTGGACAAATTGTCGGCAATCAACTACAAATTTTTAGCGCGACAATTGAATCAGTTGTAAGTACAGGATTACTTTGGTTTGGGGCATGGTTGGTCATTCAAAACCAACTAACCATCGGGCAACTTGTGGCTTTTAATATGCTTTTGGGTAATATTATTCGCCCATTCCAGCGGCTGGTTGTGCTGTGGAATCAAGTGCAGGAAGTGATGATTGCCACTGAGCGAATTAATGATGTTTTAGAAGCTGAACCAGAAGAAGATTTACAACATCAACCCCGGCAGATTTTACCCAGGCTACAGGGACATATTAAGTTTGAAAATGTCACCTTTCGCTATCGCCCAGACAGTGATATTAATGTCTTAGAAAATCTCAGTTTTGAAATTAAACCTCAGCAAACTGTAGCTGTAGTAGGGCGGAGTGGTTCGGGCAAAACTACCTTATCTAAATTGATTTTGGGGCTATATCTGCCGACAGATGGCAAAGTTTTAATTGACGCTCACGATGTGACTAGTATATCTTTGCGATCGCTACGTTCGCAAATTGGGGTTGTTGACCAAGACACCTTTTTATTTGGCGGGACAATCCGCGAAAATATCAGCATTGCTCACCCAGAAGCCACCTTAGAAGAAATTATCGACGCGGCGCGTTTAGCAGGAGCCGATGACTTCATCAAACAATTACCAATGGGTTACGAAACTCAAATTGGTGAAGGTGGAGGAATGTTATCTGGCGGACAGCGCCAACGTCTGGCGATCGCTCGTGCATTATTGGGCAATCCGCGTTTATTATTATTAGATGAAGCCACCAGTCACCTTGACGCTGAATCTGAACGCATCATTCAAAATAACCTGACAACTATTCTTAAAGGACGCACTAGTTTAATCATTGCTCATCGCCTGTCCACCGTGCGTCACGCAGACTTAATTCTGGTATTAGATCGTGGCTTATTAGTCGAAAGCGGTACTCACGACGAATTAATTACCAGAAAAGGTCATTATTTTTACCTCAACCAGCAACAACTGGCGCAAACAAATTGAGCATCTGGGAAATTTGCATAAAAACAGTTACCACTCAACAGTAAACTGTTGAACTACCTATGCCAAACTCTTATCCCAATTCCTCATCTGTACTAACTCAACAGCAGGATGAACTTCGCCAGTTTGATGACTCTGATGTAGTTGTCGATGAGTCAATACAGTTAGCCCAAATCAATGATTGGTATTACGGTACAGAAGAACTTCTAGACGCTTTACCCAAGCTCTGGACACGTTCAATGTTGTACTTGCTCATCGCCTTTGCAGCCATTATTATCCCTTGGACAATGCTGACCAAAGTAGACGAAACAGGCTCCGCCAGAGGGCGTTTAGAACCCAAAGGTGCAACGCAAAAATTAGGCGTTCCGGTTACAGGTGCAGTCAAAGCTGTCAATGTCCAAGAAGGCGCAACTGTGAAAGCCGGACAGGTTTTAATGCAGCTAGACTCTGATGTGTTGCAAACAGATTTGCAACAAACTCAGACTAAGCTCGAAGGCTCAATCAATCGGCTATCCCAGTTGGAATTACTCAAAAATCAACTGATGTTAGCGATTAATATTCAAGAACAACAAAACCAAGCTCAAGCCTTAGAAAAAGTTGCCCAAGTTAACCAAGCACAGCAAAACCTTGATGCCAAAATCAGCAGCTATAATTTGCAAAGACTAGAAAAACTCGCCACTGTTGAGCAGGCTAGACAGAAAATTAATTCCACACACATTGACCAAAAATTAGCGCGAAGTCGTTTTAATCGAGATGTCGCAGAAGTTGACCGCTATCGTCAACTTTTAAACGAAGGTGCGATCGCTCAAGTTAAAGTAGTGGAATTAGAAAAGACAGCGGAAGAAAGTCAACGCTTGCAAGAACAAGCAAGCGCCGAACTCACACAATCAAAATTAAGTTTAAAGGAGGAAGTTAGCCGTTATCAATCCATCATGAGTCAGGCTTGGGCAGATATTCAGCAAGCCAAACTACGCCTAGAAGAACAGCAAAGTAGCTATCAAGGTGTAGTGCAAGCCGGGAGACTGGCGCTGCTGAAAAGTCAGGAACAACTCAAAGATATGCAGAACCAAATTACTACCCTGCAATCGGAAATAGCCCAAACCAAGAGTCAGATTACCTCATTCAAACTGCAACTACAGCAGCGCGTAGTGCGATCGCCAATTGATGGCACAATCTTTGAATTACCTGTGACCAAACCAGGCCCTGTAGTCGAAGCTGGACAAATAGTTGCTCAAATTGCACCTAAAAATAGTGAGTTGATTATCAAAGCCCAAATGCCTAGTCAACAAAGTGGCTTCTTGAAAGTTGGTATGCCTGTCAAAGTTAAATTTGATGCGTATCCTTTCCAAGATTATGGAGTTGTGCAAGGGCGCGTCCATTGGATTTCACCTAGCTCGAAAGTCCAAACTGATAGCGAAGGCAAAGCCACTATCGAAACTTATGAATTGGATATTGTTTTAGATAAAAACTATATCCAAGCAGGTGATAAACGCATTATTTTAACACCTGGTCAAACAGCAAATGCCGAAGTAATTATTCGTCAGCGTCGTGTCATTGACTTTATCTTAGATCCATTTAAGAAATTGCAAAAAGGCGGACTAGAACTGTAATTATTATTTCTACTTTGTTTTGAAATACAATCATGTATCTTGATTTTGCATAGGGTAGACTTTTATAGTCCGCCCTAATTTTACTTTTAATTTTCTTCATGATAGTTATACCATTTCACGAAAAAAAGGATACAAATTTATGAACTTTTCATTCTTTTCCCCTGCCCCCTGCGGTCTATTTGTATCAAACTTAAAGTGAGACGGTATTAGATACCCGCTGAACTTTTATGTCTAACAAAACATATTAATTATTTAACGAAACTTCCACTAGATAGAGATAAGAAAAACTCTCTCAAGCCAACATATATAAACATGCGGCTCACTTCGATACTGACTACAAAACACTAATCAGAATTAGTGGAGGGAAATAATTATGTCCAAGCCGTTAAATATTGCTGTTGAAGACATTATTTACTACATCAAACTCTCTTGCCAGATACCTAGTATATTGGATGCGATCGCTACACAAAAAATTATCGCAGAGACAGTTGAAAAAATCGGCATTACAATCGAAGTAGAAGAACTACAACAAGCCGCAGATAGTATACGTTTTGCTAACAAACTCCTGAGAGCAGAAGATACTTGGGCTTGGTTAGAAAAACATCATCTCTCACTAGATGATTTTGAAGAAATAGCTAAAGCTAACATCTTATCTACTAAATTGGCAGAGCATTTATTTGCGGAGAAAGTTGAACCATATTTTTATGCTCGGCAATTTGAATATTATGGAGCCGCAACTTATGAAGTTATCTTAGATGATGAAGACTTGGCTTTAGAACTATTTTATGCTTTGCAAGAAGGCGAAATTAGTTTTCAAGAAATTGCCCGTCAATACATCGAAAATCCCGAAATTCGTCGTGCTGGTGGCTATCAAGGAATCCGCAACCGTGCAGAATTTAGACCAGAAATTGCCGCAGCCGTTTTTGCTGCTACTCCACCACAAATTCTTAAACCAATTGTCACACCTAAAGGAGTACATATAATTGCCGTTGAGGAAATCATTAAACCAGAATTAAACGAGCAATTACGTCTGCAAATTATGGGAGATTTTTTTAATAACTGGTTACAACAACAAGTTGCAAACTTAGAAATCATAGCAAAATTACCAAGTCATTCTTTATCATCACAAGATTTACCAAAACCCGCTTGATTAAAGATTTTGGATTTTGTCAGCATATTGCATCGCCAGATGTATCTAATTTGGGTATTTGAACATTATTCATTGTTAATCTGGCGATTTTTAAGAGCAAAGACATAAGCGATGAAAGTAGCTTGAGCTATAATAATTCCCATCGTTGTACCTCCAAGAGCTACCCTAGTTTGAAATCTACCAAGCTCATCCAGCTTTTCTGTCTGAATACTAATTGAATGAGGTAGATGGAATTACCATCTTGCTGCTTCCGAGTTAAAGAGAAAACTCATTGGCAAACTAACAGCATAACCAAGAATTGTAAATACTAAGGCTGTGGGAATTGTTATCTTCAAGTTTTGCAAGAGTAAGGAGCGCATAGTCAAAAATTATGTTAGCAAACTGTTTGTAAATTAATACATTTGAACATGTAGCTATATTTCTTAGTATAGTTATCAAAAATAAAAGCGATCGCCTGATAATTTGGGCTTTCAATCTTGGGTTGTTTAATCACTAAATGCAAATAAAAATGGGCAAGGTTCTACACCTTACCCATTTTGGTAAATTATTGATTAGGAATTACAGCTGCGGTACATACTGTTGTTTTTCAGGTACATCAGTATATTCAGCCACAATCTGACGAAATTCTTCGCCATCAATGGTTTCTTTTTCAATCAGCAAATCAACGATGCGGTCTGTCACAGTGCGATTTTCACGCATGATTTTCTTGGCGTTTTCATAGCATTCTTCAACAATCGCCCGCACTTGAGCATCAATCCGAGATGCGATCGCCTCTGAATATTCAGATCGGGTTGTCCAGTCACGACCGAGGAATACTTCGCCTTGTTGGCTTTCCAAGGAAAGTGGCCCTAAATCAGACATCCCAAACCGAGTAACCATTTGTCGCGCCATTCCTGACAATTGTTGCAAGTCTCCACCAGCACCAGTTGTCACTTCCGCCGCACCAAAAACTACTTCTTCCGCCGCACGACCACCTAAAGCACCAGTAATTCTGGCTTTTAGTTGAGAGCGAGAAATTAATCCTTGTTCTTCGTTGGGAGTGAACCAAGTTAAACCCTGTGCTTGTCCCCGCGGAATCAAAGTAACTTTTTGTACTGGGTCATGGTCTTTGAGCAAAGTACCCACTAAAGCGTGACCGATTTCGTGGTAAGCAATTAAGCGTTTGCTCTTGCTATCTACTAAGGGTGTACCTTCCATCCCCGCGACTACGCGGTCAACTGCATCATCAATTTCCCGCAGGGTGATGGCTTCCTTACGTCTTCTGGCGGTGAGAATTGCTGCTTCGTTGAGTAAGTTAGCTAAATCTGCACCAGTAAACCCAGGTGTACGACGAGCGATCGCATCTAATGACACACTGGTGTCTAATTTTTTGTTGCGTGCATGAACTTGCAGAATTTCCAAACGGCCTTTGATGTCTGGTGCATCGACAGTTACTTGTCTGTCAAAACGCCCTGGACGTAACAAGGCTGAATCTAATACGTCGGGACGGTTGGTTGCTGCAATAATAATGATGCCAGTATTGCCTTCAAAACCATCCATTTCGGTAAGTAACTGGTTGAGGGTTTGTTCCCGTTCATCGTTACCGCCACCAATACCCGCACCCCGCTGTCTACCCACAGCGTCGATTTCATCGATGAAGATGATACAGGGAGCGTTATCTTTGGCTTTCTTAAACAAGTCACGGACGCGGGAAGCACCCACACCAACAAACATTTCCACAAATTCGGAACCGGAAATGCTAAAGAAAGGTACACCAGCTTCCCCGGCGATCGCTTTTGCAAGTAAGGTTTTACCTGTACCTGGAGGCCCTACCAATAAAACGCCCTTGGGAATGCGTGCGCCAACAGCGGTGAATCTTTCTGGTTGTTTGAGAAAGGTCACAACTTCTTGTAGTTCTTCTTTGGCTTCTTCAATACCAGCCACGTCATCAAATTTCACACCAGTTTTGGCTTCCATTTGAAAACGCGCTCTGGATTTACCAAAGCTCATGGCTTGTCCAGGGCCACCAGGCAGGTTGCTGGAGCGCCGGAACAAAAAGAACAACCCAGTTATCAATAAAATTGGGAAAACAAGATTGCCTAATAATCCCCAAATTGCGCCATCATTACGCATGGGGTGAGCATCAAAACTAATTTGTTTTTCTTTAAGCTTGCTAATTAACTCAGGAGCGCTAATTGGCAGATCTACCCGCCACCGCTGAATGCGATTTTCGATATCTGGATCGATAGCTTCGACAATTGCTGTTCTACCGCCTTCATACAGATCTACGCTAGTGACGCGATCGGCATCCAAGTATTCTAGAAAACGGCCATACGTCATGCGGGTATTGGCGGCATTCTTACCCATATCCGCAGGAGCGTTCGCAAATGCTCCTTGCCAGAAGAAAAAGCCAATTACCAAAGCAGGCAATGTCCAGAGTACCAGGACTCTCCAAGAGAATTTCATCTTAATTTGCCTCTGCCAATACAATTAATCATTTCTAGTGACTCCATAGCTTGGCATTTATCTAGGGAATCATCTTCCGCACGATATGGCCTCACTTTGTGACTAGATTTAGTTTGCAACGGATGTTTATTAATCCATTTTGTTTAATTTGATGTCTAATCACGCGTCACCATTAATTATGTGCCGATGAAAAGATTCTTAATTAAATTTAACTTAATTTTAATACAGCTTGGCTGAAGACAACAAAATTTAAGATGTAGAGGGCGATCGCCTGTAGATATGGTAAACCAGCGATATCGGTGACTGGGACTGCGATCGCGTAGTTTTGAGTAAAATAAACTATCTGCTTACTCAAGTAATTTAAATTTAAAGATGTAGCAAAAAATACATTAAAAAATAGCTAATAGCCAATAAAAAATGAATTTAATTAATATAGCGGTAGTTAGATATGTTAGGACAATTTGAAAGCTTGAATACTAGGAATAATCAGACTTTTCCTCCTGCCTCCTGGCTTTTGCTATAGTTGCCAGCTTGTAGGGTGGGCAAAATCTTGCTCACCCTACAACTTTAATTGATGCCTTTGAGCTTGCGAGTACTATCAACTAAACTTTGAGCAAATTCGTCAAATCTTTGAGAGAGTTTTTCATCTAACAACTTACCTTCCGAGTTAAAAGCACTCCAGGCTTGTCCAATGGCAATTTGTTCAGGAATTACCCAACCATGCACCCAGCGGACAATTAACCGTAAATCATTGAGGGCGTTGCTATTAGATTGACCCCCCAAAACGCTGATTAGTCCTGTAACTTTCCCTGAAAGTTCTGTAAAACTCATTAAATCAAGGGCATTTTTCAGCACGCCACTCACGCCACCATGATACTCTGGTGTCGCCAAAATTAATCCGTCAGCACCACTGACAGTCTCACGCAAGCGCTGCACATCTGGGTATTCTGGATATTCTTTTTCACCGTTGCAAAATGGTAGCTGTAATTGCCGTAAATCTAAAATTTCTACATCTGCACCTATGGCTTGTAACCTTTGTGCTGCGACTTGTAACGCTAACTGTGTATAGGAGTTAGGTCTTAAACTACCAGCAATGCCCACAATCCTGACCATAATTTCCCCATCCATTACAAATATGAAGTCTGAAGTCTGAAATTAAGAAAGAATAATACTAATGAATCATCAGTACAAAAATATGATTACAAGTCGTAGTCATTACGACTATGTTTATCATAGCGAGTTATGGTTTCGCAGTCAAATTTGTCTAATACCGAGTTATTAGAGAGAAAAAATCAAGAAAAACTGTACTAATGTTTATAGTCAGCCAAGCTTTGTTTATCAACATCCTACCCAGGAGTATAATTTATCCCACTAAGATAGGAATCCTTGAGTAGCATGGGTAAAGAGAATAGGGAATAGTTTTGTGATGAAGTTAGACTAGATAAAAACAGTGATTTCCAGTTATTGCAATTTTTGCTAGAAAAATAGGCATAAAACCAGCGCGAAGCTCATGCCAGCAGAACAAGGGTAAATAATATGAAAATTTTCAGGAGAAAGGCATTGATGCAACAGCGATCGCCCATAATCAAACCAACGACGGCCAAGCCAGAGTTAGGCAAAATGAACCAAAAGCGAACGCCAAAATCTGTTGCTTGGTCTGGGGCGCTAATCGCCAGTTTAATGATGTTGCCAAATATTATTGGCGGTACACCTGCCTTGGCACAAAGAGCAGAGCGCGAAATAAGTTATGGTGAGTTGATTAGAAGAACCGAAAAAGGCGAAGTCAAAAAAGTCGAGTTAGACGAAACCGAACAAACAGCCAAAGTATATTTACAAGGTCAGAAGCCAGATACACCACCCCTACAAGTCAGACTTTTAAATCAAAATACAGAGTTAATTAATAAACTCAAAGCGAAAAACGTCGAGTTTGGTGAGGTATCCTCGGCTAACAGTCGAGCCGCAGTCGGTTTGTTAATTAACCTAATGTGGATTTTGCCTTTAGTAGCTTTAATGTTACTATTCCTGCGTCGTTCGACAAATTCCTCCAGCCAAGCCATGAACTTTGGTAAATCCAGAGCGCGGTTCCAAATGGAAGCCAAAACAGGCGTAAAATTTGACGATGTGGCTGGTGTGGAAGAAGCCAAAGAAGAACTCCAAGAAGTTGTTACTTTTTTGAAGCAGCCAGAAAGATTTACCGCTGTCGGCGCACGTATTCCCAAGGGCGTTTTATTAGTAGGGCCACCAGGTACAGGTAAAACCTTACTTGCCAAAGCGATCGCCGGGGAAGCCAGCGTACCATTTTTCAGCATTTCCGGCTCAGAATTTGTGGAAATGTTTGTCGGTGTGGGTGCTTCCCGCGTCCGTGATTTGTTTAAGAAAGCCAAAGAAAATGCACCCTGTCTCATATTTATTGATGAAATCGACGCTGTGGGTAGACAACGGGGTGCGGGTATTGGTGGCGGTAACGATGAACGGGAACAAACTCTCAACCAGTTGCTGACCGAAATGGATGGTTTTGAAGGCAATACTGGCATCATTATTATTGCCGCTACTAACCGTCCCGATGTTTTAGATGCAGCCTTACTGCGTCCCGGACGTTTTGACAGACAAGTAATTGTTGATGCACCAGATTTAAAAGGGCGATTAGAAATATTGCAAGTTCACGCCCGTAATAAGAAAATTGACGAGAGTGTATCATTAGATGCGATCGCTCGTCGTACACCTGGGTTTACTGGCGCAGATTTAGCCAACTTACTCAACGAAGCCGCCATTCTCACCGCCAGAAGACGCAAAGATGCAATCACTATCTTAGAAATCAACGATGCCGTTGACCGCGTAGTCGCGGGGATGGAAGGTACACCCCTAGTAGACAGTAAAATCAAACGCTTAATTGGCTATCACGAAGTTGGTTACGCCATCGTTGGCACCTTGCTCAAAGACCATGACCCAGTACAAAAAGTATCATTGATTCCGCGTGGACAGTCACGGGGTTTAACCTGGTTCACCCCTGACGAAGAGCATTTTCTTATGTCGCGATCGCAACTAAAAGCCAGAATTACCGCTGTCTTAGGTGGTAGAGCCGCCGAAGAAGTCATTTTTGGTTTACCGGAAGTTACTGGTGGGATGCGCGAAAACCGCAAATTAGAATATGCCACATCCATAGCGCGACAGATGGTAACACAGTATGGGATGTCGGAAATTGGACAGTTTTCCTTAGAATCTCCCAACAGTGAAGTATTTCTGGGGCGTGACTGGATGAACAAATCCGAATATTCCGAAGAAATTGCCTCCCAAATTGATCGGAAAGTGCGGGAAATTGTCAGCCAATGCTATGACACAGCAAAACGCCTGATTCAAGAAAACCGGACATTAGTTGACCATTTAGTAGAAACTTTGATTGAGCAAGAAACAATTGACGGAGAACAATTTCGACAAATTGTCTCTGAACATCAGGATAAGCAAGTAGCGGATGCAGCTACAGTGGCTGTACCTAATTAGAGGTTGAAGATTTGCCGATATGTAGAGATGTTGCAATGCAACATCTCTAAATAATTTATGCAACTTTACAATAGTCTGCGTTGTTCTCCCCACTTGCGTAGCCTTAAAGCCAACAACAACATCAGCACCCCAAAGACAATCGCATAAGCAGCTATTATCCATAAAATTGCTAATGCTCCAGCTATAGGCCAAATAATCAGCAGAACGCCAAAAATTAAGGATGCAATACCGGCTGCTATGAGCAACCATTCATTTTCAATGTCTTGGCGCAGCTGATTGGCTGCAATAATCTCGAATATGCCAGTAATAATTGCCCAAGTAGCTATTAAATAAAGCAAAATTAATGCAGTGATTCCTGGCCAAATAAATGCCATAACTCCAACTGCAACACCAATTGCGCCTTCTATTACCAACAACCATCCGTGGATATTGCCAAGATGATCTTTAAATCCGGCGATCGCTAATAATATTCCACCACCTAGCGCAAAGGCAGCAAACAGAAATACCAAAGCTGTTAAAGTAATTCCCGGCCAAAATAGTGCGGTTAAGCCAAATATGATAGCGAGTGTTCCGCGCAATGCGAGTGTCCACCAATTTCTTGCTAACCGGGTTCCTATCCTCATCGGATCAAAATTCTCTGTCATAGATTGAATCCATGATGAAATTGTAAAAGTCTTTGGTGGTTCACCCATTTCTTCACAAGTGTTAGCTAAGACTCATCGCTATTACACCTATTTCATAAATGGCGTTGCTTGCTTCAGCATAAAAATTTCTTACTCCTCTTCCATCTGACTAATGGTGCATGGTGCTAGATAGATTAATCTTTCTGGAGAAAGACGTAGCCGAGAAAATTTTTAATATGGCCTTGCGATTTTTACCTTCGTTGTGACATACTCAAAACAACAAATACGGTAAATCTATCGAGTTAGTGGTGTTTAGACTTTAAAAGTTTGGCGGGTGGACAAGCGTTTGACCCGTTGCTAACCGTACAGCCAGGAATAAACAATGCTAAAAGACGCGCAAGGACTTGAAGTAACAACCGATTCACCAGCAGCGATCGCAGCCATCAACCAGTTTATGGAACAATCCCTCAGTTATGGCAAAGATATTGAAGCTGTGATTCTTGAAGGTGTGAAAGCAGATCCAGGTTGTGCAATGGTTTATGCCTATACAGCGGCCTATTATCTAACGCAAGAAAATGCTCAGGCGTGGAAGCAAGCTAGACCTTATTTGCAAGCGGCTCAATGCCATTTAGTCGGAATCACAAAACGAGAACGATTGTATATTCAAGCGATCGCCGCTTGGGCGATGGGAGCGATGGATCAGGCGATCGCCTTACACGAAGAATTAGCCGCAAATTATCCGCGTGATTTAATTTCGGTACAGCAGGGACAATATCACTACTTCTATTTAGGCGATAAAGAAAGATTACTCAAAATTGCCCAAAACGTTCTAATTGCTAATCCAGAAAATCATTATCTATACGGTATGGTGGCCTTTGGTTTAGAACAATGTCATCAACTAGAACAAGCCGAAGCAATGGGTCGAAAAGCAACCACTATCAATCGCCATGACCCTTGGGCGCATCATGCAGTTGCCCACGTTATGGAAACTCAAGGCAGAGTAGATGAAGGCATTGCGTGGATGGAAAGCCTGGCTGATACTTGGGAAAACTGCAACTCTATGTTGTACACACACAATTGGTGGCATATAGCGCTTTATTACCTAGAGCGAGGTGATATGCAGAAGGTATTAGCTATATACGATACTCATGTGTGGGGTCGGGCGACCAAAGAATCTCCCAAAGATCAGGTAGGAGCGATCGCATTGTTGTTAAGGCTAGAGTTGCGCGGAGTTAATGTCGGTAATCGCTGGCAAGATTTAAGTACTTATTTGTTGCCGCGGATTGATGAACATGCTTTACCCTTTCAAGATTTGCACTATATCTATGCCTTAGCCAGAGCTAGACGATTTGACTGGGTAAACGAGATGTATTTGAGTATGCAAAAACATTCTCAGAGCATTAATCCATACTTGCGTCAGAACTGGTTAAAAGTCGCAATTCCCGCAGCCAGAGGGATGATTGCCCATGCAAAAGGTGAGTATTCCATCGCTAAATCTGAATTAAAAATCGTCTTACCACTACTGCATCGGATAGGTGGTAGTCATGCTCAACGAGTCTTATTTGAGCAGATATATCGAGATGCAATTTGGCATAGTGAAAAACAAACTCAGGTTTATGCCATTGCTACTGCAAAAGAAAAGGTAACTACTTCACAAAAACTCGTAGCAGGTATCCTCAATGACCGACAATAATTGAGTAATATTTCCAGCTTGAGGCCTAGATTGATCATGATTCATTCGCTCACAGCAATTGCCCAACGACATCTGTTGAAAATTACGTTTGTAATATTTATCGCCCTAGCTAGTAGTTTTATCCTACCTACGGCTACTTGGGCAGACTCTTCTAACTTGGGAGTTGATCATGGTCATCTAACTTCTTGTCCGAGTTCCCCAAACTGCGTTGTTAGTCAAGACGCTGATGCCGAACATAGCATTGACGCGATCGCTTATCATGTAGACCGCGAGACAGCACGAGCCATCTTACTCAAAGTTCTCACTGTTGTTCCGCGCACAGAGGTGATAGAACAGACAGATAATTACATTCATGCTCTTTCTAAAAGCCGGATATTTAAATTTATTGATGATGTAGAGTTTTATTTTCCTACTGATGAGTCAGTGATTCATATCCGTTCTGCATCTCGCGTTGGACAGTCTGATCTTGGTGTGAACCGCAGACGTTTAGAGCAAATTCGTTTAGCTCTGCGTGATTTAAATATTTAGTATATTACTAGCGATCGCTAACCAATTACCTCATAACCTGCCTGAATTGCAGTATTGTAAATTTTTGCGATCGCTTGATAATCTGACCAATCCACAGATGCGAAACGCTTCACGCCAACTTTTTTCATTGCGGTTTGGAGTTCTGCATCTGGTTGAAGTAACGCCGCTTGCACCTGCTGAATCAAAGATTGATCTAAATGTTGAGCAGCGACTAAAGGCGGCATCGGACATGGGCCGATAGATTCTACTACTCGTATATGCTGTGATAAATCAGGACAATCTCGTAGTTCTTGCTCCAAGACTACACTATCAATACCTGCACAATCCGCCAGTCCATCAATTACCCAACGAATTGAACGCTGATGAAACCCCGATTGTATTGTCTGTCCAAAAAAGTTTTTTGGGTGTTTGTCTTGTAATAACCGATGTCGCAGTAAATTATAGCCACTATTAGAACCAGGGTCGTTGTAACACAGGATTTTACCAGCTAAATCTGCAAAGCTGTATAAATGGCTGTTTGTATTGACAATCACATCCGTAAAGTAAACTGGACGATTTTGATAGCGTGGTGCTTCCATAACTGGCGCAACTACAGGTTGCAACCTATTTGCTACCACTTGACCGTATCTGACCAAAGGTAAGCCACAAATAAATGCTAGGTCTAGCTGGTCTGTTAATAGTATTGGGTCTGCGAGTGGGTCATATTGACTTGCTTGTAGTTGGGTTTCTACTGCCAAAATCCGACCTAGATAAGCCACAATAGCTTCGTAAAACCAGAACCAATTAGGCGCTAAGTAAGATACAACCCGCAGCTTTGTTCGTTCACTCACTTACTACTCTCCATATCCAATTCATCTTGCGGTGTGGTAAATATCAGCAGGTGGCGATAAGACCAATAAATACTGAGGAAAATTAGACTCATTAAGGTTAAAAACATAATGCTGAAAACTATTCCGTAGCTTTTAGTGTGCCACCACAAACGCCGGATAAATACTGCTCCCAACCGCGCTGGCTGCCAGATTTGATGAATATTTTGAGAATTATTTAAGCTGATAGTCAAGGATGCTGTGTTTTGCTGTGCAATTGCCATTTTTACTACCTTTTACGGCTAGATATTAAATACGGTATTTCGATAGAGTTAGTGATGTATATTAAATATCGCATAGCTTGAGGCAACAGGCAAGTTTTCAGCAGAGTATTTACCTTGCCCCGTTTCCTCTAGATGATGTGTCACGCTGGTAGTGAAGAATTTAATGCCTTATTTCAAGTCCCAGCGAGAATGTCTAATCAAGATTGGTTATCAAAGTTGCGAAAAAACAGAGTGATCGCCGTTATCCGTGCATCAAAAATAGAATTAGGAGAGCAGATGGCAATGGCGGTAGCATCTGGGGGAATGCAGCTAATAGAGATTACCTGGAATAGCGATCGCGCCGCAGAATTGATCGCTAAACTCCGCATGAAATTACCTGATTGTCTGATTGGTACAGGTACATTGTTCAACGTGCAGCAGTTACAAGATGCGATCGCCTCTGGAGCGCAATTTTTATTTTCCCCTCATATTGATTTAGAAATGATTGCAGCCGCCGTGACAAAAGAAGTGCCGATGATTCCAGGAGCGCTGACTCCTACAGAAATTGTGACCGCATGGCAACAAGGCGCTAGTTGCGTGAAGGTGTTTCCTGTGCAAGCCTTGGGAGGAGCCAGTTATATCAAAAGTTTACAAGCTCCATTGGGTCATATTCCTTTAATTCCTACAGGTGGCGTGACTCTAAAAAATGCCCCAGAATTTATCCAAGCGGGGGCTGTGGCGGTGGGCTTGAGTAGTGAATTGTTTCCGAAAAAGTTGGTGATTGCAGAAAATTGGCAAGCGATCGCTCAACATACTAGTAACCTAATACAGAATTTAGCGTAGCAAAATACACACTTACTGAATTTTTAGGCTACAAAGTAAAAAGGAAAAAATTCTTAAGACTCCCTCTTGCAACTGCATACATCATGAAAAGTCTGATTAATTCTTACCCCATCTGCCACTTCAAAAAAATGGTTATAGGTGCGGCAATATGTTTGAGCGTGATTGGGATTAGCACAAATACAGTCACAGCTAGTGGCAAAAACGAGACAGTTAAACAAACAATCCAAACTCTGCAAAAATCAGACCAACGTTGGATTCAAATTAACCTGTCAACCCAAAGATTAACCGCATGGGAAGGAAAAAAACCTGTTTATGCAGTTACTATTTCCACTGGTAAACAATCTACTCCCACGAGGATAGGTAGCTTTAAAATTCAATCTAAGCATAAATCAACCCGAATGCGCGGCAGAGACTATGACGTTCCCAACGTTCCCTATGCAATGTTTTACCAAGGTAACTACGGAATTCACGGAGCCTACTGGCATAAAAAATTCGGCACACCAGTAAGTCACGGTTGCATCAACGTCGCGCCTAACCATGCTAAATGGCTATTCAATTGGGCATCTTTAGGAACACCTGTGGTCATCCACAAGTAAGCAGACAAATCACAGCAAATCAAGACATTACTGATTCCGGCTCCGGAATCGCCACAACTTAACTTGAAGTAAGAAATAGAAGACTAGAGTACTCTAGTCAGCCCATATATTTTTGCGTAAGTCCTGTGTAAAACTACAAGTGCAAATATCAAATTCAGTAGTTTGCACTTTTTCAACTCCAAATGTGAAATAAATCGCCGTCAACACTCAAACCAAGGTTCGAGAGTTTTGAGCAGTGGGAGGAAAAATCAACTCTAGGCACGAAGGTATAGAAATGTAGGGGTATAAGTGAGGAAAAACCTGACATTCTTACTTCTTTCGACCTAGTTAAAAGATCCAACCTTGGTACGTAGCTGCTGTATTAGTCTCACCTGATACTGGTATTGGTGTATTGGCGGAACATCCGCGTAGATATTCCATAAACAACTAGGAATTGTTTTGGCAATTTGTAACGTTTATGAAAACTACAACATATTTTTCGCGTTGTTAGAAGGTGATGCAGAATGCGAACCCAAACTAGTAATGTTGGAATTCGTCGCTCAGGAAATTTTTGTACAGGTGTAGCGCTGCTGTTAGCAACTTTTTTCTCCTCGGCGCTACCAACAGCTGATCCCAATTCTGTGATAGCTACAGCCGCGTCGCTCAATAACAACAGCATCCAAATATCTGACAGTAGACAAGTATCCCAACCTCGCCGGATTGAAATTGATTTATCCCAGCAACGCTTACGTGCATGGGATGGCGAAAAGCTGGTTTACAACTTTCCTGTATCTACAGGTAAACGCGCTACTCCTACACCCGTTGGTAGGTTTCATATTCAATCGAAGTATCGCACTAATAGAATGCGGGGTAGCGGCTACGACATTCCTGATGTTCCTTATGCAATGTATTTCTATGAAGGCTATGCGATTCATGGTGCTTATTGGCATAACCGTTTTGGCACTCCAGTCAGCCACGGTTGTGTGAATTTGCCAGTGAAGCAGGCGCGAAAATTGTACAACTGGACGAAGCCAGGGACTTTAGTAGTGGTAAAACGCTAAAGCTGAATTTTGATGATTTGATTGAGGATAGGCTGTTGGCTTATCCTCAATTACTTTTTTATTGGATTTATCACTTACACAAAGAATATCTCAAACTTCTTTTCTCGGTGATCTCTGCACCTCTGCGGTTGATTAATCCTTTAAGTCCAATGATTGCAGCGCCAAAAGTTCTAAAATAACTCCATTAGTCCAACCAAAACCTATTTCATTAGAACTGTAACCAAAGCAAATCTCGTCAGAAACTTGAGCAGAACATCGCTCAACGTCATATTTTTCCACGAAAAAACCACATCGGGTAAATTCTTTAATCGCCATAGTTAAAAACTTATCAGCAATATCATGACCCTCTGCATCATATCCATAACGGCAAAGTCCTTGGACAGCAATCAATGTTAGTGGCCCCCAACCAAAAGGCGCATCCCATTGATTTCCGGTAACACGGGTACTGGTGAAAATTCCTCCTGGTGCAGTAAATAAACTCAGATTTTGGACAATTCGTTGAGCTTGTGCAGGAGAAGCCAGTCCTGTCCATAGAGGATAGAAGGTAGTAGCAAACTCATAATGACGACGTTGGTTACTGTAGAAGTGATAGTCTAAGTACAGTCCTTGGTCTTCATCCCAAAGGTATTGATCGATACGCTCACGACGGAGACTCGCGCGATCGCTCCATTGTTTTCCAAGTTCAGGATTCCCCAAAATTTCGTAAATTTGCGCCAAGTCTTGTTCCATTTGATAAAGCAGACTGTTTAAACACACTGGCGCATAATGAATGATATCCACACTAAAAGGGCCAAAGCGGTTGGTGATATCAAACCCAGACTCGCGCATAGAGCGATCGCCTTTGTAAAATAAGTCTGTGAGTTCGTCTTTTTCGCGGTTATAAAACAGACTCACATCATAGTCATCAATTTCAAATTGTTGATAATATTCCTTGACGCGTTCATAGTGGCTACGTCCGGCTTCATCCAGTTCCGAAAACAAAACTTCCGGTGCTGCTCCTTCGCCTAAAGCATAGTATCTCGATAAGCCTGTTGCCGAATTGAGATGGGGCGGGACTACCCAGTAGTAATAAAATTGTTCTAATAATGGCAGGGTTGATTTTAACCATGCTTGGTCTTGGGTGTGTTGGAACAACGCCAGCACCATCATACTCAGGACGGGGGGTTGCGATCGCGTCAGCATATAGGTACGGTTAGCATTGAGGATGGTGCCGTAATGCTGGACTTGATAAAGTAATTGATCAACTTGACTTTGGGCTAGTTCCCATTCTTCATCCCGCAGTAAACCGAGCAGAATAAAATAGCTATCCCAGCCATACATTTCATTAAAACGCCCGCCAGGAACAACATAAGCACCTGGGAGATATAACAACCCGTGTTCTTCGATGGCTTCGACTTCGCTGGGTAAGGTGCGAATTTCTATTTGCTGCATTTCTTTAGCAGATAGCGATCGCTCTAATACAGACTTGACTGTATTACAGTCTTCTTGGGGGGAGATGTAAACTAGCCACGGGGTGTTGGGTTTGTGTTCTAGTTTAGTGTCTTGGGCTGATTCTAATAAATGGTGGTGGGAACGGGTGAGGGTTTTCCAGGTTTGTTTGATGTAGGTGCGGACACTGGTTATTGGGGGGCTGGTAAGTTGTTGGGTCATGTTTTTTAACGCAAAGTTACGCAAAGGTTGGCGCGGAGGTGCGCGGAGAGGGTGAAAGAGAGATTTTCTGATTACGTTGGTTGTATAAGTTATTCAGCAATTAATAGGGCTACGGGGAGATGGGAGAGGGCGGTGGCGATGGGTAGGGTGTTTTCGGTTTTTAGGGTTTGCTGGGTGAGGAGGTTTTGCCAAGTTTTGGCGGGGAGTTTTAGATGTGTATCTTGCCAGATTGACTCACCTAGTGGAAGTTGTCCGGGTTGGATGAGGGTTGTGAGAAAACGGGGGACAATGGCGATCGCTGTATGATTGTTATGTTGCCTGGCAAAGGCGATGATATGGTTGGCGTGGGTTCCGTGGACTTCTATTGGTTGATATTCGCCGTTTTGGAATAATGAGAGATATTTTATTCTGGCTGTGAGTGCTTGTAGAGTTAAGAAAAGTTTGATTCTCCCGTCGGTTTTATTGGTTAGGAGTTCTGCAATTAAGCCCAAAATATCGGTTTTGATGTGCTTCTGGATGGTACTCAAGTAACCACGTCGTAATTCAAAATCTACGGGACGGCGGTTATCTGGATCAACTAAACTTAAATCCCAGAGTTCTGTTCCTTGGTAGAAGTCGGGGACACCAGGCGCAGTAATTTTGAGGAGAGTTTGAGAAAGGGAGTTAAATATGCCATATTCGGCAATTTTATGTTGAAAAGGGCGGAATTTTTCGAGAAATTGCGGTGATAAGTTGGGGTCAAGGACTTTCTGAATAAAAGTTGCACAAGCTGCTTCGTATTCATCATCAGGACGCAACCATGCGGTGTGAACTTTTGCTTCCCGGATGGCTTTAATCATATATTCTTGCACCCGTTCCACAAAAGAGGCTTGTTCGTGTTCCGCAAAGGGAAATGCACCAACTAGGGTTTGATAAAGAAAATATTCATCGTTGCGATCGACAAGGTTACGATGTTGTTGATTGAGTTCACTCCATTTATTTACTTGTTCTTCCCATTCTTGGGGAATTTCGGACAATACATTTAACCTAGCTCTGACATCTTCGCCGCGCTTGGTATCATGGGTAGCTGTGGCGTTCATGGTGTGAGGCCAATTCGCTTGATGCTGTTGGTTAAAGTTATGAAATTGCTCGATGGTAATTCCAAAATGACTAGGATTTCCGCCGACTTCGTTGAGGGAAATTAGTCGGTTATAAACATATAAAGTAGTATCTTCAACACCTTTAGCCATAAGTGGGCCAGTATATTGCTGCATCCGCAAGACAAAATAAATCCACTGTTCTTTTTCTGTTTGGGTGAGAGACTCATCAAACTGCAACAGCATAACTTTTTCCAGAAAGTTCATTTCATGCTGTAACAGAGGTACTTGTTTTCTTGCTGTGTTAATTACTGTTTGAATGCAGGCTTTATCGCTATCTGGAATTGCATCGGGAGTGATATAAGTACGGTAGATGGGGAATAGCATCAGTACTTCTGCGATCGCTCGTTTCAATCCATTCAATGTAAAATCATTACCATAGCGATATTTACTGGCAATATTCTTCAGTAAGCTGGCTAAATTATCCACATCACCTGCTAAATTCTTTTCGAGAATTAGATGTTTTTTCTCTTGGACAAGTGATGAATAATTAAAGCGTGAACCGATAAATGAACTATATATCTTATCAAATAAGATTTCATTTTGAACTTGACAAAATACACCATTAACATAATTCAAAAAGTCATATCCTGATGTACCTTGAATCTGCCAATAATTCGGTAAATCTTCTGTGAGTTCTAAAATCTTCTCGACAGTGATATAAACATCACCCATTTTTTCTTGCAGTCTTTCTAAATACTGCGTAGGGTTATACAGCCCATCAATATGATCAATTCTTAAACCAGTAAATACGCCCTCTTCGACGAGCTTATGAATTAAACTATGAGTATTGTTAAACACGCGCATTTCTTCAACTTTAACTGAGATGAGTTCGTTAACAGTAAAGAAACGGCGATAGTTCATTTCCTCCGCGCCAACTTTCCAGAAAGCAAGACGATAAAACTGGTCGTTGAGTAAGTCATCTAGTAAGTTAAAACTTTCAGAATTACCTGGCTCTCCATTAAAGATGCTCAGATTTTCGGTAATGAATTCCCGGATATCATCATTAGTGCTGTAGAGTTCCCAAATTAAACCTTTAATAAAAGCAATTTGGTCTTGACGTTGCTTCCCTGCAACTTCCGAAGGCACACTTTTGAGAATATAGAGAATACCTAAAAGTTTAATAAAATCAGGATGATTTCTGCCCAATGTGCGCGTAAGTTTCCCTAAATTGTGAGTCAGAAATTTGCTGTAAGACTCCAAACGCAACGGTAATTTTAAACTGTAATAGTTCACAGTTAAACCATGTTGCTCATATTGTAGTTGAATATCTCCTTTTTCCAGAGCTTCACCATAAAAATCTCCCAACAAAGGAGCAAGAATGCGCTCTTGACTATTAGCAAAAGGAAAATTCCAGCAAACATCAAAATAGTCTGTATAGCTAGAATCTGCACCATGCTCCAACACATCCATTAAATAGGGATTTTCGCTACTATAAGCATTATGATTCGGCACAATATCCTGTAACCAACCCATCCCTAAAGATTGTAATTTCGCCACTAAATTCGCAAAATCTTCCGTAGTTCCCAATTGCGGATTTAACTGTGAAGCGTCTACCACATCATAACCATGTGTACTACCAGTCCTCGCCTTAAAAATCGGAGAAGCATATAAATCAGAAATACCTAAATCTGA